>DAOTTY010000170.1:0-54376 GCA_034437575.1 Anaerolineae bacterium | reverse complement strand
GACCAGGGCCTACTGGACGGCATCACGGCCCAGGTAGAGGACGAGGTGAAGGGGGCCGTGAACTTTGCTTTAGACGCGCCCTACCCCGCACAAGAGGAGGTTGGCCTGCATGTCTTCGCCGACTAAAGCACCCGTAAGAGAAATTAGCTTTGCCCAGGCCGTCAACGAGGCACTGGCTGAGGAAATGCGCCGTGATAAGCACGTTTTCATCATTGGTGAAGACGTGGCCGAGGCGGGAACGCCGTTTAAGGTGCTGGCTGGCCTATCTGATGAGTTCGGTACCGACCGCGTGATCGACTCGCCTATCAGTGAGGCGGGCATCACCGGGATGTGTGTAGGGGCTGCCATGACCGGGATGCGCCCTGTCGTTGACATCATGTTCGGCGACTTCCTCACGCTGACGATGGACCAGATGGTTAACCAGGCCGCCAAGATTCACTATATGTCTGGCGGTAAGCTAAGCGTGCCAATGGTTATGCGGACGACACTGGGCGCGACCCGTCGCAGTGCCGCGCAGCACAGCCAGAGCCTGCACGCCTGGATGAGCCACATTCCGGGGTTGAAGGTGATCGTGCCGTCTACGCCGTATGACGCGAAGGGCCTGCTCAAAACGGCCATCCGAGACAACAACCCGGTCGTCTTCTTTGAGGATAAGCTCAGCTTCCCGATCAAGGGGCCAGTGCCCGAAGGTGAATACACCATTCCGCTAGGCGTGGCAGATGTCAAGCGCGAGGGCACCGACATCACGCTGGCGGCAACCAGCAGCATGGTTGATGTCGCGCTGGCCGCAGCGGACAAGCTGGCCGAGATTGGCATCAGCGCCGAAGTGATAGACCCACGCACCACCATCCCATTAGACCGGGACGCCTTTATCGAATCCGCCAAGAAGACCAGCCGCGCCATCGTTATTGACGAGGGCTACGAGCAGTACGGCACCACCGCCGAAATCGCCTCTGTGATTGCCGACGGCGCGTTCTATTACCTGGACGCCCCGGTTAAGCGCATGGGCGCGATGAACGTGCCGATTCCGTTTTCACCGAGCCTGGAAGACCTCACCGTCCCGGACGCTGAGCGCGTTTTCGAGATGGCAAAGGTGCTTTGCAACCGCGTTTAACCCTTTATTGCCAGTAAATTACGTTCTTTTAGGAGACTTGCTTTATGTCTATGCCAACCCAAACTCACGGTGTCATGGGGGTCGATTGGGAGGAGCGCGTTAATTTTGAGCGCCTGCGCACCCAGCGTTTGGCCCGCATCAAGTCCATTCTGGCCGAATCGGAAGCCGGGGCGCTGCTGTGCTTCGATATGACCAACGTGCGCTACATCACTGCCACGCACATCGGCACCTGGGCGATGGACAAGATGTCCCGCTTTACGCTGCTGCCGCAGGGTGGTGAACCTATTCTGTGGGACTTCGGCAGTGCGGCCAAGCACCACGACATCTACTGCTCATGGATGGGCGGTGGCCGCTCCCGCCCGGACCCAACCCTGCTGCGCGGCGCGATTGCCCCTGAAACAGGCCGCGCCCAGGCGGTAGCCAAAAAGATTTACGACGAACTGGTAGAACATGGCGTCCAGAACGACCCGGTTGCCATCGACATCGTTGAGCTGCCGATCCTGTTTGCGTTGCAAGCGTTGGGCGTGAAGATCATCGACGGCCAGCAGATGATGCAGAATGCCCGCCTCGTCAAGACGGTGGATGAAATCACGCTGCTGAGTACGGCGGCTGCGATGGTAGACGCCGTTTACGATGAGCTGTACCGGGCGATGGTGCCTGGCTTCCGTGAGAGTGACGCGGTTGCACTCGTCAGCAAGCGCCTGTACGAAATGGGCAGCGAGTATGTCGAAGGCGTCAACGCTATCAGCGGTGAGCGGTGCAGCCCGCACCCGCATGTGTTCAGTGACCGGATGCTGCGCCCCGGCGACCCGGCCTACTTCGACATCCTGCACAGCTACATGGGCTACCGCACTTGCTACTATCGCACGTTCGTAGTGGGCAGCGCGTCGCAGGCACAGGTGAACGCCTACGCCAAGTGTCGTGACATTCTGGATCATGCCATCAGCCTGATTAAACCGGGTGTGACGACTGCTGACGTGGTGGGCGAAGCCTTCCCGAAGGCTGAAGAATTTGGCTTCCCCAACGAAGAAGCGGCCTTCGCGCTGCAATATGGGCACGGCCTGGGCATGGCCATCTGGGAGAAGCCCGTGTTTAGCCGCATGGTGTCCTTCGATCACCCTGAAGAAATTAAAGAGGGCATGGTGTTTGCGCTGGAAACCTTCTGGCCTGCCTCTGACGGTTGGTCTGCCGCCCGCATCGAAGAAGAACTCATCGTCACCGCTGATGGCTGCGAGGTCATCAGCCGCTTCCCGGCGGAAGAACTGCTCGTCACGGGGGCCAAGTATTACGCTGCAACCGGCCCGTTGGCCAGCGTGCGCGATACAGAATCCCACTGGAACAACACCCGCATCCACCCGCATGGGCGTCCGGGTATGCCAGTTAGTGATGCCGTGGCCACCAACGGCAGCGGCACTGACTAGGAGAGATTGCTGTGCCTGAATCCGTATTCATGCCAGCATTGGGCATGTCCCAAGACACGGGACGCCTGATTGCCTGGCTCAAGCACGAGGGGGACTCCGTCGAAAAGGGGGACCCCATCATGGAAGTTGAGACGGACAAAACAACTGTCGAAGTCGAGGCCAACGCCAGTGGCACGCTGAGCGGCATCACTGCCCAGGCGGGTGACGATGTACCCGTCGGTGAGGTGATTGCTTACATCCTGGCACCGGGGGAAAGTGCCCCCGCCGCTGCTGCGGCGTCAAAGGCACCTCAACCTGATGGAGCGGCTGCGCCCTCATCTAACGGCGGGGGCAAGGGTGGCAAAACCGCAACGCCCGTCGCGCAGCGCATGGCCGATGCCCACAATGTTGATGTGGCGCACGTCCCGGCGAAGGGCAAGCGCGTCACTAAAGCGGACGTGGCGGCTTACATCGACGGTAACGGAGCATCCGTGCCTGTGCCAGATGGTGTGGTATTGGCCTCTCCGAAGGCCCGCCGATTGGCCAGCGAACGCGGCATTGAACTCGCGCTGATGGCGGGCAGCGGCCCAGACGGGGCGGTGATTGCCGAGGATGTGCTGAATGACACGCCGCCCGTGATTGAACGCCAGCCCGCGCTTACCCGTCCAACACCTACTACAGTTGACGATGGCCGTGAGGTGCAAACCGGGCAGATGTGGCGGCGCATGGCCGAGCGGCTCACCGAAAGCTGGCAGACCATCCCGCATTTCTACCTCAAGCGTGAAGTTGACGCGAGCGGAATGATTGCGTGGCGTAATGGCCTCAAGCAGCGCACCGATGTGAAAATCACTTACACCGACCTGCTGGTGAAGCTGGTGGCTGCGTCCCTGCGGCAGCACCCCTACGTTAACGGCCAATGGAACGGCGAAGGCGTCGTGTTCAACGAGGACGTGAATGTGGGGCTGGCCGTTGCCATTGAGCAGGGCTTGCTGGTGCCGGTCATCCACCATGCAGATGCGCTCAGCATCAAGCCGCTGGCCCAACGCCGCAAGGAAATCGTGACGCGGGCGCTGGACGGCAAGCTGAAGCCCGCCGACTTGCAGGGCGGCACGTTTACCATTAGCAATTTAGGCATGTTCGGCATTGATAACTTCAACGCCATCGTGAACCCACCCCAGGCAGCAATCCTGGCTGTGGGGCGCATCACGGAGCGGGCCGTGCCCATCAACGGCGAAATCGTCGTTCGCCCGATGATGACGCTCAGCCTGTCCTGCGATCACCGTGCTGTTGACGGCGCACATGGGGCACAGTTCTTAGATACACTGACGAACCTGATGGAAGACCCGCTGAGCCTGTTGGATTAAGCCGTCGCTGTAACTTGAACGAGTGAATATCGTGGTGGGGCCACGCGCCCTGCCGCCATAAAAATTTCTATATCTAAACTGCATATTTAAGGAACAACCATAATGGGACGAGTACAAGACAAAGTTTGCATCGTGAGCGGCGCTGCCCAGGGCATTGGCCGTGCCATCGCCCATGATCTTGCCAAAGAAGGCGGTAAGGTCGTTGTGGCTGACCTGAACCAAGAAGGGGCACAGGCCGTCGCCCAGGAAATCAAGGACGCGGGCAACGAAGCCATCGCCGTCAAAGTCAATGTGACCGACCGCGAGTCCGTACAGGGCCTAATTGCCAGGACGGTCGAAGAATACGGTCGCCTGGATGTGATCTTCAACAACGCGGGCGTCAATAAGCCGATGGGCATCTTCGACTACACCCAGGAAAACTGGGACATGATTATGACCGTCAACGGCTGGGGCGTGCTGCTGTGTATGCAGGAAGCCGCCAAGCAGATGGTCAAGCAGGGCGGCGGCGGTAAGATTATCAACACGGCCTCTGCTGTGGCCCGCACTGGCTTCCCTGGCATTGCCCCGTACTGCGCCAGCAAAGCCTCCGTCATCATCATGACGCAGTCGGCTGCGCGTGAGTTGGCAGAACACAATATCCGCGTGAACTCGTTCAGCCCCGGTGTGGTCGAAACGCCGCTGTGGGACATGCTAGATAAGATGGAGCTAGAAGCGGGCAACACTAAAGAGCCAGGCGAGGCCATAATGGGCGCGGCCAGCAACACTATCGTGGGCCGTCCGTCCACCCCACAGGACATCGTTGGGACGACGACCTTCCTGGCATCGGACGAAAGCGACATGATGACCGGCCAGAATGTGTCTATCGACGGCGGATGGGTGCTGGTTTAGGCCATACATGCTAAAGGCGCAAATCATCATCGAAGGGAGGTGGTGCCCAAGTGCGGTAGTGAGCCAGTTGGTTCACCGCAGCGCGACTGAGATCAACCCGAACCGATCAACCCCAATTGGCTTGCCTGAACAAACACCACACAAGTCGCCAATCCACCTGATCGACAATCAACGGCTGGCGCTTGTGCAGTGCAACAGGTAAGAACGCTGGGCTTCCTGTGCTTTTGCGTCTCACTGTTTGAACGACCCTATTATAGCGGTAAACACAAAGACGAATAAAGCGCTTAGAAGTCAAACGTCAGAACTTAATCCTAATCTATTTATCGAGGAGACACCTTTCAACATGTTAAAGAAGACCCTTTCTATCCTGATCACCCTGGTAACGGCAATGACTGCCGTCATGGTGGTTGGCGCACAGGACGTAGCCGAGAGCTGCGAAGACGTTAAGGGCGAGATCATCGCCTTCACCCCGGCCCGCAGCGAACGCTATGTGAACGGCCTCATCACGGGTTTGCAAAACGAAGCATTCAATGCCTGCTACGACATCACTATCCTGGAAAATGAGTTCAACCAGGCCCAGCAAGACCAGCAGGTTCAGCAGCAGCTTGCCATTGGCGCGGAGCCGGATATGTGGATTTGGTGGCCGGCAGAGGGTGCCGCTGGTCTTGGCTCCCTGCGTGACCTGGCCGGTACAGACATCCCCGTTTTGCAGATTAACCAGTTGCCCACCGAAGAAGCAGAGCCGTTTGTCGTCGGCTATGCTGGCCCAGATGACGCCCTGCGTGCCCGCAATGCTGGTGAGATGATGGTGGCTGTGGCCGAAGAACTGGAAATCGAAGAAGCCAACGCTATTGCCGTAACCTACCCGGTTGCCTACGGTGGCTACAGCCTGTCCATCGAGGCATTTAACGCGGCCATCGAGGATTCCGGCATTGAAGTTATTGCAGAGTCCAACGAGGGTTTCGGCTCTCAGAACGGTTATAACGGTACGGCTGCGCTGCTAGCACAGCTTCAAGACGAAGAAATCACATTCATCTATGGCATGGATGACGCCATCCTCCAGGGTGCCATCCAGGCCCTGGAAGAGAACGGCTTCACTGTAGGTGTTGATGAGGATGCTGACATCATCGCTGTGGGTACCGTTTGCAATGGCGACCGCCAGTTGTTTGAAGAAGAGCGCCAGTATGGCACCACGCTCCAGGCCCCGCTGCTGGAAGGCCAGCTTGCCATTCAGGTTGCTGACGAATACCTGACCACCGGCGAAGTTGAGAACTTCCTGAACTTCACCCCGAACCCGGCTGTGCTTTACAACCAGTGGGAAGATTACACGTTGGAAGGCTTCGACGGTGAAGAGTACACCATGAACGAGCTTTGCACCTGGGGTATCCCTGAGGGCGAAGAAGACATGGAAGACATGGAAGACATGGACGAAGAAGAAACTGAAAGCGAAGGCTAGTCCAACAGACTGCTGTAACGCCTTGTAAGTGTGCAGGGGCCACCAGCCCTGGCCCCTGCACAACCTGTCTGCGGGCGCTAGAAGATATCTTTTTGGAGAAACCAAGACTTTTATGGACGAACAACTCACAACATCGGTTGCTGGGCCAACCCAACAGCCCTCATCCGATGTCATCTTACAAATGACGAATATCAGCCGCAACTATGGTCCCATTCAGGCACTGGATGATGTGCAATTTGAGCTGCGGCGTGGTGAGGTAATGGCGCTCGTCGGGGAAAACGGGGCCGGTAAATCCACACTTGTGAAAATCATTGGCGGCTTTGACGGCAATCACGCTGGCATCATCTTGCGTAATGGAGAATCTGTTACGTTGGAAACGCCCACCAAAGCCGAAAGCCTGGGCATCGCTATCGCCCAACAGGAACTCAGCCTCATCTCCACGATGTCCGTCGCTGAAAACATCTTTTTAGCAGACCCACGCGACAAGCTGTGGTCCAGTTTGGGCAGCAAGGCGCGGCGTGCCCGTGAGTATCTAGACCTCGTTGGGCTGCAAGACGTAGACCCTAAAGTGCGCGTAGATCGGCTGTCCGTCGGTGAACAGCACCTGGTCGAAGTGGCACGGCTGATTGCCCGTGATGCAGAAATCCTCATCTTGGACGAGCCGACTGCCGCCCTGGGTGAAGCCGAGAGCCGCCGCGTCTTGACTATGGCGCGATCACTGGCCGATGCAGGTAAGTCGATTATTTACGTGAGCCACCGCATGGATGAAATCTTTGAAATTGGCGACCGTGTGACGGTGCTGCGCGATGGCAAAAGCCAACCTGCTGCGCCCATTTCCGAACTGAACGTTCACACGTTGATTGAGCGGATGCTGGGCCGTTCGCTGGAAAACATGTTCCCAGAGCGGGCACACAGTGATGAGGACGGCGCAGTTGTGATGGAAGTGGTTGACCTGTGGCCCGATGGCCTGGTTGAACCCGTCAGCCTGCAAATCCGTGCCGGGGAAATCTTGGGCCTGGCGGGGCAGCTAGGTAGTGGCAGCAGCTACTTTTTGGCCGCCATTGGTGGCGCTCGCAAAACGCGCAGCGGCCAGGTCAAAATTGATGGCAAATCGTTTTTGCCCAAAAGCCCAACGGAAGCGATCAACAACAGGATTGCCTACTGCTCGTCTGACCGTAAGAAAGATGGCCTTTACCTGCTGCGGCCCATCTACGAAAACTTTTCATCCCCTGCGCTGGAGCGGATCACGACGCTAGGCTGGCTGCAAAAGGGCCGGGAGCGCAATCTAGCCCATACGCTGGCCGAGGAGATGACTGTAGACGTGAGCCGTGTGCAGGGTGACGCCATCGTGCTGAGCGGCGGCAACCAGCAAAAGGTAACCGTCGGCAAGTGGCTTTCGATTGAGCCGAAGGTGCTGCTCATTGACGAACCGACACGCGGCGTAGACGTGGGTGCCCGTGCTGAAATCTATCGGCGGCTGCGCGAACTGGCCGACAGCGGCGTAGCCGTCGTCTTTGCCTCGACTGACATTCAAGAAATCACCTACCTGCCAGATCGACTGGCGACGTTCTATCGCGGGCAACTGATTGACACCTTCAAAGCCGCTCACGATGACAGCACCCGCATTCTGAAAGAAATTACCCACCCCTATGATGATGAGGAGGTGCCTGCATGAGTACATCTACCACCCAACAACCCACCGCAGCCCCGCGTGGTTTCGATTGGCGTTCGCTAACGCGGGGCACCACACCGCTGATTGCCGTTCTGATTGTGGTTCCGGCAGTGCTGCTGATCTACGGCGCTTTCACCACCAATAACTTCCTGACGCCACAAAACCTGAAGGCCATCCTGCGGGCGACTGCGTTTGTGGGCATCTTTGCCGTCGGCCTGACCTTTGTGACCATCTCTGGCAATTTCTTTTTGCTCTCGCTAGAAGAAACCGCTGGCCTTGCTTCGCTTATCTTTGCGTTCACCCTGTCTTCGCAGATGGGGCTGGTTCCTTCTTTGGCAATTACGCTTGGCGTGGCGATTTTGGCCGGGTTCGTGCAGGGGGCGATTGTGGGTATGGGCGGCAATCCCATTGTGGTAACGCTCGGCTCTGCCGGGATCATCTTTGGTATCGCGTCGTGGGCCAGTAACAACGCAGTGATTTTCATTGAGAGGCCCCACCCGGCAGAGTGGCTGGGCACGGGCCTGATGCTGGGCGTGCCGAATGTGACCTGGGCGTTTATTCTGCTGGCCATCGCCGGGGAAGTTGTGCTGCGCTATACCAGCTTTGGCCGCAGTTGCTATCTGGTTGGCGATAGTAAAGACACTGCCCGCAGCACCGGCTTCAGCGCCTTCTGGAAGGCGGTGCAAGTGTTTGGGGTGGCATCGGCAATGGCGGCGGTGGTTGGCATTTTGTTTGCTGCCCAAATCTCACAGGGGCAGGTCAGCCTGTTCCGGGCGACGTTCGGCAGCAGCGGTTCGCTGGCGATCAGCGCCATTGCTGCTGTGATGGTAGGCGGTTCCGCCATTATGGGTGGGCGCGGCTCAATTTTGCAAACCACCCTGGGCGCGATTTTTATCTCTGTGGTGGATAACATGATGGTGCTGCGTGGCTTTGAGAGCGGCCCACGTATTTTGTTCGTTGGCCTGACGGTAGTGGCCAGCGTTAGCCTGTACGCCATGATTCGGAGGAATTCCACACGATGAGCGCTATGTCTAAGCCCAAAAACAACGGAAAAGTCAAGCGGCGCGGCGACACCCTCATTGGGCAAATCCAGGAGTTTTTGCTGCTCAACTCGCAGATTGTATTTACGATTGTGGTCGCGTTTGGGATTGCAACGTTTTTCGCGCTGCGCTTTGATAGCTACGCCAGTGACCGCAATATATTCGCCATCCTGGAGCGCTTCCCGGAGTTGGGGCTGATTACGCTGGGCCTGACTGTAACGATCATTGCTGGTGAGATTGACCTATCCGTGGGGTCGGTGGCGGCAACAGTCGGTGTGATTGTGGTGCGCCTGAACGACCCGCTTGGCGCAATCCCCGCACTGTTGATTGGTGTTGCAATTGCCACCGCTTTTGGCGCACTCCAGGGCTTGCTCATTCGCATTCTCAACATCAGCGCGATTGTGTTCACGGTGGGTACGCTCATGCTGTTACGTGGCTTATCCTTGTTCATTGCTGACGAGCAGACAGTGGTGCTGCGCGACTTCGCGTTTGGCGACTTCCTCAAGGACCGTATCACCTTTGGCGAAAACCTGGAACTGTTTGTCTCTGCGGCTAGCGTAATTGCGCTGCTCGTGTTCGTCGCGGTTGGCATCTTCCTGATGTATCACAAATGGGCGCGGGAAATCTACGCCATTGGCGGTGCCCGCCGTGAAGCCGTTGCCGCAGGTGTACCGCTCACGCGCCCGCTGGTGATTACGTTTGCGATTTCCGCATTTTGCGCGGGCCTGGCCGGGGCCATCATCGGTTTGCGGTCGGGGTCGGCACAGCCGTTGGGCTTACAGCAGCTTTTGCTAACGGGCACGACTGCCGCTTTCGTAGGCGGTGTGAGTATTTCCGGGGGTAAGGGGTCGGCATTTGGTGCCGCCCTGGGCACGATTACGATTGCGCTGCTGGAAATCGGGCTGATTTTCATGGCCACACCCGCTTATGTGGCCCGTCTTGCCGTTGGGACGCTGCTGGTGGTCGTTATCATCGTGGAGTTAGGTGCCCAATGGCTGGATCGTTACCAGACGCGGCGGGCGCTGCTGGAAATAATGGACGAGCGCCGAGAGCTGCTCCAACGAGAACCGAGCGCCGCAGGCGACTGATCGCGCTTGCGGGGTCACCGGTAAGTTGTATCAAAGCGCGTCGGCCTTCCCCAACGCGCTTTTTAGGACTTTGGCTATTCCAGCTAAAAGGTGAAGCAGAGGTAGCACCACAGAACAGCATGAACTCGCAATTTGCTGGCCGCCACCTCTTCCGTTCCATGAGAATGATTCGGGCTGGCGTGCAGCTCCGTAATCTATGGTAACGACTCAGGTACTCCGCGCTTATTCTGGTGCATGGCGATAGGCCACGTCCAGCATAAGTTGCCCCAACCGGATTTGATCGCCGTCGCGCAGCACCCGTTCTTCTTTGACGGCAAGCCGCTGCCCATTGATAAAAAGCCCGTTTGCACTGCCCATATCCGCAATGATGACGCGCTGCATATCACCATCGTAGGCCAGTGACATGTGCAAGCGCGAAACGCCCATCTTCGTCGCCCCAAATGCTGACAGGTCAATATCCGGCTTGACGATGTTGTTGGCATCTGCCCGGCCAACCACCAGCTCGTGCTGGGCATTTTGTGGCCTCACCTTAATCATGTCCCCGGTATGGCGTACATGCAGCATGAGTGTGCCGTTTGCCTCAAACTGCTCAGGTTGATGATCTTCCATGTGGAGCTGGCGCGTTGAAGCGGACTGGCTGTTGTCCTTCAACATGTTGCCACAATGCACACAGATGACCTCACCTTCACGGTTTTGCTTGCCGCAATTCTCACATAAAAGCATCTTCGGGGGCTTGGGCGTCGTCGCGTCATCTACTATGGGTGGCAGTTCGCTCGTAGTGCGCTTCAAGCGTTTGATGCGCGTGCCCGCATTGCCAGATTCGTAATTGCGTACAGCATCAGAAATTTGCTCGCGTATCCTAACCGGGTGCCCCTCAATCTTGGGCCATAGTTGGGACCAGGACTGCTTTGCACTTACGCCCTGATTTCGCAGTGCAATATACTCATTCAGAATATCGTGATAGTCGACCACGGTTGCCCCCACAGGACTGATAGTGAATTGAAATCTGACAATTACTGTACTGTATTTTCACACAGGATTCTACTGAAAAGCCCATCACATCGCCGTGTTTGTTTGCCTCGGTTCCACGAAAGTGATAGACTTTTACTGGACTGTTCTCGGCATCGTGCCGTCTAAGGAGATCGTATGCGTAGGTACCAATGGCTTTCACT
Source organism: Anaerolineae bacterium (assembly GCA_034437575.1). Classification (GTDB taxonomy): domain Bacteria; phylum Chloroflexota; class Anaerolineae; order Aggregatilineales; family Phototrophicaceae; genus DAOTTY01. The sequence continues at coordinate 43,182 of DAOTTY010000170.1, read as the reverse complement.
GCTATTCGTGGCTCTCGTAGGGGCAGGTTGCGTCCTGTCAGCCAGTGAGGAAGTCGCGCCAACCACCGTTGGTGACGCTGCGACCTGGACGCTTACCCCCAGCGAAACCGAGATGCCCCCCCCCACTGAAACCCCAACCCCCGTAAGTGAGGAAGGTGTTGAAGCAAATACCACCGCCGAAGTCACTGCGGAGGGTGTAGTGACCGAGGAAGCGGTTGCCCTGCTCCAACCCACCGAACGGGGTGCGGGCGCAAACGTCATTACCCAAACAGCCATCCCAACGGCAACGCCGTCCCCAACCGATACGGCGACGCCAACCAGTACGGCCACCGCAACCGCAACAAATACTGCAACAGCCACACTCACAGAAGCCGTAAGCGCGTTGATTCAAGAAGGCACTGCCGTTGCACAAGACGATACGGTTCCACTAGGCGACCCAGCCCAACAAGACCCGGCTCAACAGCAGGGTGGTGACGGTCAGATCACCGACAACGAAGCCACAGCAACACAAATTATTGCCAATGCCACAAACACCGCCGAGTTCATCCTGACGGAGACGGCTATCGCCGCTGGTGTGGGCGACGTGACAGATACCCCCGTACCGCAGCCCACCATCCCACTGGATGATGGGCTTGGTTCCGGCATTGAACTCACACCAACGGTAGGTGCAGGCCAACCCCCTGCCAACATCGCACCCGGCGCGGACTGCATCCATGAGGTACGCCAGGAAGACCGCTCACTTTACCGCCTCTCGCTGGCCTACGGGGTGCCCATCCTGACTATTGCGCGAGCCAGCGGCATTACCAACCCCGACCTCATTCGCGTCGGCCAACGCCTGACAATTCCGGGTTGCGGTGTAACAGGTGGCGTGCCCCCGGCTACATCAACGCCGGGGCCGACGGGCGGTGTAGGCGGCGGTATCGGTGGGCCAGGTGGCGGCATCGGGGTTACCCCGCCTAACGGTGACTGCACCTGGGGTACATCAGTTGTCTTCCCAGGCGGCTGCCCGCCTCTAGGCGGTACGGGCGGCAACGCTGGCACGGGTGGTGATAGTGTGGGCACAGGCGGTCCCGGCGTTGGCAACCAGACGGTTCACATCGTTGCCCAGGGCGAAACCCTATTTGAAATCTCGCTGCGCTACGGCGTGCCGATTGAGTCCATTGCTGCCGCCAATGGTATTGCGAACTACAACAACATTGCTTTCAATCAACAGCTTGTAATTCCGTTCCAATAGCGCCACGCCAGCACAATCAGAACGCGACGGGGCGGCTGCAACCAGCCGCCCTTTGCTTTGTCTAATCCAGGGATAAAACATCATGCAAGAAAAAATTATCCGCAGCGAACCTATCTTCAAAGGCAAAATCATTGATCTCTCTGTTCATGAAGTTGAACTGCCCAATGGCCGACTTGCTAAACGCGAAATGGTCAAGCATCCGGGCGCGGTGGCGATTGTCGCGTTAGATGAAAATCAGAATGTGCTGCTCATCAAACAGTATCGCCTCGGCGCAGGCCAGGTACTTATCGAGTTGCCAGCCGGTACCCTTGAGCCTGACGAGGACCCTGCCGCCTGCGCTGACCGCGAACTGCGTGAAGAAACGGGCTATCGGGCCGCCAATCTGGAGCGCGTGGGCGGCTGGTTCATGGCCCCCGGTTACACTACAGAGTACATGCACCTGTTCGTTGCCAGCAACCTCACCCACGACCCCATTGATGCTGATGAAGACGAGTTTATTGAACTGGTGCGCGTGCCATTTACTGAAGCCCTGGCGATGGTTGAGCGTGGCGAAATCATGAACAGCACTGGGGTGGCGGGCCTGCTGCGGGCAGCGCGTCACCTTTCACCATGACCTTGTTTCACGCTCATCAGCCCTGTATACTTGCTTGGCTAAATGACACAACAGACCTCGCCAATACGCCTACGGGCGTATTGTTTTTGAGTACGAAAGGAATTCACCCATGAGCAATGAACTCATCAAGTCACTCGAAGCCGAAGATCGCGGCTTCCCCGAATTCGGGCCGGGTGCAACGGTTAAGGTTCACGTTCGCATTGTCGAAGGCAACCGCGAGCGTATTCAGGTTTTCCAAGGGATGGTTATCCGTATGCGTAAGGGCGACGGAGCGAATCATAACAACGAGAACTTCACTGTTCGCCGCATCGCCAGCCACAGCATCGCTGTCGAGCGTACCTTCCTGATGCGTAGCCCGCGCATCGAAAAAATCGAAGTGGTACGTCAGGGCAAAGTACGCCGCGCTCAGCTCTACTATATGCGTGATCGTCGCGGCAAGGCCCTGCGCTTGAAGGAAAAACGTTCGTAGCGAGCGCACTTCACATGCTACAGCCTAACTGATACACCTGACCGCGCATCTATCAGGTGTATTTTATTGCAACACTTTCATTGGCTGCGTTTTGCGAGCGTCGTTGTTGCCACTAACAATCTCGCCTTCAAAGGGCAACACACGACTGGCCGTCTCTGGCGGCGTAAGCGGCAGCTTGACGTAGAATGTGCTGCCCGGCATCAACTCTGGGTTATGACCGGGGCTTTCTGCCCAAATTTGCCCACCGTGCCCCTCAACGACACCCTTTGCAATAGTTAACCCCAGGCCCGGCCCGGCACCCATAAACTTATACGTTCCCGTGGAATGCAAACCGGGGTCAGATACGCGATAGAACTTGTTAAAAATCAACGTCTGATGCTCACGGTCGATGCCAATACCCGTGTCCGTGATAGAAATTAAAATGTACTCTGGTTCGCTACCGTTGGCCGCATGGTGTTTTGCCGTAATGTCAATACGTCCACCATCTGGCGTGTACTTGATGGCATTGGTTATCAAATTGCGAAACGCCTGAACTAACCGCTGCATATCTGCCTCGATAGGCGGTAGTCCACGCAGGCCCCGCGCACTCAACGTGAGCTTGCGTTGCTTGATTGGGTCCGTCAGCGGTTCAATGGCCATTCGCAGCACGCTTTCTGGCGAGGTTTGGGTAAAGCGCAGGTCCATTGCATTCACATCCAACTGGCTCACATCTAACATCGCCGCAATGAGTTCTTCCATGCGCTCAGTCGCTTTTCGCAGGTTGTTCACCAGGCCGCGTGTCTGATCTTGATCGAGCATCCCCTGGTCGTTGAGCGCGTCTACAATGTCTGTGTACCCGCGAACCTGAGCTAGCGGTGTGCGGAGTTCGTGGCTGGCAATCGTCACGAAGTCAGTCTTTACAGAGTCAAGCTGCCCCATGCGGTCATTGGCCATGCCCAGGCTGCGGTTCAGCATTTGCATACTGTTGTTTAAGTGGCGCAAGTCTGCCACCAGGCGCGTATTTCGCAGTGCAACCCCCGTCTGATTGGCCAACGCCACCAGCAGTTCCAGGTCACGCTGGTACATCGGGGTATCGTTGAGCTTAGCACCACTGGCAAGCAGGCCCGTCGTTGCCCCATCCATTACAATCGGCGCATAGGCGCTCATTCCCATACCCTGGAAGAACCCGCGAACTTCCGGCTCGATGTCCTCATAAAGCGGATTGGAGATAATATCAAACTGCGTGATGGGCAACTGCTTGACAACAATTTGTTGGTAGAGGGCACCCTCTACCAGGATTTTTACCCGTCGGCCATGCTGGTTGGCGTGATTACCCGGATTCATAACGATAAGCTCAATGCCCTTATCATCAGATTCGCTCACTAGCAGCATCCCTGAACTGCGGACGCGCAATACACTGTTGAGCGTTCGCGTAGCAATCTGCACCAGTTCATTGATTTCAATCGCCCGCGCCAATTCCTGACTGTAGCGCTTTGTCGCTTCAATGGCGTCAGCGCGTTCCCCCACGAGTAGGCGCGTAATCAAATAGTCGCCAAACTCCCGAACGGGCGCGTACAAAACCGCTACCGCCAGGGCCAGCGCACCCGCCAGGATAGCCTGCTCAGTGGGGTTAGCGATTTCCAGGTTGATAATAATCGCCAGTGAAGCGAAGATGGCCAGTGCAGTAACCGTCGTCATCAGCACCAGCCGGAACATCATTCCGAACAGGCTGCGAATGTCGAAAACGCGCACCGTCACCTGTGAGTAGGTTACAATGAACGTGCCCAGCGTTAACAGCGCCAGCCCTGCCACAACCAGCACAGCACTCCCGCTTGCCGCCAGCGTGAACCCGGTGAACATCAGGGTACTATCAAACACCCAGAACAACGCTCGGTTAGATACTTCAGGCAGGCGGCTGGTGTAAAAGGCATAAAAAGCACCGGCCAGCAGCAGCACACTGATGACCCCGAACCCCGCCGTAAGCACCAGTTCGCGGGGGGAAAAGCTCAGCACAGCTTCCACAATACCACCAGATGTGCCCGCAGGCGCTGGTGCCGCAAGGCCAGCAACCAGAACAGCCACCAGCCACACTCCGCCAACAATCAAGGGCCAGCGCACCTGTGCGCGGAGGATGTCCAGGTAGACCACACAAGCAAATGCCGTCATCAGGCCCACAAGTAAGAGGGTGGTCAGCAGTCGCAGGGCACTTGTCACCGGGGCATCAATGGCGAACAGAAACGACGCAGTGGTCACAACCTGAATTGATAGCAGAAGTGGCAGCCACAGTCGCCCGGTTTTTAGGCGCACGCCGCGCACGACCGCAAATATCAGCATAGCGGCCTGCATAAACGCCATTGTGAGGATAACCCCGTTCACCACTGAATTCATAACCTATATCCTACCTGATTCTCAACAAGAATTACTTGAGAATATAGTACGTCCCCTTTTTAGACCCTAGCTTGACGAGAATGCCCTTATCCACCATGTCCACGAGGTCTAAACGCAGGGTTTCTGCGCTTACCCCCTGGCAAAGCGAGCGATATTCCCGATTTGTAATCGACCCATTCGCCCGAATATACTCCAGAGCTTTGGCCTGCCGATGATTTGTATTGCGAACCCACTTGGGTATTTCTTGCTGTTCGCGTTGATTGAATAATGTGACGGCAAAGCTGTATGGGCGGGCATCAAAGCTGGGGGGCTTATGGCCAGCCTTCTCCATCACTTCAATCATCCGGTCAATACCTAGTCCCAATTCTTCAATATAGCCCCACTGAAACAGCCCATTCACGATACGTGGGTTGCGGCTAAAGTGCTCATCCTTGATGTTTTCTACCGTGATGAAGCCCGGCAGCCCCCCCGGCGAAATCACCTCAAGCCGGTCAGAGTACATACGGATTTCAATACGCCGCCCCTTTAGACGGTAATCACGATGACATACCGCATTCACAATGGCTTCGCGGACGGCAAACTGTGGGTACTCAGTGGTTTCCTCACGCTCAAGCCCCTTAACCACCGCACTGATGGCCATCTCTGACCAGATGAGATTCCAGGCACTTTCGATTAGACGTGGCAGTGGGCCAGTGAGTTCCTCGCGGCGGGTGTAACCTGCTAGTCCATTTTCGCCACGAGGAGACTTACCAACAAACTTCACGAACACCACACTGGAGTGAGGAAGCCACTGCTGAGGATAATCGCTGAACAACAACACACCCGTGACAGTAATGTTGCCTTTTTCGTCTATCGCGCCAATCTCGCGCAGCAGGTCGTTCCTATCCTCACTGATAGGTCGCTTGGTACGCTCGGCCCGCTTCTTGAGGTACTCATCTAGCACTTTTTCGCTGAAGTCTGCGGTTGTCGTCCCCGGCACATCTTCCGATTCAAAGTCACCGGTGCTTTTCGCACTGGCCAGCTTGAGTATTTCTTGCCCGCCCAATGGCCGATTTTTTGCCCCGCTGCGGATCAGCACGCGGCCATCTGTTAGCGCGTGCAGTTCGATGCTGCGCGGCACACGAATCGTATACACGGTGCCCTTTTCGGTCTCAACTTGTTCCAGGTTGCCCACGACTACCGGAGGATTACAAATTGTATCGACCTCTTTGAGTACCGTCTCAATTTTTTCGCGCTCAACCTGCTTAACAGGGTTGCCATCTTCATCCAGGCCCATAACCAACGTACCGCCTTCCGTATTGGCGAAGGCTATCAACGTTTCGGCCACACTGGGAGCGTCGGCCTCTTCAAAAAAAGCGAAGCGTGGGCCGGGGCCAGATTGAACAAAATCAGTGTTCGGCATGTTTGCTTACTCAAATGATTGAGGTGAATACATCGCTAGTAGTTTGCATTCTATCATAGCCGTCTATACATTGGCGAATTTCACGCTGCCCCACCCGGCGTTCGTGCCAAATAAATGACACCAATAACAACAGCCATAAGTGTAGGCGGCACACAAACCGATAAAGCCAGGCGTGCCAATGGTGCTGCCCCAACTGCCCCCAGGCCAATCCACAACAATCCAAAAATGGTCAACGCCCCGCCTGCAATTAAAGTTCCCATCATCACAATTCGCCCAACAGGATAGTTCGATGACTCTGGTTGCTCTGCCATGTGGTCAATACCCAATTACCATTTATATTTCCAGGTTTATCAGCCCATAGTATAGATGAAAAGCGTACATTGCGGGATGCACACTTAACTGGCAATCTCTGGCGAGGAGGTGGTGCTAGGCATCTTTCGTAGGTGCTCAATAATACGCTGAATGGTGCGCTGGCCCTCAGTTTGCACCCCATCTGGCTCAATGTGAATCACCACCTGATCGGGCGACCCTGCTTGCACTGGCAAACACCATTCCGCTTCAATTGGTGCCGCTTGCCGGGGTGGGGCGTGCTGCTGGTCTAAGAGGACCTGCGGGGGGATGATTCCAATTGCACGGGCGTACCCCTCTCTTTGGGCATCACCATCTATATGAGAGGTCAAATATGTAGATTCTAAACAGTGGTTTGGCAAGCTAGATTGACGCTTGCGCGTGAGCAACAACGCAACACTCAAGTTCACCCAGCACAGCCCAACTGCGTAGGTTGCCAAAATAAGAGCATCGATGTAAACGATAATTGGCATGTTGGGTTACTCAAAACGAAAAGTTGAACCACACTGAACTTTTAGTGTAGTTGAGGAACCTCTACCGCTACAATTGCCGAAGTGTGTGAAGTCAGTTTGGCTGATGTTAGAGTTTCGCTTTCCTAACCGTACTGCGTCAGACGGGTAACCATCATCGGCAGGTTGTGCAGCGCTACTGCAACAAATAGCCCTATCACAACACCATAGGCCCAAACGAATCGCTCACGCAGGGCCAGCAGCGCCCGCGCCGCCAATATCGCCAATAAGGGGAACACCTGTAGCATGTACGTTGCCTTCGCCATATCCCCCATAAAAGAGTGATAGCTAGACAAAAACCACAAATACCCCAAAAGTGAACTCAACACGCACAGGCCCAACAAGCCGTACCCCGTCATCGTCTCGTCTTGCGCTCGAAGTATGGTGCGGCCTGCAAACAGCACCCCCCCTAGCCCGCCAATCATAAACAGGGCGGTAGGCAACACAGAAACCACGTTCACCCGCCTGATGTATTCAGCTAAGGATAGCGGCATCAGCCGCAGGCTGGGCACCGCTGCTGCACTCATCTGGAAAAAGCCGAAGTAGTCGCCCCACATTTCGGTGTAAAAGATGGGCAAAACCTGTAACCCGTACTGATAGCGGTACGGTGAGGTGAAAAGAGTTCGCGTTGGCAAGTCAAATTCAAGGTTTGTGCCTTGTTGAAGCTCCTGCCGATCACGACTTGCAGCAATCACACTGCCCTGCTGCGCTTGCAAGTTGAAGTAAAACCAACTGCTCAGCACAAAAGCCAGCCCAAACGACGCCAGGCCAACCCAGAGTAACCTGCGACGCTGTTGCCACTGCTGCAAAATGACTACCAGCGCCCAAACCGCCACTGCTATCATAATCAGCACCGCCCACTGCCGACTTAGCATCATCAGCCCCATTGGGATGCCCAGTAAAAAGGCATCTGCCCATCTCACAGGACGGTCAGCGCTCAGCATAATCAGCAAACGATCCAACACGATGACCATGAACATCATGATGAAATGTTCACCACGCAAAAACGATAGAGTTTTATAGTAGACGGGTAACGTTGCAATCATCGCAAACGCAAGCAGACGCAACCGCCCGTCAAAGCGATCAAACCAGCGAACCACACGCAAGAAGAAAAAGGTAAACACCATAGACACGGCCAGATTTTGCACCACACCCGCCTTGTGAACCGTGTAGTAGCACGTTTGCATTGGGTCGTTGCAATCTTGGGCTACTGCCCGCGCTACCACCGTCGGAATCAGATAGGGCAGCGGTGACGAGTAAAACTGAACCGAGTCTGCGGGGGTTGGCAAGCGCCCTTCGGCATACGCCGCCACATTACGATAGTGCCCATGTGCATCATAGGCCCTTATGGGGTTATGATGAAACGCGTTAAATGCCACAAGGCTGTTCACCGCAACAAACAGCCCAACTAAACCCATATGAACGCTATTGCTGACCATAAACGGAGCACGCAACGCTTGTGGTAATTGGTTTAGCAAACGACGCAACGGCTTTAGCAAACCAGTAGCATATATCGCTACAGCTAACAGGGGCAAAGCATACAGTAGAGCAGTCAGCCTACGGGTATGGAGCGCAAACGGGATGTAGGCTCGCACTTCGCCATCAGGATAGGTGATTTCCCATTGCGGTACGGCAAAGCGCCCCCTAACACACCATTCGCGTTCGGCAGTGCCCACAGTCGGGTTGTTACCCAACCAGATGGCCTGCAATCCTTCAGATTCCCACTGAAGCGTCACACAGTCACCTGACTGCCACACGTATCGCCGGTCTACTGACACAGTGAAGTAACTTTCATCACCATACGTGTATGACTCGGTTTGCGGCACCGAGCGGTTCCCGCTGATATACCCCCACAACAGCACGGCCACTGCCACTGCCAACAACACGGTTGCTAATATCCGCCGGTATGGCAGAGTATTTGTTAGGGCTGTCGGGTTTTCTTGCACATCATGCCGGATTCCGCTCGTCATCTGTTCCCATCCTCGCAATGGCTGAAAGCGCGGCCATTATTTGGTAGAAGCGGAACCCTGTCAATCGCAGACGACCAACGAGTTGGCCTGCACACTCAGGTCATCGCACGCGATTCGATGGACTGCACACGCTGGCCCTCAACGATGAGTTCAGCATACCAGGCAAATAAGTCATCCATGACGGGTGTCCATCCCAGCGGAAGCAGCGTTTCCCTTGCGCGGATGCCAAGGACCCGCCGCCTCTCAGGCTGCTCAACAAGATCGCGCACGAGTTGCGTCATGTGATCGGTGTCGTTCTCCGCAAACAGATACCCGTTCACCCCGTGCTCAATAATTTCTGGCATCCCCCCTACACGACTTGCCACAACCGGCACCCCAGACGCCATTGACTCCGCTGCCACCAACCCGAACGTCTCGATTGACGACGACGGAAACACGAACAGGTCAGCACTGGCATAGGCCGCGCTCAGCATATCGCCCGTCATGTACCCCATAAATGTCACGGGATAGCCTGCGTACCACCGCTCCAACTTCGCCCGGTGTGGCCCATCCCCGATGATGGCCAGATGCACCTCTGGCAAAGCATCCAGCACATGCCGGATTTGCCCAACCTGCTTTTCTGGCGCTAACCGCCCTGCGGATAGCAGCAGCGTTTTTTCCGGTTGGCCATCCGTCAGGCGTAGACGCATATCAGCAGTGGCATAATCTGGCGAAAAGCGCTCAACATCAACCCCCCGCCGCCAGGTTCTCACCTCACCAAAGCCCTGTGATTGTAACTCGGTTGTTGTGTGCTTCGATGTTGCCAGCACCATATCTGCCTTGCGGTAGACCCTACGGTGAAGCTGCCATAACGCACCCTCGAACACACTGAAGCCATAAAATCGCGCCATTTCCATCAGGTGGGTGTGGAATGACATCACCAGCGGCTTTTGCAGCCGTTTGGCATAGCCAATCGCCCGCACGCCAGATACCACCGGATTCATGATGTGAATTAAGTCCGGGTCAAAGCGACGCAGGCGCGGGTAAATGTCAGGCCCTGGCAGTGCCAGCTTGACTTCTGGATAAAACGGGGCAGGTACACCCGGCATACTCACGACCGGGTAGCCCGCGTATTCTGGCACGCGGTCACCGGCCACAAACAGCATGACATCCGCGCCGATGCGCCGCAGATGATCTAGCAGCAGGCAGGTAATCGTCACTTGGCCGTCAATTTTGGGTAGAAACGTCTCTGTGAAGATCGCAATTTTCATAAAAGTGGGTGCCGTCCGTAGCGATGAAGCCCCCCGCCAGCAGGGCGGCAGGGGCACAGGCCAATATAACTAAGCCAACTGCGGCTCATGACCATTGAGTTCATTCACTGGCTGGCGCCAGCTTACCGTCGGCTCAATTTGAGATGTCATCACCCGCTCCTGATGCGCCTGCGCGACACGAATCAATCGCTCAATGACGCCGTCATCCAGCAGATGTGGTTCCAGGCCCAGTTCGAGCAATTTGGTATGCTTGGCATTGTAGTAGTGCTGGTCAGGCTCCACACGCGGGTTTTCCAGATGATTGATGGTTACCGCCAGGCCCATCTGCGTGCCAAGGCGCTGAACACGCTCCGCCAGGTCACCCACCGAGAACCACTCAGTCAACTGATTAAATACACGGAACTCGCCCGCATCCGCCGGGTTGTTGATCGCCAACTCAATGCAGCGCACGGTATCTTTGATATTGATATAGCCGCGTGTTTGACCGCCACCACCGTACACCGTCAGCGGGTAACCAACGGCAGCTTGCACACAGAAGCGGTTCAGCGCCGTACCATAAACCTGATCGTAGTCAAAGCGGGTGGCAAGCTGGGGGTCAAGCTGTGTTTCATCCGTCTCAACGTCGTAAACAATGCCCTGGTTCAAGTCTGTTGCGCGAATGCCCCAGATTTTGCAGGCAAACATAATGTTGTGTGAATCATGGACTTTGCTTAGGTGATAAAAGCTGCCCGGCTGCTTGGGGAAGGGCAGCGTATCTTTGCGCCCGTTATGCTCGATCTCAATGAACCCCTCTTCAATGTCGATGTTGGGGGTACCGTATTCACCCATTGTCCCCAACTTAACCAGATGACATTCCGGCGCGAACTCCTTGATGGCATAGAGGACATTCAATGTGCCAATAACATTGTTCGTCTGTGTGTAAACAGCGTGTTCCCGGTCAATCATACTGTAAGGCGCGGCCCGCTGTTCAGCAAAATGCACCACAGCGTCGGGCTGGAATTCGGTAAACGCTTTGGTGACTGCACCATAGTCTAGCACGTCACCCACGTACAACTGCATCTTCTTACCCGTGACCTGCCCCCACAGCGCAATGCGGTAGTGTAAAGATGGAACTGGCAACAGGCTGTCAAAGCCTTCTCTCAAATCGAACTGGCGGCGAGCCATGTTGTCAAAAATAGCAACGTCAAACCCCCGTTGTGACAGGTACATCGCCTGTGCCCAACCACAATATCCATCGCCACCCAAAATTAAGACTCGTGTGGTCATGAAACCTCCCTGCTATAATATGTAGTAGAAGGTAGTCAGTGGTTCATCCAAACGGGGCCTGTGATTGATGTGTGGTAGCAGATGTCACATGGCCCACGTTTTCCACTGTGCTATCTTCACTTCGTCAAGTAAGTAAACGCTGTCGGGGCGCTGGTATGCGCCTCGTGACACCGTTCACATACTTTAAAACCAACCACCCCCAAAAGTTGCGTGGATTATGAGTATCCGGTATGTGTCAGGGACTATGAGACACCTTTGTGATGAAATTTGCAAAGGATTTTCTGCCTCGGTGAGCGGATTAATCCACACGGCTTCGGGAGCGCCTTTGACCTGCGGCGGCCCTGCTGCAAAACGTCGCTGGTGGGCCGTTAGCAGATAACTGCACATGGCGGCAAAGACCTCGGCCCCCTACCCGGTGTGAAAACGCCCCGAAATCTTCTGTCTGACTTTTATCAACCGCGAATCACTCGCGCACACACGCCAGCGGGAGATGTTGGGATAGGCATCATGGGCTAGCACATTGTGACACACAGGGTTAGCCGAAATGTAATAGATTTCAACAAAATTGTACAGTCACACACAAACAGCCTTGCAATTCAAGGCATCCAACATTAATCTGTATAACAGTATCCGACGGCATTCTAGCTATTGTTGCGCGAAAAAGAACTCTCGTGTAGCATCTGCAATAGTAGCGTTCACCGTAAGAGGTGCCTGCTCACAATTATTTGCCAGGATTCTCTTTTTCATGTGCAACGCGGTTGTCATTATAAAGAAGGAAAGATCACATGTTACTTAAATCCATCACCGGATTATCGCCAGACGATTTCAGGGACAAAGTGAGAGAATCTAAGCTCTTGCTACTGTATCCCTGGACAACATATCGCAATGTTTTCCTGGCATATATTGTTGATGATGTTGATAAAGACCTGATTTACTATCGCGTTGCAGATACAGACCTCAGCGTCCACAAGTGGCTGACTAACATGCAAGCACACCTCAGCAGCCAGGTAGAGGGCATGGGGGCGGCCCTGGCGCAGTCACTCAATGAGGATGACCCTGTTCGCTGGGCTGAAGCCTTCGCCACTGACTTACAGGCGTTTTCCGAAAAACATGACAAGCCCATTTGGATGTTTATAGATGAAGTTGATCGTATTCCTCACAGCGAAGAGTTGCGACAGTTCATCACGACGCTTGTGAAGGGTGTTGGCCCAAACATACAGTTTATTGTCAGTTCGCGCCTGTTACGCTATCAGCCCTGGTACAACCTTATCGCAGACGGGGACGCCGTCGTGCTGGGTACAGAGCGCCGTGCCAACGACGTTATGTTTACAGTGGTAGATGAACCAAAGCCCGCCCTTGAGGTATACGCGCTGGGTCGAGGGTATGCGCTGGTTAATGGCGAAGAGATCACCAACTGGGATGGTGCGCTGCCCCGGAATCTATTTTTCTACTTCGTAGACAACCCACTCGTCACCCGCGACCAGATATTTGAGGTGTTTTGGCCGAATCTATCGACAAAGGATGCCACTAACGTATTCCATGTGACGAAGCGTAAGATCAGCGAACGTATCACGATGAAAGTGGACGCTCCCGGTAACTACGAGCTTACCCAGTATGGCAGTGGCTTCTATACACCCAGCGAGAAGGTGATTCGCTACTATGATACGCACGAGTTTGAAGACGCCGTCAACCGTGCAATGACCACCGTTGACGAAGGCGAAGAAGCTGAACTGCTCAAGCGGGCGATTGACTTGTACAAGGGGCCTTTCCTACAAGATGGCACAATGGGGTGGATACACCAGCGGCGTGACGAACTGCGCCAGCTATACGCACAAGCGTTGATTGGCATGGGGCGCTTACGCAACCGCGAAGAAGACGAAATGTCTGCATTGGGCTACTTTATTCGTGCTTTGAAAGAGACGCCAGAGCGCGAAGACATTCACCGTGAGGTAATGACCATCTATTTGAATCAGGGTATGATGGACGATGCGGAAAGTCAGTATCTTTTGTTGGAAAAGACACTTGATGATTCGCTGGGCATTGGCCCCTCTCGAGAAAGCCGCGAACTGTACGATATGGTTCTGTCGCGCAAGTAAGCTCATTCCCCTTCTCAGTCTCTATCAGTCCAACCGAGAACAAATGTTCTCGGTTTTTTATTGCTGCAATCACATATAATAAGCCTATGGCGACGACACAATCATCAGAATCAAATGCATCAACCCCACGCGAAGGTCTACCCGCCGACCACATTGGCATCCTGGTTGCAAGCCTCGCAATGGCCGTCAGCGGTTGGTGGGGCCTGTACCAACTGATGATGCAAACAATACCGCGTGTAGGGCAGCGCTGGGTGTTTTTCATGCTGCTGCACATTGCTGTGACGGGCACTGTCATCCCGGTAGTGCGTTTTTTGAACGTCCGCTTTACACCTGTAAGCAAACCCATACCCGGTGGTGGTATCATTCTACGACAGGCGTCGTGGGTTGGGCTTTTTGCCGTAACGTGTGCGTGGTTGCAAATCCCCCGCGCCCTGACGTGGTCAGTCGTGTTCTTCCTCTTGATTATCTTCGTGGTTTTAGAATCGTTCTTGCGCCTGCGTGAACGCCAGATGGCAGACGGCAAACGTTAACTACTCTGATTGCACACCTGGCAAATAGCGCTCATAGGCAATGACGGGTAGCGAGCAATTCGGTAGCAACAAGTCAAGCGCCTCACGGATGGCTGGCTGTTCCTCGACCCGGCCCAGGGGTGCAATAGCAAGGTTGGTGATCCCCTCAAGTTGGTAGTCGCGCACAATACGCAGGGCAACAGCATCCACATAACGCGGGCGCGTCGCGCCGACGGACGACTCACGAACGATCATAAAGGCGAGGATGGGCGCACTTTCGCGCCACAACCACAAATCGCCCGTTTTCAGCCGACCACGCTCAATCTGCTTATTACAGGCGGCAAATGCCGTTGGATAGCGGCGCAGCAGTTCCATAGCAAGGGGCGAGGTTTCTGTGCGGGCGCGGGCATTGTAGCCCACACCCAGCGTTTGCTGCTTTGTCAGGAAGGGGTCGCCAGAGGTGTAGGTTAGGGGCATGGTGGTGAGCCGGGTTGGGGACACAGGACGCGCCCCCAACTGGTGTGAGGTTTAGCTCATGCCAGTGGTTTCAATGCGGATGCCCGGCCCCATCGCTGAGGTAACTGTCATGCGCTTCATGTAGCGGCCTTTGATTGATGACGGCTTTTGCCCAGTGACAGCGTCAACTGCTGCCTGTGCATTTTCGACCAGTTTGTCCGTTTCAAAGCTGGCCTTGCCGATAGGCATGTGCAGGTTGCCCGTCTTATCATTACGGAACTCCACACGCCCCGCCTTTAGCTCATCTACCGCTTTAGCCAACTGATCTGGCTGGACAACCGTACCTGCTTTTGGCGACGGCATCAGGCCGCGCGGACCCAGCACACGCCCCAAACGACCTACCTTCGGCATCATTGACGGGACAGCAATCGCTGCGTCAAAGTCCGTCCAGCCGTCTTTTTGAATGCGCTGGATAATTTCGTCGTCCGCGATGATGTCTGCCCCGGCGGCCTCAGCGGCTTTGGCGTCTTCACCCTCTGCGAACACCAGCAGCCGCACCTCTTTACCCAGGCCGTGCGGCAGCATCACTGTGCTGCGAACCTGCTGGTCACTTTGGCGGGGGTCAATCCCCAGGCGAAAGTGCATCTCAATCGTCTCATCGAACTTGGCGGTGGCGTTTTCCTTTGCCATCGTCACAGCTTCTTCTAGCGTGTAATCGTGGTCACGATCCACTTTTTCCAGGAGGGTCTGGTAGCGTTTGCCGTATTTTGCCATGTTGTGTTTTCTCCTTGTGGTTCAGGTGAGCTTGCGCTCTCCCACATACAGGTTGATAAAATAAGGGGGTGTTTAGCCTTCGACTTCCACACCCATGTTGCGAGCGGTGCCTTCAATTTGGCGCATAGCGCCTTCGATGTCCAGCGCATTCAGGTCGGGCATCTTCTGCTCGGCAATCTGCCGAACCTGATCGCGGGTCAGTTTGCCAACGATTTCGCTCGGCGGCTTCTGGGCACCCTTCTGGATGCCAGCCGCTTTGCGAATTAAGAAGGTGGTTGGCGGGCTTTTTAGCTCAAATTTGAACGACCCATCGCCGAAGACGGTGATTTCCGCCGGGACGATTTCACCAATGCGGTCACTCGTCCTGGCGTTGTACTCCTTGCAGAACTGCATCAGGTTGATGCCGTGCTGGGCCAGCGCTGGGCCAATCGGCGGGGCGGGGTTGGCTTTACCAGCCGGGATTTGCAGCTTGACGATTGCTTTGACTTTTTTCGCCATAGGATTCCTCTTGCTTTGGTTCGATGCGTTGAGTGGGCAAACAAACAACCCGCGTGGGTTGGCGGGCTATCCAAGTATTATGCGCGATGAACCGCCAAATGTTTAGGTGAACTTCTCAACTTCCATGAAGTCGAGTTCAACGGGGGTGTCTCGCCCGAAGAAGTTCACCATCACGCGCACTTTGGCTTTGTCCGGGTCAATATTGGCAACCGTACCGGGGAAGTCGTTAAACGGCCCGCTGATGATACGCACTTTTTCGCCAACTTTGAAGTTAACCTTCACACGCGGCGTTTCGCTAGACATGCGCTCCATGATCTGCTCGATTTCCTCGCCACGAAGCGGGGTGGGATCATTCCCCATCCCCACGAAGCCCGTTACGCCAGGGGTGTTTCGCACGACGTACCAGCTATCTTCATCCATGACCATTTCGACCAGGATGTAGCCGGGGAATACGCGCTTTTCGACGGTTTTGCGCTTGCCGTCTTTAACTTCGATCTCTTCTTCGGTGGGCACAATCACATCGAAAATCTTATCTGTCATCCCCATCGTTTCGATGCGCTGCTCAATGGAGTGGCGAACTTTATTCTCATAGCCAGAATAGCAGTGAATCACGTACCAGTGCCGCTCGGTCTGCTCGATAGACTCTTTCGGGTCAACCGAGGGCAGGAAGTTCATCGAGTCAATATCACTATCTGGTTCCGGGTCATCAACTTCCAGGTCTACTGGTTCCGGGTCGTAGTCACTGCTAAAGTAATTGCTGTTGTCTGACATCGGTGAACCTCTGGTAATCGCTTACGGGATTAGGCTAGTAGTCTGCGGGGGTGCTGCGGCTGATGTAACGGGCATAAGCATACAGCAAGGCAAGGAAAGCAACAAATGCACCGATGAACACGGCTGGCTGGTTTACGCCGACGTTGAACAATTCGGTGAAGAGGATGGACAACCCGCCCAGGAACAAAGCAGATGCGACTGTCACCCCACCGACGATCCACGTCAGGCGTGTGGCTTCCTCACGGGTAGGCCATATTACTTTATCGAGTTCAGAGCGGACGCCCAAGAAGTAGTCCCGCACCGAAACCAATGAGCGAACAACTGGGTTACCGCCGCCGCTATCCCCACCAGAAGGTTCAGCGAGGGTGTTGGCAACTTCTGCACTGTTGTTAGCTTTGGGCTTTTTGTTGCTGTTTTTGTTGGTTGATTGAAGAGCTTTACGACGGCGCTCACGCCGTTTTTCGCGCTTTTCCTGAATGCTGGTATCGGCCATCGGGTGGCTTTCTCCTCAAGTGGTAATTGTTTTGGGATGGTTTGGTATTTTTGCCTTGCGTGAAGGCTGTGCAATTATACCGTACATTGCCCGTAGGCAACGGCACAAAAACACTGGAACACTATACGCAAAACACCGTCGTGCGACGGTGTTTTGCCTTGCGGATCAGGGGTGGCAGGAATCGAACCCACAACCTACGGTTTTGGAGACCGTCGCTCTGCCAATTGAGCTACACCCCTATAGCGTTACGGGAGTGCTTACTTCGTCTCCCGGTAGACGACATGACGACGCAACACAGGGTCATATTTCTTCAGTTCCAACCGCTCAGGCGTGTTGCGCTTGCTTTTCTCGGTCAGATACATGTGATGGCTTTCTGTGCTTTTCAGCTTGACCACCACACGGGTTCCTTTTTTGGCCATCTCATCTCCTCTATCACCACACCAAACTGCGTGATGTTTAACAATACCCTTGCAAAGCCTTCACCGAGATTTGAACTCGGGACCTCTTTCTTACCAAGAAAGCGCTCTACCCCTGAGCTATGAAGGCGTGTTGTTGAGTGGGCCCGGCAGGACTCGAACCTGCGAAGCGTTACCGCAGCTGATTTACAGTCAGCCCCCTTTGCCGCTCGGGACACGGACCCTTAGCGTGGCCTTGCATAGCCAACGATGGGACTTGAACCCATAACCTATCGCTTACAAGGCGATTGCTCTGCCAATTGAGCTACGTTGGCAAATGGTAGCACACTTCGGTACCATCCACAACGTCGGAAATGATAGTGGATGCAGTTGGGGATGTCAACAGCGTGGACTGGGCCTCATGGTGCCTTGTTGTGTTGTCGGGAAGTTATGCCACACGCTGCACCGCATTACTTGGTCGGATAACATTCAGGCAAAGATACAATAGGATTCAGTCTTTTTTACTGACCAAGATGCAACGATACTATTATTCACTACACAGCCGACACAGGACGCACACAAAGGGCGTTTTGTTGATTTTCATTCCGATTTGATCTTGATTGGGAGGGCTACGGCTTTGACAATGCTCCCGCGCTTGTGATATATTTAACAGACGAAATCGTTTAGCGGCGACGAACTCAAAAGTAAGTTTGCTGCTATGATACAGACAGCTCGGTTGTCCTTACATCACCGCACAACGCTACCGCACTCCAACCACCGAATTGATTCGTATAAGGAAGGGTTATTGGTTATGGCTTCGGCAACAGCCAGCGCAGGTCGTGGCGCACGGGTAAAGGCGGAAACGCAAGTTATCGTTGAGCCGCCCAGTCGTCGCGAGTTTCTGTACTACATCTGGGGGTCATCGTTGCTTTTGCTGCTGGGGCAAGCGGCAGCGGGGATCATCTGGTTTGCGTATCCACGTTTTGCAGAAGGCACTTTCGGCGGCACGTTCACACTTGCACCCGAAAGCGTGCCTGCTGCGGGTGCCCCGCCGATAAGCGAGCCTTCAGGCCGTTTTTGGATGTCGCACTTGGAAGATGATACTTTAGTTGCCCTGTATGGTGTTTGCACGCACCTGGGCTGTCTGCCGCCCTACATTGAGGCAAACGACCGTTTTGAGTGCCCATGCCACGGCTCAAAATTTGAGGTAGACGGTCTTTACGTCGAAGGCCCGGCCCCACGCAGCCTTGACCGCTTCGCTACAACGGTTTTCTTCGATGATGGCACGTCCATCACCAGCAACGAAAACGGAGACCCGATTCCGCTTGAAGGTCGTCGGATTGCACGGATTGAAGTCAACACAGGCGCTCGCATCCAACGTGATGGTAAAGTTTAAGCGCAATTTTTTGTTGGTCATTACAGGTATGGATTAGAGATAGCACTATGGGTAAACACGTATTGCCATTCCCGTCCTTTTTGGACGATGTGAAGGAAAAGGGCGCTCGCAAAGCCTTTTATGAGGGCGTTGATGTGTTCGTCCGGTCTATCACGGCTGGCATGAACATTCAGGACATCCGCGAGGCCCTGCGCGGTGAGGCCCCAAGCCGCCGCCCGAACCCGCGTTTGCAGCCCCATGCTGACGCCTTTTGGCTGCACATGCGCCCGGCCTATTTTCATCAGGATATGACGGGTATCTACCCGACATTCCGCCTGGGTTGGCTTTCAACCTACTTCGTTGTTTTCGAGACGCTAACCGGCTTGTTCCTGATGATCTGGTACACGCCGTCGCCCGAAATTGCCTATGGCAATATGCTAAACATCCTCAGCAATGTGCCGATGGGTAAGCTCATCCGTGACCTGCACCGCCTGGGTGCTGAGGCAATGGTGATTATCGTCTTCTTGCATATGATGAGGACGTTTTACACCGGCAGCTATAAAAAACCGCGCCAGTTCACATGGTTCACCGGCGTGATCCTGCTGCTGCTAACGCTGTTCCTCAGCTTTAGTGGTTACCTGCTCCCCTGGGACCAGTTGGCCCTGTGGGCTGTGACCATCGGCGCGAGCATGGTGGAGGCAGCGCCACTCGTTGGTGAGCCGCTCAACATGTTGGTACGAGGTGGCCCGGACATGGGTGTGAACGGCTTGCTGCGCTGGTATTTGGCGCATGTGCTGCTGGTTCCAGCTTTGCTGGTGATCTTCACGGGTGTTCATTACTACAAGGTCATCATTCATGGCCACAGCTTGCCCCCCCAAAAGGAAAACATCGGTGAGGATACGGCCAAGCGCGTCCCGCTAGACAAGCGGGTTTACTTTATCCCTGACGTGCTGACGATGGAAATGATGTGGATCGCCGTTACGACGTTTGTGCTGGTGGTCATGGCGACATGGTTCTTCAAGGCACCCCTGGAAAGCCACGCTGACCCGCAAAATACGCCGCTGCACACACTGGCCCCCTGGTACTTCCTGTGGATTCAGGGTGCGCTGAAGCTGGGTGATAAGGTCTTCTGGGGCATTGTCTTCCCCGGTATTGTGTTTGGCTTCCTGGCCATTGTGCCCTACATTGACGCTACACCAAGCCGCCGCTTTGCTGACCGCCGCTTTGCCTTGACGGTTTCCTACGTGTTGCTGTCTGCGCTGTTTGTCTTTTCCTACTGGGGGTTGCCAACGGTGGGTGTTGCCACATCCGGCGACGTTGAAGTGCTGTTTGAGATGGTTCCGGCAGAACATCCGGGGATTATCCGCCCGATTGAGTTTGACCAGTTACAACCGGGGGTATACACCACAGCTCAGTTCCATGGGGATGACCCCGTTGCGGCACTGAATGAGTTCAACGAAGAAATTGAGCAGCCGATGACGATGTTATCGCTCAATAACACGGGGGAGACCCGATCAGAAGAAACAAGCATCAGCGAGCAGGTGAACGATGTGTTCGCTGCCAATCTGTTTGGCAACACCGCACCTGTTAGCTTTAGCACAGTGCCAGAAGATGCACCCCAGTTGATGCACGCACTGGAAGAGATGGAACATCTCATCGAGGAGTTTGATGACCAGCTTGTTGAAGGCTTCGGGATCATCGCTGTACGCCAGGATCAACCGACCGTGAAGCGTGTTGATGTGATCGTGAGCTGGCTGGCCGAAAATGAAGAGACTGGCGAGGTCGAGCGTCGCTACAACAGTGACTACGTCTATGTTCACGAAAATAGCGAGTGGTTTGAGTAGGCCGAACTGCTGACGCTTAATTGGTAGCGAGCAACACCGGGGGTACGGCTTCCTGCCTGCCCCCGTCATATGGGAAGGGGAATAAAAGAAACGATGAAACTAGATCGACTCCTCATTGAGTCAGTCGAAGGGCGCATTATTGTCGGGCTGGTCGCCTTTGTAGCGACGATGGTTGTCGTTGGTTGGGTTGCTATCAATGAAGACGCCCGCATGGCTGCCTTTGACCAGCAGTTTAACGGGCGCTCCGTTGAACGCGGTGCCAAGTCATTTAACCAGAACTGTTCCACCTGTCACGGTGTAGACGGTCGCGGCCAGATCGGGGTGGCACCGGGGTTAAACAGCCCGCACCTGTTCGGCTACAGCTTCACCGAAGCAGTGGACGACCAGATCGCTGCGCTTGAGCGCGACCTTGAAGCTGCTGAAACGACTGAAGACGAAGCGCAAATCCAGGTAGAAATTGATGCGCTGCAAGCCGAGCGTGAGGCGATTATCGCTCAAATGCAGCCTGCTGTTGATGCGGGCTACACACCGGATAACCCTGAGCGTATGGAACAGGTCGCCTGGGAAGGCACCATCCGCAGTTACATCTACACAACGCTTATACATGGACGCCCAGGCAGCGCCAGCTACTGGCCACAGGGGATGGCCGCCTGGGGCCAAACGGCTGGTGGCCCGCTGCGCGAAGACCAGCTTGAAGACCTGACCAACTACATCATGAACTGGGATAAGGGCAATGCCTGGACAGTTGACGACCTGAATGCCGTCAACCAGTACTCTAAGCTGCCCGCAGACCCGGCATTGATGGCTGCTGCCCCGACAGACGCCGCTGAAATTGTCGGTACTGATGTAGACGCTATCCTGACAGGGTTAGAAAGCTACACAGGTGACCCCATCAACGGCCAGGTGCTCTACACGCAGTATGCTTGCATTGGCTGTCATAATGGCGTGGTTGCCCCGGCAACGGAGACGCAGTGGCAAAATGCCCTCGTTGGCGCTGGTGGCCGCCCACACGCAGGTGATCCTGAACGCTACACGGTAGAAAGCATCGTGTTGCCGAATGAATACGTTGTGGATGGCTACAATGCTGGTGCTATGCCACTGAATTTTGGTGAGCGCATGAGTTATCAGGATATGGCTGATATGCTGGCCTACCTGGGTAGCTTTGACAGTTAAACTTTGTTGACTGCCTGGCGGCTACAACTACGCATGACAAAAAGTCTCTGTCCACCCGACAGAGCTTTTTTTTTGCCCGGTTGATGGTACAATCAACATGAGTATTTAGTGAACGCACTTCTTTTTTTGGGGCAGCATCCAGGAGAAATCATCATGCACCTGAATCGCTATCTATCCACATTCACAGTGGCGATACTCGTATATATGGTGACAGCGGATGTTGCGCTGGCTGTCGAAGAAACAGGAGAGGCCGCAAGCCAGGATCAAAGCCTGGGGGTTGGTGTGCTGCTCATCGGCGTGATTGCCGTAATAACCATCGCCGCCGTCCTGATGGGTCGAATGAGTAGCGACGAGTCTTAACAAACACCCTACCTTGTCTTGTGAAGGACATCACAGATCAGTATAATGAGGGCAACTTGCCAAAAAAGTTCACAAACCATTAAGATGAATAAGGGATAGGCGCAAATCATGGCACAAGCAAGTTTAGGCTGGGAGAAGGATCAAGCCAATAGCGCAGCCGTCAAGCGGCTTACACGCGGCGGTAATCGCCTCAAATTCCTGGTTGCTGGCGTACTGCTGGTAGGGGCGGCAATGTACCTGATCGTCGCTAATACGCTGACGGGCGCTCGCTACTTCATCACCATTGAAGAGCTTACCGCCGATGAAACATACGTTGGCGAAACAGTACGCATCTCTGGCGCGGTAATTGGCGATACTATCGTCTATGATACCAGCGACCCGGACATGCCCGTAATTGAGTTTACCATTTCTCACATCCCCACAGACTATGGTGACCTGGCACTGGCCCTGCATGAGTCCGTCAACAACCCGGACATGCAGCGTGTGCCGGTGCGCGTTGAAAACGAAGCCATGCCCGACCTGCTCCAAAATGAAGCGCAAGCCATTGTCACGGGCGAACTCGGCCCAGATGGGGTGTTCCATGCAAACGAGCTGCTGCTCAAGTGCCCCAGTCGCTTTGAAGAAGGTCAGGTTGACCCGGCCATCGCTGCCGAAGCCTAACCTGCTCGCCAAACCCTTACTGAAAACGTTTTGAATTACTGTTAGAGGATTATGTTAGCTGAAATCGGAATTATCACGCTGGCCCTTACGCTGCTGGCATCGGTTTACGCCGTGGTTGCGTCCGTATATGGTGCCCGCGCTCAAGCGGACACCTTCGTTCACAGCGGACGCAACGCCGCTCTTCTCACAACGCCCCTACTGTTCGTTTCGCTGACCGCGCTGCTCATGGCCTTAATCGGCCAGGAGTACCAGA
Organism: Anaerolineae bacterium; assembly: GCA_034437575.1. GTDB lineage: Bacteria > Chloroflexota > Anaerolineae > Aggregatilineales > Phototrophicaceae > DAOTTY01. The sequence goes on along the minus strand of DAOTTY010000170.1, from coordinate 20,097 downwards.
TTAGCTACGTGCATTCCGTTAGCGACCCGCGCACCCCGATGTTTTACCGGGTGACGGCGCTGTGGGGCGCGCAGGCAGGGTCGCTGCTGTTCTGGTCTTTCACCATGAGCCTGTTCACCACAGGGGCCATCCTGCTTAACTGGAAAACCCAGCGCCTTTTGATGCCCTATGTAACCGCCTTCATGATGATAACGCTGGCGTTTTTCGTGGGCATCAGCCTGTTCATTGAAAACCCGTTTGAGCGTTACTGGGTGCTAGAAGACCTGAACACCGGCCAGCGCGAAGCTGTGCAAACAGCGTTCATCCCAGCCGATGGGAGTGGGGAGCGTGTGCTGCCACCGGCCCCGAATGCACTCGCAAGCAGCGCCAACGGTTTGAACCCACTGCTGCGCCACTTCGGTATGATTATCCATCCGCCGCTGCTGTACCTGGGGTTTGTGGGCTTCATTGTGCCGTATGCCTTTGCGATGGCCGCGTTAGCGAGTGGTAATCTCACTACAGACTGGATCAAGGTCACGCGCAAGTGGACGCTGGTTGCCTGGTTATTTTTGAGCCTGGGCTTGCTATTGGGCGGGCGCTGGGCTTACGACGTACTGGGCTGGGGGGGCTACTGGGGTTGGGACCCGGTGGAGAACGCGGCTTTCTTACCCTGGCTGATGGGAACGGCGTTCCTACACAGCGTTATGGTGCAAGAGCGACGTGGGATGCTGAAGGTTTGGAACATGTTCCTGATTATCGCCACGTTCACATCGGTGATTTTCGGGACGTTCGCTACCCGCAGCGGCCTGATCGACAGCGTTCACAGCTTTGCACGCAGCGAGATTGGCCTGCCCATGTTCATCTTCTGGGGCAGCATGACGCTGATTTCTGTCGTCATGCTCTTGTGGCGTTGGAACCAGGGCGAACTTCAGGATGAGCGTCAGTTTTCGCACCTGCTCAGCCGCGAAAGTATGTTCGTGCTGAACAATGTTATCTTCCTGATTCTGTTCGTGATGATCTTCTGGGGCAGCTTCGGCGCACCTATCACCAGTGAGTTGTTCGTCGGCACCGAGATTAGCATCGGTGCCGATGTGTTCAACCGCATGACGGCCCCCGTGTTCGCTGCCATGTACGTGCTGATGGGCGTCGCCCCGCTGACGGCGTGGGGCTTTACATCGCTGAGCAAGGTGGGCCGCCTGATGGTTGTGCCCCTGCTAATTACCATCGGCACAATCTCTATCGTTGCCTTTACCACATCAAAGGGTGTGGGTGCCCTCATTGCTTACGGGCTGGTCGCTATGTCTGGCTATGTGGCGCTGTATGAGGTCTATCGAGGTGCGAAGGCGCGCCGCCAGGCAACAGGCGAAAACGGGTTTGTTGCAGTGGGCAATCTGTTTGCACGCAGCCGCCGCCGCTATGGGGGGTATGTGATTCACATAGGCATTGCCATTATCGGTGTGGGCGTCATTGGCAGTACGCTGTTCCAGTTTGATACACAGCGCACCATGCAGCTTGGCGAAACGCTCAACGTGCAGGGCTATGAATTAACGTTCGATGGTATTGCTACGGGGCAGATTGCCGACGATGGCCGCATCATGGACATTGCCAACCTGACGTTAGAGCGCAACGGACGTGAATTAAAAACGCTGCGCCCACGCCAGGACCTGTTCCAGCAGGCTAACGGCGAGTTAATGCCGATGACCATCGCTTCGGCCCACAGCACCATTGAAAACGACTTCTATGTGCTGCTGGTCAACTGGGAACCCATCAGTCCCGACCGGGCGACGTTCAAAATTTACGTTAACCCGCTGATTAACCTGGTGTGGTTTGGCGGTTTTATTCTTATCGTCGGGACGCTGATTGCCGCTTACCCCGCAGCCAGTCCAAAACGGGTAACAAGCAAGGCAAACAGAACGCGATTTGCAGGAGCGCCCGCATGACAATCCGACTGACAACCCTGGCGCTTGTGGTTACCATTGTGGTGGGGGCGGCACTGCCCGCCTTCGCCCAGGATGGCAACTTCGTGCGTGACCCCGCTACCATTACGGCGGATGAGGTCAACGACATCGCTGAAAAGATGTTTTGCCTGGAGTGCGAAAACATCCCGTTGAACGTGTGTGGCACGCAGGCGTGCATCCAGTGGCGTGATGAGATTCGCTTTCAGCTTGCTGAGGGCAAAACAGAAGAAGAAATCCTGGAGTACTTCCGGGTCAATCACGGGGAACATGCCCTGGCTGACCCGCGTGACCCGCTGCTGAGCGGCCTGACGAACATCATCCCGATTGTGATTAGTGTGCTGGCCGTGACGATGGGCGGTGTTTTTCTGTATCGCTGGCAAACCGGGCAGCGGGGTGATGCTGCCGCAGTGCAGTCATCCCCATCCAACTCAGACGCCCCGGCACCTGACAACGATTATCTGACGCAGCTAGAACGGGACTTGAACGCCTGATGACTGACACAGCCTACGACTTTAGCGACCCTCAACCGCAGCCAGAAACGATAAAGCGCGGCTTTAACACACTGTCCATTGTGATTATCGTAGCGCTGGTGGTGTTTGTTGCTATCATCGGTGCCCAGCTTATGCAGCGTAATCACATTGCAGTCGTGCTAGATGCACCAGCCCCTGAATTCACTGTAACCACATTTGATGGCGAAGAACTCTCGTCGGAGTCGCTGCGTGGTAAGGTGGTGTTGGTGAACTTTTGGGCCAGTTGGTGTGGCCCGTGCCATGCCGAAGCTGAAATGTTGGAGAACATGTGGCGCGATATGCAGGGTGAGGACTTCGTTATCCTGGGGATTACCCACTCTGATGTGGAACGCGATTCCCTGGAGTTTATGGCACAGTACGACATCACGTACCCCAATGCACCCGATCCTGCCGCAAAAATCTACGATCAGTATGCCCTGACGGGTGTGCCGGAGTCGTTTTTGATTGCGCCTGATGGCACGTTGGCTTATGAACTGCGTGGCCCGCTTACCGAGCGAACCGCCCCCGCCCTACTTGCAGAAATTAACGCCCTACTGGAAGATACAGCATGAGTACCGCAGGAATTGTTGCAGGGATTATCATCACACTGGCTGTCGCCCTTTTGACGTTGTGGCCGCTGGTCGCGGGGTTACGCGGCCCCAAGCACAAGTATGACACTGATACGCTGGAAAGCGCTCAGGTTCACTACGACCGAGTGCTGACCAATATCCGTGACCTGGATGAAGACTATGCCCTGGGCAAAGTCCAGGCAGACTACTACGAGACAGAACGCGCCAAGTTTGTAGTAGAGGGCGTGGAACTGCTCAAACAAATTGATAAACTGACGCCTCAATCAGCCGTGCCCGCTGCTGCTGACAACAACCTTGACGACGTGATTGAGGCCGCAATTGCCACCAAACGCAAACAGCAGCCAACTTAGCTAGGACATACTGTGATTCGTAACGTCATTCATCGAAATACCGCATTGCGTGCCCTGGTGCTGGGGTGCGGCCTCGCGCTGGCGTTAGCCGCGTGTGCCACCGACCTCGCCGGGGAACCGCGAATTGTAAGCACGATTCCGCCACGCACACCCGAACCGACAGCACCGCCTACGATGGCCTCCGCTAATGTTGCTGCTGAGGACGTTGGCTTCCCGGCTGCCAGGCCGCAGGTAGCCACAGGCGCGTCCGTCTTCGCCCAAAACTGTACACGCTGTCATGGCGCGAACGGCAGTGGCAACGGTGAGCTTGTTGCTGCCGGTAGTGTGCCTTACCCTGGCGATATGACTGACCGCCTCGCCGTCGCCGCCGACACACCCGCGCAGTGGTTTAACATCATTACAGTGGGCAACCTGGAAAACCTGATGCCGCCCTGGGCTGGCTCCCTGACTGAGGCTGAGCGCTGGGCCGCTACGATGTATACCTACACGCTTAGCTATGCCCCGGAACAGATCAACAACGGCGAGGCGCTGTTTGAGGCGCACTTTGCAGATTTCGACGGCCTGGACTTCACCGATCAGGAAACGATGGTCGCCACCAGCGACCAGCAAATTTACGATGAGCTAGCCGCTGCTGCACCAGATAAACTGACCGAAGACCAACTGTGGGATGCAGTAGCGTATGCTCGCACGATCTCACTTGATCGGCTTATCCCGGACGGGTCTAACGTGGTGGCTGAGGGCGAGCAAGCTGCCCCGCCTGAAGTCTCGGTCGCTAACGTCACGGGTGAAATCATCAACGGTACTGCGGGCGCAAATGTACCGGATGACTTGACCGTATCCCTATATGTTTTCGGTGCCAACGAGCAGGGACAAATGCAGATGCTCGAAACGCTGGAAGCACCCGCCGAGGCTGGTTCGTACACATTCCCCGACGTTGAGATCAATCCAGACAACACCTACGTTGTTGCTACAGACTACCGCGAGCGTCAGTTCATAGGGCCGCTGGTGCCGGGCAGTGCTGCCCAGGCAAACGGTAATTTGAACATGCCGCTGGAACTGTACGAACTGACCGAAGACTCGTCTGTGCTGCAAATCAACCGTATGGTGATTCAAGTCACGGCAGAGGCGGACCGCTTGCAGGTGGTGCAGGTCGCCTTCCTGGAAAATACCTCAGACCGGATGTTCACCTCGGCGCAGCCACTTGATGAAGCGGGGACGCAGTATGGCTCAGCAGTAATGTTCTTGCCGCCGGGGTCGGCTGTGGCGGGGTTCAGTGAACAAAACCGCTACATCGTCTCAGAAGAGGACTTTGCAGTGATTGACACGCAGCCGGTGCTGCCGGGCGAAGAACACGCTATGCAGGTGGCTTACTTTATTCCTTATGACAACAACAGCGCGGTCATCGAACACCCGCTGGCCTACCCGATTGAGGGCAGCGTGCGCCTGCTAACGCGCCCCACCGATATAGAGCTAAACACGGGGCAGTTCGAGGCGTTGGGTGAGGTCAACCTGAACGGCAACCTGTATAGTGAATACGGCGCTGAAGTAACCCTGTCTGCGGATGATGTGATCCGCTACGAAATCAGTGGTAATGCGGCTGCCCAATCTGCCCCTGCTGGCGCGGTTGATAGCGGTGGCGCACCGGGCTACCTCACGGTGATTTCGGCAGCGCTGTTTGCAGTTTCGGGGGTATCTGCGCTGGCAGCCGCCGTCTTGTTCGTGCGTGGGCGTGATGACACCTCGCTTAGGGATAAACAGATTGAGGCACTTGTGACCAAGATCGCCAACATCGACAACGCCCACGAGACAGGCGCACTTAATCATGATGTGTGGCACCGCCAGCGAGACGAACTGAAAGCCCAACTGCGTGACCTGATGCAGGACGATGCCAGCACAGAGCAGGCGACGGCGGCGAATCAAAAGCAGGTGGATGCACTTGTGGCCAAAATCGCTGAGCTGGATGACGCCCACGACACGGGCACGCTCACGGAAGCAGAATGGCAGCAGCAACGTGACGCGCTCAAGGCTCAGTTACGTGGCCTGATGCAGGACGACAATGAGTAACGCAACCGACAACACGCTGATCCAAACACACGGGCTGGTGAAAGCCTTTGGCTACCGGCCCGTACTCAAAAAGCTGGATTTTAGCGTGGCGCGTGGGGAGTTCGTGGCCCTGCTTGGCCCCAACGGCAGCGGCAAGAGTACGCTGCTGCGGCTGCTGGCCGGGCTGAGTAAGGCCACAGCCGGTACCGTCACGGTTGGCGGCTGGGAACTCCCCGGTGAGGCGGCAGCAGTGCGGGCGCAAATCGGCATGGTGGGGCACAAATCGCTGCTGTACGAGGCGCTAACAGCCCGCGAGAACCTGCGCTTTTTCGCCAGGCTGTACGCCATTGAAGATGCCGATACCGTCATTGAGGAGCGCATTGAGCGGGTCGGCTTGAAAAAGCACGCTGACCAGGCTGTTCGCACCTACTCACGCGGGATGCAGCAGCGGTTGAGTATCGCCCGCGCCTTGTTGCACGACCCGGCGGTACTGCTGTTTGATGAGCCGTATACCGGCCTGGATCAGGACGCTGGTGCGATGCTTGACCAGCTTTTGCTGGGTACCCATGACGAAGGCCGCACCATCGTCATGTCCACGCACCAATTAGACCGGGCACAGGCACTGGCCTCACGCATTGTGATCTTATCAAAAGGCACAGTGGAATATGACGAACCTGCGGCGGGCCTACCACTGTACGACGTGTACAGCAGCATCACTGGAATGGCCGCCGCCCGATGACAACCGCGTTTATGGCATCTATGCTGGCCGTGCTTCACAAAGACTTGCTGTCCGAAATTCGCAGCCGCGAGATCAGCGGGGCAATGGTGTTGTTTGCACTGCTGAGCGTGCTGGTGTTCAGTTTTGCGCTACAGCTTGACCTGACCGTGCGGCGTGAGGCGGTTAGCGGTATCCTGTGGGTGACGGTGACGTTTGCCGTTGTACTGGGGTTCAACCGCAGCAGCGCGATTGAGCGTGAAGGCGGCAGTTTTGATGCCATGCTAATGGCTCCTGTTAGCCGGGGCGCGATTTACATCGGCAAAATGCTGAGCAACTATCTGTTTGCGGTGATTGTCGGGCTGGTACTGCTGCCCTTGATGACCATCATTTATAATGTGCGGCTAACGCATTGGGGGGCGGTGGTTGTGCTACTGTTAGGCGCATTGGGCCTTTCTGTAACGGGCACGCTGCTCGCCATGATGACCGTACAAACGCGCACCCGCGAGACACTGCTGCCCATCGTCATGCTGCCGGTGGCCCTGCCGCTGCTGCTGGCCGCTGTGAGTGCAACCAGCCGCATTATAGATGGCGACGCCGTGGCCGACTGGATTGGGTGGCTGCAACTGGTGGCCGTCCTTGACGTGATTTACTTCGCGTTATGCTTTTTACTGTTTGAATATGTCGTTGAGGAGTAGCGCTTGCCGCTGCCCCTTTGTTGAATAGTTACCGGAGCGAAAACATATGAGTCTGGCGAAGGACATCAACCTAGATAAGAACAGCGAGCAGGCCGAACGCGACCGCTTGCCTGTCACGCTGACTGCGCTGACGTGGTTTACAGTGGCAGTCGTACTGATTGGGCTGTACATGGCGTTCGGCTACGCGGGCACGGATACCGAACAGGGTGAAGTGCAGCGGATTTTCTACATTCACATGCCGTCATTCTTCGGCGCGTTTACGGCGTTCATTGCGACGGTTATCGGTGGCATCATCTATTTGCGAACGCGCAGCATTAAGTGGGATCACATCGCCCTGGCGGGGGTAGAGGTGGGGTTGATGCTGTCGCTTGTGAATCTGGCAACCGGGTCCATCTGGGCGCGGCCTATTTGGAATACCTGGTGGACGTGGGACCCGCGCCTGACCAGTGCTGCAATTATGGCCCTGACGTATGCCGCTTACCTGATGTTGCGTGCTGGCGTCGAAAACCCCGAACAGCGTCGCCGCTTTGCCGCCGTCTACGGCATCCTGGCGATCACAACCGCACTGGTCACCCTGCTGATTATCCGCGTGCGCCCAGATACGATTCACCCGGTTGTCGTTGGCCCTAGCCCGCAAAGCGAGGCCCAGGGAGCCTTTGAGCTTGACGCCACACGCGGTGTTGCTGCCGCTTTGCTCGTGAACCTGCCAGTGTGGGGACTGATCCTGCCGATCACGCTGATGTGGTGGCGTGTGCGCCTTGAACGGGTTAGTGAGCGGGTTGAGCAGATGAAAGCGACTTTGCTGGAGGGCTAACATGCCAAACCCAACCCCTGATACCCTGAGCTATCTGTTTTTGGCTGTAGGCGCGACGGTTGTACTGACGGCGGGTTACATCGCATCACTGCTGCTGCGCCGTCGCAACTTAGACAAGGATATGGAACTGATTGAGCAGCTCCGCGAGGATAACTAGCTGCTTGCGGTGCGTGCTGGTGGGCGTGGCACAGGTCGGGCTGCTGACAGCGGCATGTACGGCCAACCTGGCCCCGACCCCCGCCGCCCCAACAGTGATTCCGTTCCCAACGATGACCGTAGGTAGCCGTGTCGATGGGCAACTGCCCCCTGCACCCCCCGCCTTTGCAGAACTGCTGGCAAACCCGGCAACGGCGGTAGCAGCGGCCAGCCTGCCGACAGCCACTCCCAATTACACAGAATGCCCCGCACCCAACGATAGCGCTTCGCTGGGCGTGAGTACGTCTATGCCAAATACAATCCTGGCTTACCTGAACGACGGTGGCACTGCGCTTGAATCCGAGTTGCAGGCATCGCCAGATGTGACCAACGTCGGCGTCGTGCAAGATACGTTCGACCTGACAGGTGAAGGCACGCCGGAAGTCATGGTTGCCTACAGCAGTGCGGGCCAGGGTGGCACCATGCTCGTGCTGACGTGTGAGAGCGGACGCTATGCCCTAAGCTATCAGAACACCGCCATAGAGGGCACGCCGCAGGTGCTGCGCGTGGGCGACATGAATAACGACACTGTGCCCGACGTACTCTTCACATCGGAGACGTGCAGTGAGGATGACGGGCTGTGCCTGTTCCGCACTGTGATGATCTCATGGCAGGCGAGTGAGGGCCGCTTCACCAACCTGATGAACCTTGATCCTGATGGCGACACACCGCCCACCTTTGTTGATGTGGACAGCGACAACGTGCTAGAAGTGGTCACGCAGCAGCAGGGCGGGGGCACGTCTGCAACAGGGCCGCTGCGTACAGGCACAAGAATCTATGATTGGAATGGCGAAACCTATGTGCTGTCTGTGTCACAGCCCAATCCCATCCGCTACCTGATTCAAGCTGTTCACGAGGGGGATCGCGCCTTTCGGGAGGAACGCATGGCCGACGCCGCCCGCCTGTACCTGTACGCTTATGAAGAGGGCGTGGACGAACTAAGTTATTGGTATGGCGGTGGCGAGCGGGATGTTTTATCCACGTATTTGCTGTACCGCATCCTGCTGACGTTCACATTTGCCGAAAATGGCGACCCGCTCAGTGTGTTTGAGGAAGCCCGCAACGCTTACCCCAACCTGAAAGAGGCCCCCGTTTATGCCCAAATGACAGACATCTTCTGGACGACGTATCAGGAATCAAACAACCTGAACGTGGCCTGCCAGGTCGTGCTGGAATTCGTCAACACGCGGCCCGACGCCCTGGATTTACTTAACCGTTACGGCACACGCAACCCAACTTACACCGCGCAAAACCTGTGCCCGTTCTAAGCTAAATAAGGAAAGAAGCCGATGTCTAATCTCGTTGAATACTTCAGCGCGAAACAGGACGACATGGTGCGTTTGCTCACGCAATTGGTGAAACACGAAACCCCCAGCCACAACAAGGCCCAGGTTGATGCTCTCGCTGATACCATCGTGGAATGGATGGAAACCACCAACCCAACGTCTATCACGCGCACCCCTATGCTGGACGTAGGTGATATGCTCATCGGGCGCTGGAATGAAGACGCGCCGCAAAAGCCTGTTGTCGTCTTGATGCACATGGATACCGTGTGGGAAATGGGCACGCTGGCGCGGCGGCCCGTCCGCATTGACGATGAGGGCCGCCTGTACGGGCCGGGGGCCATCGACATGAAGGGCGGGCTTGCTATCGCTATGACGGCGCTAGAGGGCCTGATGGACCTGGATCAAATGCCGAATCACCCTATCTGGCTGGCCTTCACCAGTGATGAGGAAATCGGCAGTGCTGCGTCTGAGCCGCACATCAGCCAACTGGCCGAGCAGGCCGGGCTGGTGATGGTCATGGAACCACCCACATCTGACGGGGCGATCAAGACAGGGCGTAAAGGTGTGGCCACCTACTCTATCACGGTTGAAGGCCGTGCCAGCCATGCGGGCAATCACCCGGAGGAGGGCATCAACGCAGTGCTGGAAATGGCCCAGCAGATTATCGCCATCAGCAAATTACAAGACCTGCGTAACGGCATCTCTGTAGCAGTGAACACTATCCAGGGCGGCACAGCCACCAACGTCATTCCAGCGCAGGCCACTGCCACTATTGATGTGCGGACGTTCACACAGTTTGACATGGATCGCGTTCACGAGGAATTGATGGACCTGTTCCCCAAAATCCCTGGGGCAAAGGTGACAGCAGAACTGCACCACATGCGCGGGCCGATGGAACGTGACGACCAGATGGAAAGCACCTTCAAGCAGTGCCAGCAGATTGCCAAATCCATTGGCTTGACGGTTTACGAAGACACCGTTGGCGGGGGCAGTGACGGTAACATCACTGCCAGCCTGGGCGCTCCCACCCTTGACGGGCTTGGCCCACGCGGCGCTGGGCTGCACGCTGAACACGAGCATGTGATTATCCGATCACTGCCGCAGCGGGCCGCTCACGTCGCCGCAATGATGCGCGACTGGCAGTTCGGCTAAACGTCGTTGCAGTGATCGAACTCAGCCAAGTCGAGCAGCCACAGCCCGCTGTTGACACCGTTGGCCGCCAGGGCAATCGTCGTGCGATCTGGCGAAAGCTGCATGTAGGCGCGGTCTTCCGTGCCAATGTTCAGCGGCAGTGCGGCCAATTTGAACAGGTCGGCCTCGCGGCGGTCGTAGCAGTACAGGAAGGCGTCCTCGTCGGCACCGGTTAAGGCAAAGTAGATCACGTCTTCGGTGCGTGGGCCGCCGCGCAGCCGATACACGGGTGCCGGGAAGTTGTTCCCTGGCAGTGTTTCCCACTCAAACAGGCGCTCGTACTGCTCTACAGCGGGCAGCTTGAGGTAAAAGCCCGGTGTTTCGTCGTCGTTAAACGTCCCGCTGACGATAAAACGTGACACATCCGGTGAGGCCCCCGGCACGGTCACTGATGGGACGCTGAAGCGCTCTGGCGTACTGAGGTAGGCTGCTGCCGAACTCGCTGCGAGATAGGTGACCCCGTCACCATAGCCGCCGTAGTAGTAGGCCACAAAGCGCTCCTCTGGCAGCCAGTAGATGCCCTGTAACGTGCTGCGGAACAACTCCGCGTCAATCACCCGGCGGAAGGTGCCATCCGGTTCAGCGGTAATCAGTGTGTTGATGTCTGTTTGATGAATAAGGCGTCCGCCTTCTATGGGTGGGAAGGTCAGATAGGAACGGTTGTACAGCACCGGGTCGGTAAGTTCTAGCCGCTCCAGCACTTCCGGGTCTGTGGCTTCTTCATAGCGCGGGTGCTGAATCGCTTCGGCCTCATCTGCTGCCAGGTCATATTCGTACCAGTCGTAAGTCGTGAACACATCACGGTAGCAGCCCTCACCGTAAAGCAGTGTTTGTCCGATGATTTCGGGTTCGCCAGCGTCGTTGGTTTCGGTTTGCGTAGCCCACTCCAACCCAGCTATCTCACGGTTGTTGATGCGCCTGATGCCGTCTGCTAGTTCCTCGGCCTCGGTCGCTGTGGGGGCAGTTGATTGCCCCTGCACGACGATCTCTACCCGGTCAAAGTCGGTTTCATCGCTGTAGAGTTCGAGTGTGGTGGCAAACCGCTGCTCGCTTCTTGGCTGAAGTGCGAACGCAAGCGGAACGCTTTGGCCACACTGATTCACCAGAAAACCAATACCCTCGCCGATGATTTCGTCGTCTTCATCGTAGATTTCTGCAAAGACCTGCACATCGGTGAAGGCGTTACGGCCCGCGTTGGCAATCACACCTATAGCAAGCTGCTGCTCCACCCCGAAAAGGTCAACCTGTGTGACTACCTCAACATCCTCGGCGATTAGCGGTTCCGCCTGGGCGAACGCTGTACAACTGATGGCCAAACACGCCAACCCCATCATCAGATGTCGCATGATGTCGCTCTCTTTTTACCTTACTGAATTGGAACGCGGCAGATTATAATGGCACAGTCAAAAAGCCAACAGCCATACTCACGCACTCTCACGGACTCCGCATGAATCCAGCTACCGCCATCGCCAATGCCTTCCACCAGCGCTACGGCACCGCCCCGACGTATCTCGTCCGGGCACCAGGTCGCGTCAATCTGATTGGCGAACACACCGATTACAACGACGGCTTCGTGCTGCCAATGGCCATCGAACACGCGATTTACATCGCGCTGGAACCGCTCAACACGTCTGAGGTGCATCTGTATTCCACTAACTTCGACGCTGAAATCCGCTTCCCACTGGACGGTTTCACCCGCGACGATATGAGTCCGGCAGAGTATGTGAAGGGGATGACGCGGGCAATGCAAAACGCGGGCCATACGTTGAGCGGTTGGCGCGGCGTTGTCACCGGGGATATTCCCATTGGGGCCGGGCTTTCGTCGTCTGCCGCAACGGAGATGGCGGTCGGGCAGGCGTTCGCGGTGCTGGATAACTTGAGCATTGCCCCGGCGGACATGGCGAAAATGGGCCAGTGGGTGGAAAACGAATGGCTGGGCCTGGGCAGCGGCATCATGGATCAGATGATTAGCGCGTCTGGCGTGGCCGGAAGTGCGCTGCTGATTGACTGCCGCAGCCTGAAAACCGACCCCGTGCCCATCCCTGACGATACAACCGTCGTGATATTGGACACGGGCACACGGCGCGGGCTGGTGGATAGCAAATACAACGAACGCCGCCAGCAGTGCGAAGCCGCTGCTGCATTTTTTGGGGTGCCCAAGCTGCGTGATGTGACGCTGGCGCAGTTTAGCGCCCGCCAAGCAGAGCTAGACGATTTGCCGCGCAAGCGTGCGCGTCACGTCATCACGGAAAATGCCCGCGTCCTCAAAGCGCGAGACGCCCTCAACGCAGGCGCGGCCACCGAGTTCGGCAGACTGATGAATGAGAGCCATGTGAGTATGCGCGACGACTTTGAAATCAGCAGCCCGGCCCTGGATGCGATGGTGCGTCATGCACAAAACCACCCCGGCTGCTACGGTGCCCGCATGACGGGCGGCGGCTTTGCCGGGTGTGCGGTTGCTCTCGTCCGGCATGAGGTCGCTGATGCCTTTGCTAACGTCATCGCAGGGCGCTATCAGCAGGAAACAGGCCACGAGCCACGGGTGTACCTGTCACAGCCGACGGCAGGCGCGGGTCCTGTGCTGAAGGAGGGGTAATGTTCCGGGTTGCGCTGGTGGATGACCACCCACTGATTCTCAAAATCCTCAAGCACGAACTAAACCGCGAGTTCGACGTTCAGATTATCTGGCAGTCCGGGGATGTGTCGCAGTTGATGACACTCATCAACCAGAACACGCCCGACGTTTTAGTGCTGGATTTGGGATTTGCGGGTCAGGGTTTTGAGCCGGTGTCGGCAGTCAAGGATTTACTGGCGCGGTTCCCGTTTATGGCGGTACTGGTACTCACCGGACATGATGACCCGGTGTGGATCGAAGAATTGATTGAGGCGGGTGTGAAGGGCTATGTCGTCAAAAGCGATGACTTCTCTATGCGAATCGCTGACGGCATCCGGGCAGTGGCAAGCGGGCGCACATTTCTATCCCCAACAGCAATGGCTGGCCTGACTGAATCACGGCAGCGACACACCCTCACCAGCCGTGAGCGCACTATTTTACGGCTGGCTGTGGAAGGCCACGCTAACCCGGAGATTGCGGATATTTTGGGGGTGGCCCACGGCACCGTCCGCAACCACATCAGCAACATTTATACCAAGCTCAATGTAGACACCCGCGATGCGGCTATCCGAGCGGCGCAGAGCCTGCGCGAAATCCCCAAGCCAGGGGCCGCATCGCGCCACGAACTTCGCACACCGCTGCACACGCTTATCGGCATGGCGCGAATGCTGCAAACACGCCTGGACAAAAACGGCACCCTGACCGAAGACAGCGCGGGCGAGTACCTGACGCAAATCCTGGCCGAAGCTGAGCGCCTGAATCGTCTGATTGATGACCTGACATGAAAACGATTCTTTACGTGGAAGATCATCCCCCGGCGCGGATGCTGATGCAGGCTATCATCGAAGACCTGACTGACTTCACCCTGATCGAAGCGGAAGACGGCGCTCAGGCAGTCACATTGGCCCGGCAGCATCGCCCCGACCTGTACCTGCTGGACATGGACCTGCCGGACACAGATGGCTTACAACTCAGCCGCGTGTTAACGGCCCTCCACATCGCGCCGGTTGTGCTGGTCAGCGCGTATGCGGAGGCCATCACCCCGGATAACCTGAACGAGCAGATACAATTCTATCTGGCTAAACCCCTGGACCCCGACCATGTGGCGGACACTCTTCGACGGGCCATTTCCTGACGCCCACAGCACCCTCCCCCCTGAACTACAAGATCAAGCGGCGCAGGCGATTCGCCGCTACTGGCTAACCCATGCGTGGCAGCTTGTGCTGGGGCAGTTCGTGGTGTGGTGGGCCGCCCACTACCGCAGCGCCCCTCATCCAGAAGTCTACCTGGGTATGGCGCTCATCATTACGGTGGCGTACCTGCTGGCCGTGCAGTCGATTGTGGGGGTGTGGCTGCTGGGCACCCTGATGCTGTTTGGCTTGCAGGGCATTCTGATTGGCGGGCTGGGCGCGGTCACATCGCTGTCGTTTATGGTGCCGTACACCATCGCCAGCATGACCATGAGCGGACGCCGTCGTTTGTTTGTTCAGGCTGCGTGCGCGATGGCGTTTTGGGGCAACCTCCTCTATGAAATCTTGCCGGTGCTACCCCGCATCCAACCCACCGATTTCATCCTGGTTAGCTACAACATCCTGATTGCGGCCTTCACCTTCCAAACGCTGCGCTATTTGAACCGGTACGCTGTGGAAATCAACGCGGATTATGTGTCCAGTGAGGTTCGTATGCAAAGCCACCGCTTCCTGGCGCGGGTGAGCCACGAACTCCGAACCCCGTTAAGCTCTACACTGGGCTTTAGCAAAATGCTGCGCCGTGCCGACTTGCCGGACAAGTATCGTCTGTATCTCGAAAAGGCCATCGAGGAAGGCGAACACCTCAACCATCTCGTTAGTGACCTGCTGGACAGCGCCCATCTTTCTACGGGCAAACTCACCCTTAACAAAGATGACTGCGATGTGAATGCCATCTGTCAGGCGGTAACAGATGAACATCGGCCTACCCTCAGCCTGGCTGTGGCCTTACAAGCCGATTTCGCGTCTGATATGCCCGTTATCCAGGCCGACGCAAGGCGGCTTAGACAGGCCATTGGCAATCTACTGGCAAACGCGATTAAGCACACCGAACAGGGCACAATCACTGTGCGGTCACGCTGCCATGACGACCACATTTTCATTGATATTGCAGACACAGGCAGCGGTATCAGTGAGGAGCAGCAGAAGCTCATCTTTGTACCGTTCGTCCAGTTAGATACCCGCCGCGCCGGGGTGGGCCTGGGCCTGGATATTGCTCAGCAGCTTGTGCGCTTGCACGGCGGGGACATCCGGTTGCGAAGCGTTGTGGGAGAAGGCAGCACATTTACCATCGACCTGCCCCTGAATCCGGCGTAGGCTTCTGGCCGCACTGTCCGACGATCAAGGCTTAATCCTATGACTGCATCCCCGGCCCGCTTTGAGGATACCCGCCGCGCCGCCCGTAATGCTGTTACACTGGCGGCGGCGGGCCTGTTTAGCAAGGGAATGCTGTTCGTGTGGCAGTTTGTGCTGGCCCGCTGGCTGGGTGACGCGGGTTACGGTGTATATGGCACGGTGGGTGCAATGGCGATTATTGCCACTGTGATAGGCAGCTTCGGTATGGGCCTAATCGTCATTCGGGATGTGGCCCGCCACCCGGAAAAAGCAGGCCAATACCTGACGGCGACGCTGTTCATGCAAACGGGTTTGGTCACCGTAGCGTTCGTGGTGATGAATGCGGCGGCGTGGCTGCTTGGCTACAGCGGTGCGATTCGGGTGTTTACCGCGCTCACTGGCATCGCGCTGATGATCGACATCTACGGCAATATGTGCTTTGACCAACTGCTGGCGCAAGAGCGCATGGTCACTACATCTGTCGTTGAGGCGCTGCACATCGCCCTGCGGATTGCACTGGTGGCCCTGGCCCTTTGGCGCGGGTTCGATTTGCTTGGGCTGTATGTTGTTGGCCTGGTTGCGAGTGCAGTGCGGTCGGGGTTGTTCTGGGAGCGGTTAGCCCGTACTGGTGTCCGTCCGGTTTTCCCCCTAAACCGCCCCCTGGCTGCGGTGTTGTTTACCAATAGTGTGCCACTGGCTGTGTCTGCCATCCTCACACTCATTTACCAGCAGGGGGACAAGCTCATGTCTACCGCTTACCTCACAGAAGCCACGACTGGCTACCTGACAGCAGCGTTCGTGGTCATCACAGGCGTGATAGAGCTGCTCAACGGCACCATCTTGATTGCCACCTATCCGGTAATGTCTCGCTACTACGAGGAAAACCGGGCACTGTTTAATTTCATTGTAGAAAAGCTGGTGTATTATACGCTTTTGGTAATGTTACCTGTCAGCCTGACGCTGAGTGTATTCGCTCCACAACTCACGCTGCCCCTGTTCGGCGCAGGCTTCGCGCCAACGGCAACTGTGCTGCGGGTGTTGATTTGGTATGCCCTGCTGGCGATGATGGTCAACGTGTTTGCCCAGGGAATGATGGTGCAAAACCGCCAACGGCGCTTACTTGTGCTGCGCGTGACCGGGCTGGCAATCAACCTGACGTTGAACTTCACCCTGCTAATTGGCTTTGATGTGGGCGTTATGGGGCTGGTTTATGCATCTGTTGCTGCGGAGTCGGTTGTGCTGGCCGCGTTACTGTGGGATTTTCGCCGCGCTGATGGCTATTCACGGGCATGGATAGGGCGGGTCGTCCGACCGGGGATGGCGGCGGCAGTGACGGTGTTCGTGATGATTAGCGCAGGGCAAATTCACTTTACCCTGGGGGTCTTGGCGGGGCTAGTGAGCTATGCAGGTTTGGTACTGCTGCTGCGTGTGCTGCGTCATGACGACTGGGACTTGCTTTACCGATTAGTAGCAGCAATGCCGGGTGGGGGGGTTGTTCTGCGCTTCTGGCGACGTGATGTGCCACTCAAGGCTTAGGGGGCTTGCCCGCTTCAAATAGCCGCAGCCACTCATCCACCTCTGACGGTGACACGTATACGTTCGGGTTTTCTTCTTTGGGCGGTGGTGCTGGGTGACGCAATTGATCTGCAAAATCTCGTGAGCGAACCCCACGCATCCCCCGGCGGCGTGCTGCGGATAGCACCCGCTCATCCGACGAGACGATGATCCAACCCTTTGTGTCCGTCACTTTGCGGATGCGCGTTAGCATCACATCGTCGGCCTCGCCGGGGCGTGCCGCAAACGTGACCTTAACCGTCCCATTGGACATGCTCGACCGTCCTGCGGGCAGGCCGTGATCGAACACCACATGACACTTCTTTTTGGTGCGGGCACAAAACGAGCGCAATTTCGTCACGAGTTTGGCTTCGTCGTGTGGGTCATCCAGGGATACATCTGGCAACTGGCCGATGAGGTTGTGTCCATCAATTAGGTAGGGCATAGCACAATGAAATGCAACTGGCGATTTTATAAAAGTGTAACACAACCTGGCGTCGCCAACGGAAGACTTTCGTGAGAAACAACGCCAGCCCTATATGGGCGGGAGATGAAATTGTCTTTTTGCCGTGACATCAGTACATCATGAAGGACTGTTTGCGCTTGTCCATCAGTCAGGGTAATCAAGTGCCTTCCGATAAACATCCAGGGTAGCGCGGGCTGTTTTACGCCATGTGAAGTTGGTTGCACGGGCAACACCGCTATTTCGCATTGTGTCATACAGGTCTTTTTGTTCCAGTAGGGCCAGCATTGCCCCACCCATCTTGGTTGCACTGCCGGTTTCTATCAGGAAGGCACCATCGCCCACAATTTCATCAAAAACAGGGATGTTATTGGCCACGACGGGGGTACCGCTTGCCATTGCCTCTAATACTGGCAGGCCGAAGCCCTCATACGCGCTTGGATACACAAACACCTCTGCCAAGCGATACAATGACGGCTTGTCTGCCTCGTCCACATAACCAATCCAGTGAAGGTTCTCAGCGGGGATGCCCAGGTTGGCAGCAGCGCGGCGCAAATTTGGGAAGAGCGGTTCGCGCCATGCCGGTTCGCGGCCTGCCAGTACGAGCGGTGTATACTCGCCGTGTGCCCGCTCAATGAATGTGTATGCGCTGAGAAGCTGTGTGACCTGCTTGCGCACATCGAAGCCACCCAGGTACAAGATGAACGGGTCATCGGGCAGGTTGTACTTCTGCATCACTGCTTTGTCGCGCTCGCGGCCTAGCTGGGGGTGATAGGCTTCTTTTGGTGCCAGATAAATCGGCACTATACGCTCAGCCGGATAGTTGAATTGCTCGGCCACATCGCGTTTGCTCGCGTCGCTCAAGGTAATGACATACGCTGCCCCCTGTGCTGCTGCTGTGACCATTGATGTATAGAGCTTTGTAGCAAGGCCCCCCGCATATTCCGGGTACAGCAGCGGAATCACATCCAGAACGCTAGTAACCAGCTTGACGGGGGAACTGAGGGGCGGCCCCCAATACGGCACATGGGCCAGGTCTGCGCTGGACTGCTTGACGGCACCGGGAAACTGCGACTGCTCGAACCAGACCTTGCCGAGTTTGCCAGCGGGGCCGCTGCCCGTCTGCAAAACGTTAACGTCGTCCGGCACGCCATCTGGCGAGATGTGAGCAGGCAGCACGAGCGTGAACCGGGTGGCTTTATCTGCTTTGCACATGGCCCGCAGCAGTTCGCGCACATATTGGCCACTGCCTGTTTCCGGCTGATTCCAGAACCAGCCATTCATTGCTACATGCATAGATGGGTCATCTCTTTCGTGTTGAAAACGCATCCATCATGCCCAGGGGATGGAACCAATGCAAGGACAAGTCAGCTTGCCCTGTGCCGTGCGCCAGGATTATTCAGTGCAAATTAAGACCGATTGTGCTGGGGCACAAGTATAGAACAGCGTGGAGACCCACTTTGGCCCTCATCCTAAATCCCGTGTATGTTAGGGGTACGGTAAAATGCGACCTGTGGTGGAGCCTGTTCATCCCCGAAGCGGCGGAACTGATGACCGCATACCTCAAAAACCACAAAACGCGATTTAAAATCGACCGCCTGCGGCGGTAAAAGCCTGGGGCTAAAACGACGCTACGCGCCGTTTTTCTGCCTACGGCAGACCGCCCCCAGAGGACAGTGTTATTGAGAAGGGGGACGCAAACACCGAAAACCGACGCCGTAGCCGCCGGTCGGAAGGCCGTAGGCGCGACCGGCGGCACGCAGAGAGTACGGATCATAGTCGAAAGCGCCGCCACGCAAAACCCGACGGGCGTCACCGTCCGTGCTTTCGCGCCCGTCGTCCGTCGCATAGGGATACGGATAGTTGGCCTGATCGTAAATCGTGTTCACCCACTCCCACACGTTGCCGCTCATATCCATTGCACCAACCCACGAAGCGCCGCCGGGACGACTACCAACGGGTGCCGTGCGGGTGTCGTCATACGTCGGATCGTCTTCACCGATGACCAACGCCGCATCATAGGTGTTTCCCCAGGGATAAACCAACCCATCCGGGCCGCGTGCGGCGTATTCCCATTCACGTTCGGTTGGCAACTGTGCGCCCCGGCTTTCGCAATGTTCGATGGCATCGAACCAGCTCACAATCTCGCGGGGCAGGTTATCCTCGGACCAGCGACCCGACGAGCCGTATTGCGTGTTCGTGACTTCGTACTTGTCAATCCAGAACGGCACATCAAAGCACTGCTCATGGACGGGGGTCTCGTCGCTGCCACCGTCCTTACTCCCCATCATGAAGCATCCCGCAGGCACAAGCATCATCGTCACACCGCCGAAGTCGCGCTCAACCGGCGTCCAGTCGGCGTTGCCGCCGCTGAAGTTGCTCGCCAGCGTGATGATCTCGGTGAAGCGGTCCGGGGTAGCGGTTGGTGGCGCGGGGGTATTGGTCGGCGGTGGCGTGTTTGTTGCCGTCGGGGTGAGCGCGAAAACCGCTGCCTGGGTTGCAGTCAGAATCGCATCGACAGTTGCCAGCCGTTCAGCTTCCAGCGTCGGGGCCTGGGCAGTGGCTGTCAGCACCTCAGCCGCTCCGGTGGCGTTATTCGATACAATAAGCGTACCCTGAAAGTCGACTGAAGCCTGCGTTTGTGTGGCCTCCGCCATTTGACCAGCGGTCAGCGTGTTGGTGACGTTGAGCGCGGGGGTAGGTGTGCGTGTGGCGGATGATGCAGGCAGCGTTCCTACGGCGGATATTTGCGTCGGGGTAGGTATGCGGTTCATG
>DAOTTY010000169.1:0-11746 GCA_034437575.1 Anaerolineae bacterium | reverse complement strand
AGCTGGAAGTCCGTATCGTTGACGGGCAGCGGCGTGGCTTCGATGGTCGGCGTTGGTGGGTCGGTGGCTTCGACCGCTACCGTTGGCGGAATTGGCGTTTCGGTAGGCTGCTGGATGGCAGCCACCTGCTGCGGCGTATTCGTTGGCGCGATCACCACTTCCTGGGTGGGTGGCCGTGTGGGGAACGCCTGTGTTGCACGGCTGAAGTTGACGGGCACACTCTGGTCAGCCACGGCAACCGGGGCCGCACCGGTTGTATCGCCTTCTACCACCAGCCCATAGGCGGTGTAAATGGCGGCAAAGGTACAGGCCCCCAACATAATCGTAACGAGCATCCAGATGACAACAAAGTTACGGACTTGACGACGTGCGTTGTTTTGCATGGTGATTGAATTCCTGTAAAGCTAACGAGCGCTGGCAAGTGCATTACATGCCGGGCAACTACCATCCGGTCGGATGATAGCGTAGCCGCCCTGTGGGTCGGCGTTGTAGGTGGTAAAGTCGATATTCCAGACGATCATAATGCGGACGCGCCCGCTCTGCGACGAAATCGCAGCGGCCCCAGCCAACCAGGACGCCTGCTGTTGCAGCGTCACGTTTTGCGCCCAGGCAAAGTACGACGGCAGCGGCGGGTACCCCTCAGAGGTCAGGTAGCCCAGCTCTGTAATGCAGATTTTGCGCTGCCCACCTGTTACGCTCCAGTACGTATCGAGCATACCGCCCAGGTAGCGTGTGTAGTAATTGTCGCCGCGTGGGTCGCCGCTGCGAACATCCGGCGGCACAACGCCCTCGTTGTAGTGCATCCCCACGCAGTCGGTGTATTGCAGGCCCCCCGCGCCCACAAACTGACGCAGGAAGTTGTCATCATTGACGACCTGACCGGGATAGGCGGCTTCGGCCCCTGTGGGGGCGGGGGCACCGCTGATGACAATCACGCTGGGGTTGGCTGCCTTGATCGCGGTGTACGCCTCGCGCATCATCCCGGCGAACGCCTCACCGCTAATCTGGTTGCGCGGCCACTCGCGGTCGATATTCGGTTCGTTCCACACTTCGATGGCGTCCGGGCCGAGGGCAGCTACAGACGCCAACCACTGGGCATACCCCTGGATGTAAGCGTTGCCGCCTGCACCCAAGTCATTCGGGCTGCCCACTGTGCCTAGCAAAATTTTAAAGCCGCTGGCCCGCGCACTGTTGATTGCGTTGCTGGCGTCGCCCGTCCCGGAACCGGGGCCA
Organism: Anaerolineae bacterium; assembly: GCA_034437575.1. Taxonomy (GTDB): domain Bacteria; phylum Chloroflexota; class Anaerolineae; order Aggregatilineales; family Phototrophicaceae; genus DAOTTY01. The sequence continues at coordinate 10,513 of DAOTTY010000169.1, read as the reverse complement.
TAACGGATTTGCACTTTCATCCACGTCATGCCAGCGCTTTGCATGGCTTGCTTGGCACGTGGGCTGCCCGCGTTGGTCACATGGCCACCATATTCAAACCCGCTCAGGTTGATGCTGCCCGCAGCAGGCGCAGCGGCAGCAAAGCCACTACCGCCGCCGCCGCCGCTCGGTATGGCGGCACTAACGACCTGCTGGGTGGCCGCCGCCTGCGCCGCAGCGATTGCCGCCGGGTCAGGGGTGGCCGTGGGGGTGGCGGTTGGCAGCGGTGTGGGCGACGGCAGCGGCGTGGGGGTGGCCGTCGGGGCGGCGAGGGCAATGGTCGTGTCACTCTGCACCCGCTCAGATTCAGACACAACAGCCACTTCAACGCGGTAGCCCCCTTCTGGGGCGTCCACCGTTGCCTCCAACGAGGCATCCAGCGCAGAGGTCGCCTCCGCGATCACGCCCCCGTCATCCTGAATGCGCCACTGCAAGTACAGATCGGTGGTGGTGGGCTGGAAGGGGATCGCCAGCTTGTAGTTGCCGATGGCGTTGAGCACGTTATCGGCCAGGTCGCCCCGCGTCAGGTCGGTAAAGGCGGCCCCCCCAACCGCAAACCCGCTCAAGCGGCTCAGGCGGAAGGTCAGCGCTTCGTCCGTCGTCAACCAGATGCGTGTCATCGCGTTGCCGTTGTCGTCCAGGTAGTCTATATATGCTGATTGTGTGGATTCATCCTGGCCAGCGCGGGCGGTCAACCCATCCAGGCTGAGGGTGAACGGCTCACCCGGTACAATGCTGCCGTCAGCGGCAAGCTCACCGCTCAGGCTCACATCCCCCAACGGCTCAAGCGCTTCGGTGTAGCTGATAGGTTCAAAGCCGCCGCTGGCCTGCCGCTGCGACTGGGCCGATAGCCCAACGATAATCTTGTAACGGTTAATCTCACCCACAGACCAACGCAGCATCGCCTCTACCAGCCGGTCAACGCCAGGGGCGAACATGGTCGGGTCTACGCGGTCCACATTGATCTGCACATAGTCTGCTACTGCACCGATGCGCCGCCAGTCGTAAGCGCCCGTTTCCCAGGCCCCGCTGGTGTTTTGTGCCGCCGGGGCAACCACCCCCAGGGTCATGTCGCGTGCGTCCAGCGCGGCGCTCAGTTCCTCAATAAACAGGCTGAAATTGTCGCGCTGGTCTGCCGGGATGTTGCGATAGTCAATGAAGATGCCGTTGAACGCGCCAGAGAATGTCGCAATTTCTTGCACATGCTGGCTGCGGAGGGTGCTGTTAGCAATCAGCGTGACGACTGTTTCAATATCCAGGGCACGCGGATCGCTAAAGTTACGAATCACGGGCATCACGCGGTAACCGGAGTTGTATTCGATGCCCGCTGCCAGGCTGCCAACAATCGTGCCGTCCGCGTTGGGCTGCATCCCGGCTGGCGTGACGATGCTGGCAATGTTGGCCACGTCCGCCGTCATCACTGTGGTAACGTCCACCGGTACAGCCACAACCGGCGCGCTGGGCGATGCGGCTGTGAACAGCGCAAGCTGCTGCGGCAGGTCATCAAACGTCATGATGAGCGTTTGCTGGTCAATCAACTGCGCCGGGACGAACTGCCATGCGCCTTCAGCGGCGCTCCACTGATAGGCGTCCAGGCGGTCGAGGTCGTCCACGTTGGCCGGGATGGCAACGGTCACGGTGGCGCTAGTGGGCGGGGTTCCGGTTGAATTGAGGGTGTAAACACGGCTACGGAGCGTCAGGTTGGGCGGTACGGCGGCGCGGGCGGCGGGCACCCAATCCCCACTGGCAACACCACTCAAGAAAGACTCTTCCTCAACGCTGGCCAGCGCCACCCCAAATGCCTCACCCGTGTCGTCTGGCTCCAGAATGAAGGTGAGCGTGCCGTCAGGATTGCGGGCGGCGTTGTTCTGGCCGTCTAACATGGCATACTGGGTTTCGTTCAACCGCTCTAACAGTTCAAACGGGGGCAGCAGCAGGGCCACCCCAACCAGCATCAACGCGATAAACAACGTAAAAATCGTCAGGGCAGCGGGCAGCAGCAGGCCAGGGCCGCCGCCGCGTCGGTTTTGGGTGGGTGGGGGCTGGTGCTGGAACTGAGGTGGCGGCGTGGCATTACTGGGATAATCGGATGTCATACTGGCTCCGGGTAAGAACTGTTTTTCATTTCAAAGGTTCGCGTCAAATGAACAGACGCAGGTCTGCCCACGAAACGTGAACCTTACTGCGTCTGGGTCATTGTTGACGGGCGAATCGCTCCGTTAGCTACCGAGGGCTTCGCAGGCCGGGCAGCTCCCGTTAGGGCGGATAATCGCGTAGCCGCCGAGGGGGTCATCCCCAAAGCTGCCTGTATAGTTAATGTTCCATATAATCACCATCCGCACCCGGCCAGAGTTACGCGCAATGCGAATGGCGTCGTCCAGCCAGGCCGCCTGCTGTGCGACGGTCGTGTTGCTGGCCCAGGCAAACCCCGGTGACAGCGGGCCGTAGCCTTCTGGCGTCAGGTAGCCCATTTCGGTAAAGCACAGCGGCACCCTGCCGCCAAATGCGCTGTTGTAGGTTTCGATCATCGGCTGCCAGTAGCGGGTGTAAAATTCACTACTGCCGCGTGGGTCGCCACTGCGGGCGGTGGGCGGCACAATGCCCTCGTTGTAGTGGACGCCCACACAGTCCATATAGTTCGCTGCACCGGCAGCAGCCATTCCTCGAATGAACGGCAGGTCATCGCAACCGTTGGCGCTGCACCCGCCGAAAAAGCCGGTCGGGGCCGGGGCACCGCTCACAACCAACGTGGCCGGGTTCGCAGCCTTGATGGCGTTGTAGGATGTGGCCAGGAAGTTTGTGTAAAACGCCGGGTCAATCTGGCCGCTGGGCCACTCCCGGTCGATGTTCGGCTCATTCCAGATTTCAATGGCATCAGCGCCAGCGGCGGCCAGCCCGGCCACATATTCAGCGTAGCGCTCGGCGTAACCAGGGCGCGTCACATCGCCAGATGCGCCCACCACCCCCAGCAGCACGCGGAAGCCCGCGCCCTTTGTGGCGTTAATCAGGCCCACGTCGGGCACCTGGCCATCGCTGTAGCGCACCTGATGCTTGACCCACGTCATACCGGCCTGCTGCATATACCCGATGGCGTTGCTATCCAGCGTGCGAACGTGCCCGCCGTAGCCAAACCCACCGACCGGGGCCAAATTTTGAGCAACCGGGGGGGGGGGCGCTTGCGGTGCAGCGGCTTCCTGGGGCGCTTCGGCCTGGGCCACCTGCTCAGGGGCAGCTTCTTCCGGCGCTGCTTCGACAACCTGCTCCGGTGCCGGAGCAGCCCCAGCGGGCGCGTCCAGCGAGAACGGGTCATCCACGCCCTTAATGGGTAAGCTGCTTAACTGTGCCGTTGTGATGTCTGCAAAGTCGCTGCCCAGCCAGCCCACAGTGCCGTCAGCAACCTTACCGCGAATCCAGAAGTTATTGGTACCATCACGGGCATCAATTGTAATCGGAGTGCCAGCAGGCAACGTGGCTAAGATAAACCAATCTGTCCCTGGCCCCGCACGAAAGCGGACTTCGGTGGTGGTGGCGGTGGTCACGCCCCCCTGTGCCAGTACAGTCGAAACTGACAGCGCAATGACGAAAAGAACAACAGCACGGCTGATTCGCAGCATAAACAAAACCTTTACAAACCTAACAGAGCGCGGGCATTGTAGCAAAAGGGGGTGGCTTTGCAAAGGCGAATCGAAATACGCTGGCCACGGCCCCGCAGTGCGATTGGAACGTTAGCTGCGTGCGCCATAACTGGCAACATCACGCTCTAGCAGCAACATGGCCAGCCGCTCTGCAATAATTTGCGAGCCGTAATCGCTATAGTGAACGTCATCAACCTTGTACGGGTTGTCCGGGGAGTCGGTGGGGTCGAACACGTCGCTAATGTCAACCGTGTGGGGGGCTTCCCCCGCTAAAACACCCTCCCGGAAGACCGTGTAATTGTCATCGTTCCACGGCTGAAGTGTAAAAAGCGGCAGTATGCCGTATTCATCTGCGAGGGCGGTTGCCATGCGCCGGTTGTGACGGTACGTGTCGATAATTTGCTCCAGGCGTTCTTCCGGGCTACCTTCATACACATATTGCAGTGAGTAGTTGGCTCGCGTGTTTAACCTGTTGCTGCCTTGCTGTTCGGGTTGGTTGAACGTTTGGCGTGCCCACCGTGCTGCCGGGAATGAATCGTTAACGGTGATCCAGGGCGTAGGCTGCTCACCAGTTAGCAGCCTCACCTGCGCTTCCCACGCAGCAGACAGCGGGTTAATCATGGAGGTTTGGGTGGCGGTGTAAACGGAGAAAAAAACATCGTTCACGCCATCCATAAACACAACTGCATCGGGCGGTTCGTGCAGCCGCAGGTAGGCCGTCAACAGGGCCAATTCCTGGGATGTGTTATAGATTGGTGCGCCGTAGTTCGTCACCTGCACCTGGTAGCCCGGTAATTGGGTTTGCAGGGCGCTTTGCAACTGCGAGGGGATTGTCCAGTCATCGCCCAGGCCCCATCCAAACATCGTTGAACCACCCAATGCCCACACGCGCAGCAGCGGTTGATCGGCGTGGGCGGGGTCAGGAAGGCGCGAGTGACGCACGCCGTCTGCGTCAATATTGAGGTAGGTGCCATCGAATTCCCGCGAGATAAGCCCCGTCCAGGGATGCACCTGCCAGTGGCCGTTTGCCGCCCAGGCATCGTATTCCAGGCCAGTTGCGCGGGCTTCGGCCTCATCAACGAAACGGTAGGTGTGCAACCGGAACCACTGCGAATAGACCGCGTTCATGCCGGACGGCCCTCGAATCACCTCGTCATTGTTGGGGGGCGGGGCCATCAAACTCATTGCAACCATCCCAACAATCAAGACGATGACGGTGTTCAAAGTGATGGTAGCCGTTGCAGTGTACACGCGCAGCCACACAGGGCGCTTGGGCTGTGCTGTCTGAAGCATCGTCGGCAATCCTATTAGAAGAGCGAGCATACAGGACAAGTCTAGGCGTTTAGCGTGCGGAATGCTATAACGCTGTGCAAACATGCCGATCACGTCACGGAAGCCCCCACACAACGATGACCTTTTACACCACTGTCGCCCGCTACTACGACGCGGAAAACGCCGATAAAACCGACGACATCGCGTTCTATACCGATATGGCCGAGGATGTTACGCAGCCCATACTCGAAGTGGGTGTGGGGTCGGGCAGGGTGGCAATGCCCCTCGCCCGCGCTGGCCACACCGTTCATGGGATAGACAACAACGCGGCCATGCTCGCCATGGCCCGGCAGCGCATCGCCGCTGACCCGGCCCCCTACAAAAAGCTCACGCTGCAAGCAGGCGACATCCTTACAGACGACGTGCCCGGTGGCCCGTTTGAGATGATCTTGCTCAGCTACAACATGCTGATGCACTTCCACCAGCAAAGCCAGCAGCTCACCCTGCTCAGCCGCTTACGTCGCCTCGTCACAGATGGCGGCGTGGTGATTATCGACCTGCCCAACGCCGGGGAAACCTTCGCCACGGTAGATACCGACGCCATCTCGCTCGAACGCACCTTCATCAACCCGGAAAACGGGCACAGGGTCATGCAGCAGGCCGTTAGCGAACTGGACCGGGCCACGCAGTTTATGCGCGTGCAGTGGATTTACGACGAGATTGACGGCGACGGCGCGGTTAAGCGCACAGTCGCGCCAACGGTTTTCCGCTACTTCTTCCCCTATGAAGTGCAACTTTTGCTAAGCATGACGGGCTTCCGTGTGCATCAGATGCTCGGTGATGTCGATGGCTCCCCGTTTGAGGATGGCTGCCCGCGCATGGTGATCCTGGCCGGGCCAGCCCAAACGGAGTAAAGCGCGTGCCACCTGTAAAAGCCTGCACCCTGTTGCTGCTGCTGCTGGCGGCGGGCTGTGGCAGCGCTCCACAGCCAACCCCCACCCGCGCCCTGTCTGGCCCTACGCTGGCCCCCACCGGGGAAGTCATCCCCGCGCTGCCATCAGAGGTGCCCGGCAACTTCCTGGATGGGGCCGGGGCCAGTGACCCCACCGCCGCCGCGCTTCCTAATGACCTGGAACTACCCCCCCTGGCCGTCACCGGGGCAGTAGGCGAAACGCAAACCGTACAAATCTCGCTCTCTGGCCAAACGGTTATGGCTGACCTGTACGAAAACGTGGTGGGGCGCTCTCCGGGTGTGATTTTGCTTGCAGAAAGCCGCGAGGTGTGGGGGCCGTTCCCGCGTCAATTGGAACAGAGCGGCTATGTGGTGCTGGCCGTTGACGTGCCCCCCGGCACCAGCAGCACCAACCTTAACGAGATCATGGGATCGTTTTCTGAAATTGCATTGGGGGCAGATCGTCGCCTGGACCCGGCCCGGATTGCCGTCATGGGGGAGCAAAGCGGTGCCGATGCCGCCCTGCGCGGGTGCGCGGTCGATCTGCGCTGTGATGCGCTGGTGATGCTGTCGCCGCTTTCGGGGGAGCAGGCGTCTACGCGGGTTCAGGCATACGGTGACCGACCGTTATTTGTAGCGGCCAGCCAGGGCGCACCCGTGAGCTACACGTTGGCGCAGTCCTATGCTAACCGGCCTATTGGTGAAACGCTGTTCCAACCGTTTGCGAGCGCAGGCAACGGTGCCCAGATGCTCAACAACCAGCCCACACTCGCCCCGCAAATCATCGGCTGGCTGGGCCAGCAGTTGCAACCCTAACGCAAGAACAACACCCCCGGATTGAACAACTCCGACTGGTAGAACTGCGCGGTGGGGTTTGCGTTAGCCCGCACTTCCAGGTGTAGGTGCGGCCCACTGGAGTTGCCGCTGTTGCCCAGCGTGCCGATGCGCTGGTTGGGTTGCAGCGTTTGGCCCTGGCCCACCTCAATATCGTGCATGTGGGCGTAAATGACGAACAGATGCGCCCCGGCCAGGTTGCGCTGTGATAGCTGCTGTTTGGTGAATTCCGGCAGCAGGTCATTGTCGTAGCGCACCAGCACATAATGGCCATAGCCGTAATTCCAGGCTTCGCTGTTGAGGACCTGGGGGTCGTTCAGGTTAAAGCCCAATGACGGCGCACTCAGCCCCTGGGAACCGCACGGCTGGCAAAACGCGATCTTCGTCACGACGCCGCCCTTCGGCCCGGCCAGCAGCGGCTCCCCCACATTCGCACCAAAGTCCCAGCCCAGGTGATAGGACGTGAACCGCGTGTTGTTCTGGTTCGGGTTGAAGTCGCGCACCCACCAGCCCCCTTCAACGGGCGACGGGTACTGATCGGAGGCGTTGAGGCCGAATTTTTGAAATCTGCCCCGCAAGCGCACAAAGTCTTCCCGCACCCAGCCATCATGGCCGTTGTAGTTCACACGAATCCACTGGAAGGGATCACCGATTGTTTCGCCGCTGCCCACCTCCAAAATGTCGAGTTCAGCCGCTTTGGGGATGCGGACAACGATACTTGTAAATGTACTGCGGCCACTACGTAGGTTCAGCCCGCTTTGCCCCCGAATGGTAAGCCGGGCCGGGCCAATGGGGTCGTTACGGGTGAGGGTCGTGCCTGGGTCGGCGTCGGTTGTCGGTTGCGTGTCTGTGACAGAGGTTGAGCCGGTAATCACCTGCACACTATCGCTGCTGGAATCGGTGGGCGTGTCGGTTGTCGGTTGCGCGTCTGTGACAGGGGTTGAGCCGGTAATTACCTGCACACTATCGCTGCTGGAATCGGTGGGCGTGTCGGTTGGCGGTTGCGTGTCTGTGACAGGGGTTGAGCTGGTAATCACCTGCACACTATCGCTGCCGGAATCAGTGGGCGTGTCGGTTGTCGGTTGCGTGTCTGTGACAGGGGTTGAGCTGGTAATCACCTGCACGCTGCCAGAAGACGGCGCGTCCAGCGGCGTGAATGTGATGCTCTTATCCCGTGTGAGGGTGAAGGCCAGGACGGGCTGGGGCAGCATCCCATACCCAAAGTAAGACCCGTCCCCCTGCACGTCAATCAGGTCATCGCGTGCCCATGCGTCCCGGCCATCTGGGAAGACGAGGTGAAACCACTGGTAGACCTTAGCCTGATACACGTTGTGGTCTTCGTCGTCCACCACATTTAACACCCGAATGCCCGTTTGACCTTTGGGTGCCTTAAACACCAGACTGTTATTGACGCCGGGGCCGGTGCGGACGTTGATCGTGTCCAGGCCCTCAACACCATGAATCGTCACAATGAATTCTTCTGCCATAAAGTCCACTCCCTGTATGGGTTGCCTTTCGTTGATGCCTTCATTATGGCAGCGAACCGGCCTTTATGCACAATCAATTGCGTAAAAGTGTCGTAGCAGTGGCTACTCGTTAGCGGCCTGGGCCACCCCTAACTGACGATCACGCTCGGCCAACAGGTCATCCCGCGTGACGATGGTTTGCATCGTCACCACCCACGCTTTGATATTGGTGGCACTGTCGCGCAAATCTTGCACGGCCTGCCCGGTGGGGTCTGCCCCGCCCGCATTGATGCCCTCTACCTGATAGCCGCCGTAGAAGGCGAACCAGGCCTGGTTCAGCTTGCGGATGTTGTAGCCGTTTTCATAGAACAGCACACGCCGGTCCTCCATGTAGGCTTCTGCCGCCTCAGTTTTGCCCTCCGCCAACAGGTCATCGACGGTGGTGCGCGTTTCGTGCATCGCCTCACCAAAGTTGAACGGCGGCGGCGTGGGTTCGGCGGGCGCGGCCTCCGTTGGCACCTCATCTATCGACGTAGGCAGTTCCGGCCCTGGAAGAACAAACTCCGGGTAATAGCGCTCTAATGCCTTCTGGCCCATCTCTCGCCCGAAAATGCTGGCTGTCGTCTCGTTGATAATGCGGGCTTCGCCGCTTTCGGCCAGTTCAGCGCTCCACCCCAGCGGGTGGAACATCAGGTAGTGGTGCAGCCACTCATGCGCGAACGTCTCGATTGTGTAAGACAGGCTGCTGGTTTCCACGATCATAGCCGGGTAAAGCGCCATGCCACCAATGGGCACAATCACTGCGGATAAGTTCTGTTCGGCGGCAATGCGCTGTTCGATGGCCTCGCGCTCATCAACCGGGATAGGGGTCAGCGTCATGGGGTATTTCATCTCGATGGCGTCTCGCGGCGAGGTCACCAGCAGCAGCGTTCTTCCGACGAACCGCATGGACATCGGCGGGGCAAGCTGGCCACCCAGCCCAAAGCCTTCTTCCACCAGCACGGTAGATACCTGATCTTCCAGGATGGCTTCGGCTGCCGCTTGGCGCTGGCGCAGGTCGGCCCGCATGGTGTCCCGTTCGGCCCGCAGCCCCGCCGATTCGGCGTCCGGGTCGGTGACTGCCGGGTCAGTGTAAATCGCTTCGATTTGTGCTTCGATCCCCTGGACGGTGGCGAGGTCTGCAAAGTAGGCCCGCACATAATCGGAGCGCTCGGCTTCGGGGGTGTAGCTGTGATTTTGGGCAATCGCCTGCGTCACTTTGGTGCGAATGGCCCCCAACTCCCAGCCGATGTAGTCAAAGTGGGCGTCGCGCACATGCGCCGCCACCTGATAGTAAGGGGTGTTTTGCAACGTCGCATGGCGCAAAACCAGCAGCATCAGCACCAGCAGTGCCAACCAGCGCAGGCCAATTAAAATGCGCCGGAGGCTGTGCCACGCAATACGGAGGAGCGTCATAAGCCTGGAACCCTAACCTGTTATAATGCGGCTATTGTAGGGCGACAGGCCACGTCATGACAGCCCTTCTGTTCGTGGGGGTGCGTGCTGCCGGGCCGCAGCAACCCACAGATATAGAATTAAAAACAGCCGGGGGAATAGCCGATCCCCGGCTGTTTAGTCAACTTCGATATAGCGCTTCCACACATCCGGGCCAGTGCCCACCGCTATGACGAGGTAGCTGGTGCGTGGGGTCTTGGGTTCCCAACTCAGCCTCATGCCCGCCTCGTTTGGCAGTCGGCTCCCCTTCCTGTGATTGCACTGCTCACAGGCGCAAGCGGTGTTCGTCCAGGTGTCGCGGCCATTGCGGCTTTTGGGCACAATGTGATCCACCGTAAACATGGACTTGGTCAGCATCTTGCCCTTTTGGATGTCACCTGGCTGAACACCACAGTAGATGCAGGTGAAATCATCCCGGATGAGAACCCCCCGGCGGCTCCAGTGAGCCTGACGGCGCGGCACATTTACATAGCGGCGCAGCGCAATCACCGATGGAATCGGGAACTCACTGTCCACCGTCCGCAGCGTCTTACCGCTGTTTTCCACCGTGACGGCTTTTTCAGCCAACAGCAAGTTAATGGCACGGGGAATTGTAATCACCGACAGGGGTTCCCACGAACTCCCATTAAGAAGTAAAACACGTCCGTACAAAACAGACACAGCCAAGACCTTTCGATCCAGTCAAACAACTGTTATGGGTCCTGTGCGCTGTGGCACAGGTTACAGCGTAGGCCGTGCCGCCTGTTGTGGGTGCAATCAGCAGTGACGTTCGGCACACAACCTGTCCGCTGCTATTGTGAATAGTATAGCAATATCTGGTC
>DAOTTY010000168.1:0-1782 GCA_034437575.1 Anaerolineae bacterium | reverse complement strand
AGTATGCGAGCTGACTTTCTGGATTATCCGCTGAACTACCCGCAGTTGGGGTCGCTGTTCGATAAATACACCGCGCTCGTCCAGCCCATGAGCATTCCCGAACTGCGCGATGCTATCCAGAAACCGGCACAACAGTCCGGGCTGAGCTTCGATGATGGGCTGGTGGCAGACATTGTGTTCGCGCTGCGCGGGCAGGACAAAGCCCTCGCCGGGGCGCTGCCCCTGCTGCAATTTACGCTGGAACGGCTGTACGAGGAACGCAACGGCAGCACGCTCACCCGTGACGCCTACGAGCGCATGGGAGAGGTGGGCGGTGCGATTGGCACGCACAGCGAAGCGGTCTACCAATCCCTGCCGGAAGCCGCACAGGACATGCTCGGACAGGTGTTTTTGCCGCTGGTGAACATCGACGAGGAGACAGGCGAACCGACCCGCCGCCGCGCACCGCTGGCGGATGTGGTCGCAGACCCGGACGCGAAAACGCTGGTTGATGCCTTTGTGGATAACGGCTTGCTGCAACGTGGGCGTGAGGGCGGACGCCGCTACCTGGAAGTAACCCATGAGGCGCTGCTGCGAAGCTGGGACACGCTGGTGACGTGGATTGCCGAAGTGCGCGGCGACCTGCACACCCTGCGCGAACTGCGTAAGGCGGCGACGATGTGGGAAGCCAACAACCACAGCCGTGACTTCCTATGGTTGGGTGACCGGGGGCAGGAGGCACAGGCGATGATGGCCCGCCTGAAACCCGATCTGAACGAGACAGAACGTGCCTTCGCTCGCCCGGAAGCCGAACACCTGCTGGATGAAATTGCCGACATTGAGACGCTGCATCCCCGGCGCAGCGAGATCAGCACACGGCTGCTCCAACTGAAGCATACCTTGCCCGGTGCCGGACTGCGTGATGATGGCCTACCCGATATGATCTGGCTGCCAGTCGATGGTTCAAATGGCATTTACAAATTTAAGTTTGGCGAGTTTGAAGTCAAGCCGTTTTTCATCGCCCAATACCTGACGACGTATGAGCAGTTTCAGGCGTTTGTAGACCATCCAAATGGCTTTGAAAACCCGGAGTGGTGGCGGGACATGCCGGAAGAGTATCAAAAACAGCGCGTCAGTGATCCACGCCAACCGTATACGAATTATCCGCGAGACAGCGTATCCTGGTATCAAGCGGTGGCGTATGCCCGTTGGCTGGATGCGAAATTGCGCGAAGCTAACCTGTTGCCTGATGCATCCTTGCAGGTACGTTTGCCGACAGAATGGGAGTGGCAGTGGGCGGCAATGGCGGGTGTGAAAGCGCAAAAGTATCCCTGGGGTGAATGGGATGGTCGCCGCTGTAATACGAGTGAAGCAGGTATTGCACGCACGACGGCAGTGGGAATGTACCCGCATGGGCGGGCAACGTGCGGTGCGCTGGACGTAGCGGGTAACCTGTACGAGTGGTGCCAGAATGACCGTAATGATCCGAAGATTGTAGATGGTTATAGTAATGGAGAACGTAAGGTGCTGCGGGGCGGTTCCTTCCCTTACGATCAGGATGTCGCCGCCGCGTCGTATCGCTACCTCTACCGCGATCCCTACCTTGATGGCGTCACTTACGGTTGTCGTTTGGTTGTTGCTGCCCCTATTAGCGCACTCTGAACTCTGTCGGCGGCGAAGCCGCCCTCTAAGGGGGGTGTGGGGGGAAGCCCCCCGCCCCTTTCCCGCGAAGCGGGTCGATTTAAAATTCTGGCAAAACGGGCGGACAGACACGTTGGTCTGTCCCTACGATACCCAATCACC
>DAOTTY010000167.1:0-3235 GCA_034437575.1 Anaerolineae bacterium | reverse complement strand
CCCAACTGGCCGATTTGATCGAAACGGCCTTCTCAAATTCGATGGATGCCGGCGGACGGGCAGCCATCCGCGAGATGCGCCAGCTAAGCCGTTTAGGGACTGGTTTGGGGGTGTTAACTCACCTCAATGAGTTGGCGCATGGCATGAGCCTGGGTTACGTTTGGGAAGTTGAAGGGCGGATTGTGGGGAATGTATCGGTCTACCCGGCAGACTACCCGCGTGAGTTGGGCCGCACCTGGATCATTGCCAATGTTGCCGTTTATCCAGCGTATCGAGGCCGGGGCATTGCCAAACAGTTGATGCACGCCTGTATGGATATGATCGCGCAGCAGCCAGATAGTAAGGCCATTTTGCAGGTGGACTACGAGAATGATATTGCCCGGCGGATGTATCGTAAGCTGGGGTTCGTTGAAGAACGCGCCTGGACGCAGTGGCGGCGGGCACCGTATCGCTCTTTGCAGCCGCTAGACCCGCTGGCTGACAGCCCCCATCTGCGGATTGTCCAACGCCGTTTGGGTGATGTGCAGGCCGAATACGAGTTGGCTAAAATGGTGCGCCCGCAAGACCTGGGTGGGTTGGACTGGCTGCGCCCCACCCACATGCGGACGTTTCGGCTGTCCCCGTTGCGGCGGCTAAACAACTGGCTGAACCTGCGCGATGTGCAGCGGCTTGTTATCCGGTCTGCCTCAGACGATGCCCTACTGGCATGGCTGCAAATCGAAAGTTCGCTGGGGATGACCAATAAGCAGTTGTTACTCATGGCTCACCCCACTGATGATGGCACGGCGGCTAGGGCGCTGGTTGCGTCAGCAGTACGGCGTTTTGGTGCAGATGGCCTGACCCTTTTCCACCCGTCCAACGATGACCGGGCCAGTCACATTCTGCGAAGCTATCAGTTTATGCCGCGCCGTCAGGTGGTTCACATGCGGCACGACTTCGCGGGGTGAACAACGCATGACAACAATCTTGTTGGTGGATGACGAACAACACATCATTGACCTTGCCGCCATGTACCTGGAACAAGCAGGGTACAAAACGACCCGTGCCAACGACGGGGTGACGGCGCTGGATGCGATTTTGACGGGTGGCCCTGACCTGGTGGTGTTGGATTTGATGCTGCCGGAAATGGACGGCTGGGAAGTATGCAAGCGAGTCCGGGCACAGTCAGAGGTGCCGATTGTTATGCTTACCGCCCGTGACGATGACATTGACAAGATTGTTGGCCTGGAACTGGGCGCAGACGACTACCTGACGAAGCCGTTCAACCCGCGTGAGTTGGTTGCCCGTGTAAAAGCCATTTTGCGCCGCTCAGAGCGAGCGCAGCGCGACGAAGCAGGCGATGCAGTCACAGTGCGCCACGATAACCTGACTGTTGACCCGCTGCGCCGCATGGTCACGGTGGATGAGCAACCGGTTGACCTGCGGACAAAGGAGTTTGACCTGCTGCTGGCCCTGGCCCGCAACCCGCGTATCGTTTTCAGCCGGGAAAAGCTGTTGAATGTGGTTTGGGGATATGACTTTGCCGGAGAAACGCGCACTGTTGATATGCACGTTGCTCACTTGCGCCACAAACTGGACGGGATGACCCCTCGCATTGAAACCGTTTGGGGTGTGGGTTACAAGCTAGAGGTTGACTAATGGTCAGTGGAATACGCGGGCGTTTGCTGCTGTCTTATGTGCTGCTGCTGGGCGTCACCCTGATGGTAACAGCGGTCGCGCTTATCTTTTTGCTCAGTTCGCGGGCGGCTTTCACACCCGGTGAAATCCACCGTGATTTGTTGGGCTTCGCAGCAGAGCAAGTGCGCGAAAACCGGATGCGCTATGTGTTGCTTTCGCTGCAAGATGATGTCGTGTTGAGTGAAACGCCACTGGCAGCAGCGGCATCGACCAGCAGCGTGCGTGTTATGATTGTCAACCCACAGGATAACACGGTCATCGAGGACAGCCTGGGCGCTTACGCCGCAGGTGACGTAATGCAAATTGACGAGGTTGGCCCCCTGAATCCGCGTGATGCAGAAAACTGGGATCAGCAGCGCCGTTCGCTGAATCCAGGGGAGGGCAGGGGTGGCCCACGCCGACCGGGCCTCCAGTTTGAACTCACTCCTGACCGCCTGAGGCAGGGGGAGTTTACGGATGACGGTGCCCAGTGGCTCTTCCTGCAAGCAGAACTGCCAACAGGTATACTGCGTAACGACGTGGAGCCATTGACAATCATGCTTGCCCAGCATCAGTCAACGGTGCCGTTATTTACGGCAATTGAACAGTTCCGCGACAGCCTGAGCATAGCATTATTGCAGGCCGGGTTTGCCGGGGTCGCGGTTTCGACGTTCCTGGCTATCGTCGTCAGCCAAATGTTCGGCAGACCGCTCAAAACGCTGTCAGAAGCGGCACTGGCCGTTGCCGAAGGCGATTACAGCCAGCGCGTGCCGGAAGAAGCAGGGCCGCGTGAAATTCGCAACGTGGCGCAGGCGTTTAACCAGATGAGCAGGCAGGTGGAACTCACCAATCAAGCGCAGCGTGATTTGCTGGCCAGTGTATCACATGACCTGCGGACGCCGCTTACATCAATACAGGGTTACTCACAAGCCATCATAGATGGTACCGCGCCCGACTCCACCCGTGCGGCATCCATCATCCATGATGAAGCCGACCGGCTAAACCGGTTGGTGCAGCAACTCATGGAGCTATCGCGGTTGAAAAGTGGCCACTTGGCAATGCGCCAAGATGCCCTAAACCTGACAGAGATGGTCGGGGCACTGATCGAAAAGATTGATGTCGTCGCCAAACAAAAAGGGCTGACAATCACGTCGAAGCTGCACCCCACCGATCCCGTCACGGGTGATGGTGACCGGCTGGCTCAGGTTGTCACCAATTTGCTGTCTAATGCGGTGAAATACACGCCCGAAGGCGGCAAGATTGGGGTTTTGGTTGACCAGAATGAGGGCTGTGTGCGGGTCACCGTGAAAGACACTGGCGTTGGCATCAGTGCAGAAGACCTATCCCGCGTGTTCGAGCGTTTCTATCAGGCCGATAAGTCTCGCGGGCAGGGCGGCGGCTATGGTTTGGGCCTCGCCATTGTGAAAGAAATCGTAATAGCCCACAACGGCAGCATCACAGTAGATAGCCCCGGCACAGGCAAGGGCACGACCTCTACTGTCAGGTTGCCCCGGCAGGTGCAAAGCTAAACAGCTAAGGCCGCGTGGGGCCGTTTAGCCAATCCAGGGTGTCCTGTAGG
>DAOTTY010000166.1:0-7925 GCA_034437575.1 Anaerolineae bacterium | reverse complement strand
GCGTCCGAAAGCATGGGTTCAAAGGGTGCTAACCCTTTGCAGGGGTGCGGGGACAGCGTCCCCGCGATGTGAAAACTTGACTTTGCAATCGCCCTAGTACGGGAGTGGTTGGGGCGGCCTTGTTCAGGCTGCCCCAGGGTGATGAGGTGCGCTTAGCGGTTGCGTGGGGTCGTTAACACGCGCACGAGGTACTCGCTGTACCCACGCAGGTTGTGGCTGTCGATGTTGACGCTCTTTTCTTTACCCAGGCGAGCGGCTTCAGCCTGAATCCGGTAGTCTTTAGCACGGTTAGCGGCTTCACGTTCAATGCTGTAGTAGTTGTCCATGTTGATGACCTTTATGGATAATTAATCGGACATATAGCATTATAGTGGAGGCAGCCCGCTTTTGGGTATAAAATACAATAAAAACTATGTAAACATTGTGTGAACCGCACAACACGGAATTTAACACACCTACTCGCACTCGATGTCTGCCGGGTCGGGCGGGGAGGCTTCGGCAAAGCGGCGCTCGTACTCCGTAAGGTACAGCGCGGCGAGGTCCGGGTCGCGGATAATGACGAGGTTTTCGTCGTTGCTTTCAGTGGCGTTGGCGCTGAAGTTAAACGACCCGGTTAGCACGGTGGTATCGTCTACGATGATGACCTTGTGATGCAGCGCAAACGGGTTGCCATCCTGGCGCACATCGAACCCGGCGCAATACATCGGCGGCATTTCGCTGAACTCGGTTTCGCTGCCGCGCACCTCAAAAATGCCCTGCACGGTCACCTCCTCGGCCCCAAGCTGGCGCATTGCATCGCCTATGTCGTCCTGCGTAAACGAAAACGCCATAAACCGGATGTCGCGCTGCGCCCGTCCCAGTTCTTCAACGATGGCCCCCACCACGTCATCCTCTGGCGCGAACACAATCTTAACCGGGGTACCATCCTGGCTGAAGGTGGCCGTGCCCTCGGTGGAGCGGGCACCGAACTCGCCCCGTTCAAACATCTCGTCAAACTCAGTTTGGTAGGCGCGTACCGCCCGCTGTGAGCGCAGCACGAGCGCGTTGTTGTTATTGCGATAGGTGCCGTTGACGGTGTAGTTCCAACTGCCCGTCCACACCACCTGCTGATCCAAAATCATGAACTTGTTGTGCATGAGGGCGCTTTTGGCGTCATCCACGACGGGGATGCCCGCATCTTCAAATTCCTCAATGGCTTCTTCTTCTTCCACGCCGAACTCGTCATCGGTGACGATGCGAACCTGCACCCCGCGCTCGTGGGCGGCAATCACCGCTTCGGTAAGCCGTTCGTTGTTGAACTCAAACGCGGCGATGTCTAGCGTTTGCTGCACGTTGTTGATGTCTGCCGCGAGGTTTTCGTCAATACCGTTAACGTAGTCGGCAGCATCACGGCTGCCGGTGGGCGCGTTGAAGTACACCGACCAGAAGCCCTTCTGAGCGCCGAAGCCCTGCCCCACCTGGAGCGGCGTGACCTCGCCAGGGAGCGAAAGGGTTGGCGGGGCGGTATCGAAGTCGTCGCTGCCGCCGCTGCCCGTCTGGTCAACTTCCTCCACTTCCCCCGCCACATCATTCAGGAGGGCCAGAATATCAATGCCGGTGGCTTGTGCAAAAAAGAAGGCGATGATAATCACCAGCAGGCCCAGCAGCGTGCCGCCCAGCGAGCGTCGGCTTGAGTTTTTACTATTCTTGCTCATGGTCGTTTGTTCCTTCGGTTGGGTGGGGTAAGGCGGGTCTATCCAGGTTGGGGGGGGTGGGGGCGTTTGCCGCGCTGCCCCGCAGCACAGCCAGCAGTTCGCCTACCGTTTCGCCATTGGAGTGGGTGCGCTGCCAATTCAACAGGTGGTCGATTTGCTCCGGCGGGATGGTAACACCCAGTTCTGCCGCGTTTTCGGCCAGCTTTTCCAGCATGTCGCGGGCTTCGGCGGCGTCGCCCTGGGTGCCGGCACCAATAAAGCGGTTGATGCGCTTCAGCACACGGCGCACCTGCTTGATCTTCTGGTCGTAGGTGTCTTCGTCGCTCACTTCGCTATCAAGTTGAGCGGCCATCCCCTCGCCCCACTTGAGCAGTGGCTCCGCTTCGTCGTCACGGAGTTCGTCGGTGAGGCTGGCGGCGCTGTACAGGCTTTCTATGGCCCGCTGATATTTGGACATGGGCATCGGCTCCAGGTGAACAGAACGAAACAAGCCTATGGTATCGCCAGGGGCGCGGCGGCGCTAGGTGGCGCTGTGAGGTGGGTGCGGCCTGCTGCGCTCAGGTCTTTACAATTTTTTACACTGTGAAATTTGTAAAGGGAAAATGAGCGTAATAAAATCAGATTTGAATGTTCTCTAAACCAGCGTATGACATCTGTTGGGTTTTAGGGGATGTTCATCACGTTTTGGAGCGGCGTCTTGTAGATTGAGCAAGACGCACTCTGGTATAGAAAGGGAGAACTTTGATGCGCTCATTTCGGATTATTATCGGTGTATTCGCAGTAGGATTGGCTGTGGCCGGGGCGGGGATGTATTCCGCGCTGGCCCAGGACGATTGTGTGGGCGAGCTTGAATGCTACGAAATCCCCGGCGAGGAGTCCCCCGGTGAGGAGTCCCCCGGTGAGAGCGGCAGCGGCGGCGGCGGGGACGCAGACAGCGGCGGCGCGGACGAACCCTGGTCGGGCACGCTGGACGGACGCCTGAACCCACAGCCAGACGAGGACTTCAGCATCTTTTGCCAGAACGACAGCGTGAATGTGTGGGCCAGCAACATTGAGGTGGCCGGGCCGGTGGCAACGGTCTCGCTGCGGCAGATTATTGATTTGGCCGCCGGGACGAGCTTCACCACCGAAGGCGGCATGACCGCCACGAAAGCAGGGGATGGTGACACCATCACGCTGACGGGCAGCCCCAGCAACAACGGCGGCGTGGGCAGCAAGAGCTTCAGTTTGGCGGCGTGTGTGGCCAGCAACGGCGGCGAACCAGCAGCCGAAGCGGCCCCGGTCGAAATTGTTGAGAACACAACCCCGGACGACACCACGACTGAAGAAACCGAAGAAACCGAAGAAACTGAAGAAGAGATAGTCGAAGCAGAAACCGAAGATGAGTTCCTGGTGCGCGTGTTTCGTACCGCAAGCAGTGAGGGCGCAAGCTCGCTGGAAATCTTCTGGGCGTGGATTATTGCGGTCTGCGGACCATGGGGCCTGGGGTTGATGGTGCCGCCGTATGGCTATGCGCTGTGGCGCAAGCGCCGCCGGGCGTAGGGTAGCGGCTCGGCCCTCAGACTCGTGGGGTTATTGAAGCGAGTCCCTGAGTCATCACGTACTAACTATGCGTCGCACAGCGGGGTGATGTTGTACTGTTCGCGCTGCTCGCAGGTCAGGTCGGGGGTGTAGCGGTTTGCGGTGACAAAGGCTTCCATGCCGCCCAGGGAGATGGTTTGCCACAGCGTCAGTTGGCCGTCTTCGCCTGCCGCCAGCGCGACGGGTTCTGTCGGGTGGAAGGCCACACTCACGACGGGGTAGCCGGGGTTAAAGCGCACAATGGGCGTGCCCGTGGCCACGTCCCACAGGATAAGGCTGTTGTCGTCGCTGCCACTGAGCATGGTTTCACCGTTCGGGCTGACGGCCACGCTGCGAACCGCGTCCCGGTGGCCGACAAAGCGCGTGATGCGCCCGCCGTTGGTGGTGTTCCACTGCTGCACGGTGTTGTCGCCCAAGGCGGAAAAAACGGACGCGCCATCAGGCGCAAAGGCAAGGTCATGCACGGCATCACGGATGCCGAGCAGGCGCAAGAACTCGCGGCCTTCTTCTAAGTCCCACAGCACCATGCTGCCATCGTTGGAGCCGGAAATAACGATGTTGGCGGTGGGGCTGGCCGCAATGGCGGTGATGCTGTCTGCGTGGGCGGCTTCAAAGCGCAGCACCTGGTCGCCCGTGGCCATGTTCCACACAACGACGTTGGCATCTGTGCTGCCTGTGATGAGCAGGTCATCGTCAGCCGTGATAGCCACATCGGTGACGGGGCCGGTATGCCCGTTCGTAAAGCGCCGCCGCACCCCACTGCTAAGGGTATCCAACAGGACGACTTCACGGTCGGCGGTGCCCACAGCCAGCAGGGAGCCATCACTGTTGAAGGCCAGCCCGTTCACATCTGCGAAGGGGTCGCCCAGGGAGCGGGTTTGCTGCTGGTAGGTGCCTGTGGCCGCATATAAAGATGTCCCCTCGCCGCGAGCGCCCAGCGCCCAGCGATTCCCTGATGGGTTAAAGGCCACAACGGGCTGCTCCCCGGTGCGGACGCCCGTCATCTGGCGGATGGGGCTGGCAGCGTCGATCACCCACACGCGGGCGGTGCCATCCTGCGAGCCGGTGACGGCAAACCGCCCGCTCTCGTCGCTGTCAATGCTCAGCACGCTGCCGGTATGCTCTTCAAAAACGTTCCGCGCCTCGCCTGTTTCACTGTCCCACACAATAATGCGCTCATCGGCCCCTGCTGTGTAAACCGTCTCGCCATCACGGACGAATGTGGCATCTAGCACGGTATCGGTGTGGCCCTCTAAAAGCTGGGTGGCGCTGGCGAAGTAGGTGCCATGCACGCGGGCGGAGGTATCTTCTGAGGTGGAAAGGAGTTCCAGCCCGTCCGCGCTGATGTCTACGGCGGTGACGCGGCCATCGTGGGCCGAATACAGGCCAACATTGACCGCCGTCTGGATGCTCCACAGGCGCAGTTGTTCATCGGCGCTGCCGGTCATCAACAGGTTGCCCTGTGGGGCCAATGCCACGGCGGTCACCGGGCCATCATGATCGTCAAACAGGGTCAGTTGATTGCCGGTGTTCAGCTCCCACACGCGGGCGGTGCCGTCGCTGCTGCCCGTCGCCACCTGGTTTGCCCCCAGGTTGACGGCCACATCCAGCACGTCATCGGTGTGGCCGTTATAGGTGCGAATGGCCTCGCCTGTGGTCACATCCCACAGGATAGCGGTGTCGTCCCAACTGCCACTCACCAGCAAATCAGAGCGTCGCCCGACGAACTGCAAGCTGGTGACCCGCTCGGTGTGGCCCGCAAACTGCTGGAGCAGGTCGCCTGTGTCCACATCCCACAACAGCAAGCGCCCATCCTGCGAGGCAGTGGCGATGCGGTCACCGGTGTCGCTCATGGCGACGGCATCGACGGGTGCGCCGATGTCGAACAGACGCCGGGTGCCGGGGCTGTAGGCCACCAACCCCAGCACCCGTTGGGCCTGCGGCGGCGGCCTGGTCGTATTGTTGGCGGCCAACGCCAGCGCCACCGCACGATCCAGTTCGCCGTCTAGCAGGGAAAGCTGAGCAACGGTGGCAATGGCGAGGCTTTGGGCGCGAAGCGCTTGCAGTTCGGCGGTTTCGCGCTCCATAACGGCTTCGCGCTCGGCGGTGGCGGCAACGGCGACCTGGGTTTGGGCCACGGCAGCGCTAAATTCGCTGGTGGCGCGGGCCTTAACGGCTGAACGGCCCCGGTTGATGGCCAAAAAGGACAGGCCAAAGCTCAAGATGGCAGCCACAGCCAGCACACTCACCAGCAGCCGCAGCCGCGATTGGGCACGGGCTTCCAGGGCGGTTTCACGTTCGCGCCGTTCCTGGTCAATGCGCTGCAAGCGTTCGCGCTCGGCCATGCTGGCAGCCACGAACGTCTGCTCGATTTCCGCCAGTTCGATGTCCGTTTTGTTAGACCATTCCTCCGCTTGCGCTAGGCGTGCCCCGCGCAGCAGGAAGCTGGCATCCTGGCCGTTGTTGGCCCACTCAATCGCCGCCCGGTTGACCGCCCGCTGTTGGCGTACATCGTCGCGGCTGTCACTGATCCAATCGCGCAGGCGGTGCCACTCGCGGATGAGCGCTTCGTGGGCCACTTCCACCAGTGGCTCGCGGCTGGTGGGGTCGGTATCAAACGTCAGCAGGCGGTAGCGCCCGAAGGTATCCAGCACATGCTGCACACGCGCTGGCACATCCACGCTAATCAATTCGGAATAGAGGGCGCGGCGGCGGGTGTCTTCTTCGCCTTCGCCCAATGTGACCAGCCGCAAAAACACCTGCCGGGCTGCATCGCGGTCACTAGCGGCCAATTCCTGAAAGACTTCCTCGGCGCGTTTGGCCAGGGCACCGCTTACTCCGCCACTGGATTTATAGGCGTCCAGGGTAAGGCGGGGGGCATCGCGCCGCCGCTCGAACACCTCCGTCAGCGCGTATTGCAGCAGCGGCAGCGCGCCGGGTTCCTCGCGCACGTCGGCCACCATTGTCGCCACCAGGTCGGCGTCGGCTTTGATGCCCACCTGTTCCGCTGGCCCCATAATCGCCCGTTCAAGTTCCTGGGTGCTGAGGGGCAGCACCACCTGGGTGTTTTCCTGAATGAGTTTGCCGAAGGCTTCATATTGAAGGGGGCCGTCGTAAAAGTCGGCTCGCAGCGTTATCACGACGCGCAGGCGCACGCTGTCTTTGTTGAGCGCATAGGTGAGCATATCCAGGAAGTGACGGCGCGTTTCTTCACTGTCTACCTGCGTGAACACCTCCTCAAACTGGTCGATGACCAGCAGCAGGTCGCCGTCTTTGTCCTCTAGCAAATTGGCCACCATCAGCGCCAGTGCTTCGGTATAGCTGTTGAGGGTTTCGTACAGGTGGCCGCTGTCGCGGGTGGCGACTTTGTTCAGGGCAGACGCCAGGTTAAGAATCGGGGTGCTGCCGGGCACCATCTCGCTGACGTACCACGTTTTACTGCTTGCAATGGCCCCCTGGCGTAACTGTGGCAGCAGCCCGGCCTTCACCAAACTGGACTTGCCGCTGCCGCTCGGCCCGACAACGGCCAGAAAGTCTGATTGGTGCATGTGCGCCAGCAGCCGCTCGATCATGGCTTCGCGCCCGAAAAAGGTTTGCGCGTCGGCTTCTTCAAACGGGCGCAGGCCCTTGTACGGGTTGGTGATGGTGGTCAGGTCGCCCCGCATGGCCGTGAGCAGGCTTCTGTCTTGCTCCTCAACGATCTTGCGGAAGTCTGCTGCAATTTGCCGGATGTCGGTGTAGCGGGCTTCGGGGTCTTTGTCGGTGGCCCGCTTGATAATCGCGTTGATGCCGTCGGGCAGGCCGGGGCGGTGTTCTGCCAGCGGCGGGACGGTCGCGCTAAGGTGCGAGATAATCATCTGCGTGGCATTTTGGCCCATAAACGGGTGTTGGCCGGTCAGCACCTCGTACAAAATCAGGCCCAGGCTGTAGACATCCGTCTGGTAAGTGACGGCTTTGCTCTGGAGTTGTTCGGGGGCGGCGTAGGCAATGGTTCCGCTCACGCGCCCGTCTGAGTTGTTGTCCTCGGTGCCTTCCTGCTTGGCGATGCCGAAGTCGGTTAAATAGAAGTTGGCGTCTTCGTCCAGCAGGATGTTATCCGGCTTCATATCCAGGTGAACCACGCCGTTACGATGCGCCACAGACAGCGCCGCCGTGATTTCGTCCAGCAGGCGCACCCCCTGCGCCAACGACAGCGGCCCGTCGTCTAGCCGGGCAGAAAGACTGCCCCCGCTGACGTAGCGCATCACCAGATAAGCGCCGTCCGGGTCGCGCCAGTAGTCAAACATGGGGACGATGTGCGGGTGTTCTAGCCGAGCGACGAGCTGCGCCTCGGCTTCAAAGCGGCGCACAAACGTCGGGGAGTTGGCGAACTGCGGCAAAATCACCTTGATGGCGACCTCACGCCCCACGACCAACTGGCGGGCACGGTAAACCACACCGAACCCCCCTTCGCCAATGGTGTCAATCAGTTCGTAGCCGCGTAGTGTTTTCCCGATAATTTCGGTTCGCATGGTGGGCATCCGCACAGCCACTGTACATTACAATAAATCACAATTATAAACGGTATGGTAAGCTACGGCAACAAATGGGGTGCATTCAGCAGGGCTTTTGCAAAGTTGCATGGCACATCATTGGGCGCTGCCCAAACCC
>DAOTTY010000165.1:0-4179 GCA_034437575.1 Anaerolineae bacterium | reverse complement strand
GCATAGGCAAACACGTCCAGACGGCGCTGCAAAATGGCGGCCAGGCGCTCGCGGCTGATGGCCCGTTCCAGGCGCACGGTTTGCACATCCAGGCCGCGCAGCCGAAAGCCCAATGTCATGGCGCGGTGGGTGCCAATCACCAGCCGCAGCCCGTAGCGTGCCTGATCCTGGAACAAACGAGTGGCCTGCCAGGGGGCGAGGCGCTGCGCCTCGTCTAGCAAAAAGACGTTTAGCGGGGCGGTGTGGGTATGGTAGCGCCACTGCCCACGCGGCAGCCGTTCATAGGCAGTGAGGTGGCCCTGTGCAGCGTAGTGGGCTTGCAGGTAGTGCAGCGTTGTGGATTTACCGCGCCCGCGTTCCCCCAGCACAATTAGATGGTCAACACCGCTGGTCACCGCGTGTTCGACGGCGGTTGGCAGCACAGTGACGGCCAGCCACTCGTCCTGGCTGAGGGTGCCGAAGGGGTTGCGCGTGAGGCCCAGGCGATAAAACGGAAAGTGGTGGTTGATAAGGTCTGGTGTGGTCATGAGATGACTGTAACGCGAACGGTCATGTAATACACCCCTAGATGCCCTCGTCCATACGTTAACACTATTCAACTGCACCCTGCGAGACTACCCCATGCCTGCCTACGACATCCCGATTAAAACCGACGAGAAGGGCCTGCCCCGCCTGATGAGTGTGGGCCTGCCGATTTTGCTGTACTTGTTCCGCACCCCGTCTGACGAGCTAGACGCCGCCCTCAAAGCGTCTGCCGCAGAGTACGCCGGGGACATCCTGGTGGCAAAAGTCAACATCAACGAAAACCCGGCCCTTCACGCACAGTATGGCAGCATGGCCCCGCCTGCGCTTGTCACCCTGGATGAAGGCCGTGTGGAATCACGAGCCAGCCGGGTTCGCCCATCCGATGTGGAAGATCACGCCGATTTTTTAGCGGGGCAGGGGCCGTATCCGCAAGCCAGCACCGCCGAACAAGAAGCGCGTGCGGCCAGCGGGGCCACCCCCATGCCTGTGAGTGAGGCCACATGGCAAACCGATGTGCTGGAGAGCGACCTGGCCGTGCTGGTGGACTTTTGGGCGGCGTGGTGTGCGCCGTGCCATGCCATTGCCCCGGCGGTTGACAACCTGGCTGCGCAGTACGCCGGGCAGGTGAAGGTGGTCAAGCTGAATGTGGACGAAAACCGCCGTATCGCGGTCACCTATCAGGTGATGAGCCTGCCCACCCTGATGACGTTCAGTGCAGGCAAGCCCGTAGGCCGCCTGCTGGGTGCCCACCCGCAGGCCAACATTGAGCAGCTTATTCGGGGCGTTCTATAGGGTATCTGTTGCCTAAACGTTACATTTTTGTTTGATGCGCTAATGTAACAGAAGCGTTAGCTTGAGCGTTGACTTTGAAGGGTGGTATAGTTTTGAAATCACCTTTCAATACATTAAATAAGCAGGCATAGTAGGATGGCTCATCACACCCAATCAACATCATCGAATCTAGCCCATATTACTGACACGGTGATGGTTGTAATTTATGATTTGTCCAGGCATCAGTTTCACCATGCTAACCCGGCTGCCCAGCGCTTTATGGGCCTGGGCATTGCTCGACTTAACACGCCCCAAAACAGTATTGATCTCCAGTATATCCACCCGGATGACCGGGCACTGGCGCGGCAGTATTTTGCAGAGGCCGCCCACAATTTTGACCTGGGATATTCTGGCAAGCGGTTGAACATCCGCATAAGAAATGCTGCCGGGGTATGGCGCTGGGTTGCCCAGCAAGTTACTGTGTTTCAATATGCCGACAGCGGCCAGCCAGAAAAACTGCTTATTATCGGTTTGGACATCACCGATGAGTTGACCACTGGGGCCGCCGCTAAAATGCTAAGTGGGGAGGCCAGCCTGCCTCCCTTAGCGCCAGACCGGCGCACCCTCAACTATTTGCACGAGGGGCTGGTCAACCACATCAACCATGAATTTCGCACGCCATTGACGGTCATCAACGCCTCGGCGGAGTTCCTGGACCGCTATTTTGATGACCTTTCCCCTGAGCGCCGCCTGATGCACGTCCGGCGCATTCGGGAACAGGTGGGGCGCATTTTGCACATGTACGACAGCCTGTACGACTATCAGCGCTGGCGTACTTACCTGGCAGATGAACACCGCTACAGCTTTGACCTGCACGCCGTGTGTGTGAACGCCGCCGATTTACTCAAAAACGACATGGACGAAACCCTGCACTTCCAAATTGTGCCCAACACGCCGCTGCCCTGCGAAGGCTGCACGGTGTTGATAGAAATGGTCATTCTGGCGGTGTTCCGCAATGCCGCCCAGGCGTCCCTGCTCAACGACGATAATTACATCCTCATCGGGTTGAGCAGCGATGAGAACACCGCCACCGTTAGCGTAACTGACCAGGGGGTGGGCATCAACGCCGCCGACTGGGATCACATTTACAAGCCGTTTTACCGGGGGCGCAACACGCGCAGTGTGCCAGGGTTGGGGTTGGGCCTCACGCTGGTGGATGAAGTGCTGCGGGCCATCAACGGTGATATAGACATTCGCAGCGCGCCCCAGCATGGCACGACTGTCACGGTCAATTTGCCCAGGTGGGCTGCCTAATCCACTAATGCCTGGTAAACAAGCGTCTTCACATCCTGGCCGATGGTCGTCTGGTTGAGCGGCGTTTGCACCATCAGCAGCGTCACCATAGCCTCTGCCGGGTCCAGCCAGACGTGCGTACTGTAGGCCCCGGCCACGCTGCATTCGCCCACACTGCCCAACGCGGTCATGTGGGCCGCACTCGTTATCACATTGAACCCCATGCCATACCCCAGCCCCGGCTGCGGCTGCAAATCTGGCGGCAGATGATTCGTCAACATCCACTCTACCGTTTTACGGCCCAGCAGCGGCTCTGTTTGGGCATCACCGCCGTTCAGCAGCACTGCGCAAAAGCGCGTATAATCCTGCGCTGTGGAATACAACCCGCCGCTGGCAAAGGGCGCTTTGGGCGGCTCATCTGTGGCCAGCACAAAATGCGGGTCAACAAAGGTTTCTAGCTGGCCGTCGGGGTTCTTCCAGTAGATGCCCGCCAACCGATCCTGCTTTTCCGGTGGTACATAAAACGCGGTGTCCGTCATGCCCAGCGGCTCGAAGATTTCCGTCGCCAGATAGTCCGGGAAGGCCACCCCACTCAGCACTTCTACCAGATGCGCCAGCACATCGGGGCAAAAGCCCTCCACAAAGCGGGTGCCGGGTTGGTTCCGCAGCGGGATTTTAGCCAGCACCTCGATTTCTTCGGCCAGGGTGCGTTGGTTACGGAACAGATCAGCCCAGGAATACAGGTACGCGGTGGGGTGCTGGTCATTATGACCGTAGGAAATTCCGGCGGTTTGCGTCAGCAGGTGACGGATGGTCAGCGGGTATTCCGGGTCCATCAGTGTGATTTCCTCATACATTCCCCCCTGATAGACCTGGGCGTTTTTGTACGCCGGGATGTAGTCCGCAACCGGGTCGTCCAGGTGGAACAGGTTTTGCTCGTACAGCATCATCACAGCGGCAATCGTTACAGGCCGGGTGAGGGCACCCATCCGGCAGATCGTATCGTCGCCGAACACCTGCCGCCCGTCGGCTGTCCGCAAGCCCAGCCCGGTGTTGTAAGCAAGCTGCCCCCGGCGCATCACAGACACATGCACGCCCACCACACGCCCGGTGTTAATGTATTTGCGCTGCATCACAGTGTTCAAGCGGCGCATACGCTTGGCGGAGAGTCCATGTTTGGCGGCTTCAGATATGACCATGACGAAATTTCCTCAACATATCGCGCAATCGTCGTCAATCTTACCGCAATTGGCCCCAATGTTACGGTTTTTAGCAGAATATTTACGGTTTTTACAGGATCAGGGTGTTCGTTTCGGCAGAGGGGGGTGCCCTTTTCAAGTGTAACCTGCACCACCGCCGCTGGCACCGCCATCGGTTAGTTTGTCCCGCATCCGGGTGCGGTAGGGCACCAGCCAGTCGGGGACGGTGTTCAGTGGCGCATAGGGCAGATCGGGAATTCCCCCAACGGCTGCTGGACGGGTAGCGCGGCTTGTCGGCAATCGGGTCAGATGGCATGGTGACGGACTTTCGCTGTGTAAACGGATACCCTGATGAGGGGCACATGTGGGGCGCGTTCGCCCGCAGCCAGGG
>DAOTTY010000164.1:0-52202 GCA_034437575.1 Anaerolineae bacterium | reverse complement strand
TGAGGGCGAAGACGGCGTGCTGATGGGCACCAAAACACTGTAGGGGTTCGGGGTCGTCTCTATTCGCCTTGCCGTGCGCGGTGTTTGCAGTAAGGCGAATAGCGGCAGCAGGCGGCCATCTGGCCGTCTGTATAAACCTGTGATGACCTGTAGAGACGCGATCTATCACGTCCGACGTGCCCACATACACACGAAGCCGGTACATGCCACACATCGGTACGTGTGCCAGAACGACGCTTCATGCAACGGAGCAGGGAGAACGATGCAGATTGATGGCAAGCGGATTGTGCTAACGGGCGCTGCGTCTGGGATTGGGCGGGCACTGCTGGCGCGGTTGGCCAGCTATGATGCGGAAATCATCGCCGCTGACCGGGACGCTGAGGGCCTGGGCGACAGTGTGCGCGTCCCGCAAAACATCCGCGCTTCGGTGAATCCGTTTGTGTGCGATATGTCATCGCAGGGCGGCACAGATGAACTGTTCGCGCACGCGCTGGCCACCATGAGCGGCATTGACATCTTCATCGCCAACGCGGGTTTTGCCTACTACGAACAACTTGACGAGGCCGACTGGGAGCGCATCGCGGAGATTTATCGGGTGAATGTGTTCTCACCGCTGTATACCGCCGTCAAAATGCGCGAGGTCAACCCGGATAACCCCTACACCGTCGTGATAACCGCCTCCACGATGGCCCATTGGGCGCTGCCGGGCTATGCGCTGTATGCGTCTACCAAAGGGGCACTGCACCGCTTTGCTGATGCTTACCGCTACGAACTGCCCGCCAACGGCAACCTGATGCTCGTCTACCCGATTGGTACCCGTACCCACTTCTTTGAAACCGCCGGGGCACCGCTGGCCTTCCCCAACCAACTGCCCGAAGCTGTCGCCCACGCGATTGTGAGCGGCATCCTGCGGGACAAGCACGAAGTGTACCCGTCGCTGTTGTGGCGTTTGGGCAGCGTACTTAACCATGCGCTGCCCGTGTTTAAGCCGCTGGTGCAGCGCTTGTATTTGCGCCAGATGCGCCGCAGCCTCACTCAACAGTGATGGCTAGCGGGTAGCCGTCGCCCCCGGCGGTAAGCGCCAGCCGCGCCCCCGTTTGGAAGTTGTACAGCCCCACCCACAGCACATACTCCCCCGGCGCGGTGCCCTCTGGCACCGTCAGGGTGATGTTTTGCCCCACGATGAGTTCGTCCGCGTCCGTCCAGGTGGGCGTTAGCCGGGCTGGGGCTGCGGGCGGCCCGTCGAACTGGGCGATAGTGCGCGTGGGGTCATCCGCCGGGCGCAGGTGGACAAACATCGAGTAGTTATCGGTGGGTTGGCGTTCGGCCTGCCAGTACGGGCGCAGCGTGAGCGCGTCCCCCGGTTGCAGCGCGTCGGCGGTCAGGTCGTACCCGGCCAGGGTGATGCCATCGGCATAAGCCGCGTTGGGCGTGTGCTGCGGCGGCAGCATCCGGTAAAAGTAGGACGGGAACCTGGCCCCCGGTGCCAGCCCGAACGCCTTGAGCAGCGTTAACTCATCCACAAACGCCCGGAACGCATCGGTGCCCGCTTGAATATCCAACTCGGACACGAAAAAGTAAGCAATGTCCTTATCTTCGATGTATTCACGCGGCGTGATGCCCTGCGGCACGCCGGGCACATGCGCCCACTCAAACGGCGTGGTCCCGGTGTACCCGCTGATGGTGCGATCCCACACGTACTTGGTCCAGTCGTCTTTGGGCGTGCCCTCAATCATGATTTTGCCTTCGGGCTGCGGCAGCGTGGCATCCGTCCACTCCCACACCACCTGCTGGATGAACTGCTGCTGGTAGGCGCGGGCCGTGTTGATGTTTTCCCAGGTGTGGGGGATGAAGCTGGCCAGCACCACAACTGCGACAATCAGCGCCGCCAACGGGCGAGCGCCGCGCTGTGCCTGACGGTGCCGCCACGATACCACAAACTGCGCCAGCGCCAGCCCATACAGGCCCAGCATGGCTATCATTGGCGCAATGGGGTAGCGCATCCGGGACGTTTCCCGGTTGACGACCACACTGCTAATCATCATGAACGCCAGCATCAAAAACGGCAGGATGATAACCGGAAGCCACCACTCCAGGCGGGGCAGCTTGTGCCGCCGCGCATAGACGTAGCCCCACGCGCCCATCACCCCCACAATCACAAAATTGGCCAGCCCGGTCGTCAGCCGGATGATGGACGACACGTTCACCCAGTTGCGATATGGCGACAGCGCATTGCGGAGGCCCTCGGTGTACAGCACGTTGGTTTCGCGGTTTTGCATGGCGAACATATCATGCTCAAACACCAGCCACCACAGGCTCACCGCGCTGATGGCCGCCATTGCCGCCAGCCAGGGCAGCATGACCAGCACCCCACGCCCCAATACCCCCGCCCAGTTGCCGCTGGCCGTCGCCGCCCGCCCGCGCCGCCAGATGAGAACCGCCGTCGCAATTGCGGGCAGCACCAGCGCATACGCCAGGATGTACTTGGTGTAAATCGCCGCAATGGTGAACGCCAACCCCAAAAACACCCCCGCCGCCCTGTTTGAGCGGATGGCCCACACACTGCAAATCACAATCAACGGGATGTAGGGGTACAGCAGCGGGTCTATCAGGGCCAGGTTGTTCACATGAATAATGATGGGCGAGGTCGCCCACACCAGCGCGGCCACAAACCCGCTGATGCCAGCCGCCAGCCGCCCCAACGGACGTGCCATGTACCAGCCCATCCAGGCAGTGAGCGCCGTTGTGATAATGCTGGCCACCAACGAGGCAAACCGCGCCCCATAGATGTAGTCCGGGGGCACGGGGAACGGCACATTGGCCTCAACAATTCGCTGTACCGGCGCGTGAACCCACATCTGCACGGGCGGGAAGCCGGTGTAGTCATAGCCGGGGTTAAACGTGAACACGCCCCACTGCTCCGCGATTTCCGGCATGTCATGGCGCACAGCCATCGTGTTCAAAAAGCGGAAGAACTCATCGTGGTTGCGGATGACCGGGTGATAGCCCTCAATCAGCAGCAGGCGCAGCCCTGCCGCCAGCACAACCACGGCAACATACATGCCCACCGTGACCAGCACGGCCCGGTTCGTGCCCAATGTGCGCGGCGCAGGCGTGGCGTTCGTGCGGTTCGTTGTGGAAATATCCATAGGTCGTCAGTCGTTTTGCGGTGCAATCGTCATCGGGATGGGGTAGCCGTCGCTGCCGTCGGGCAGGGTCAACCGCTCCCCCGTCGTAAAGTTATATAACCCCAGCCACAGGTCATAGTCGCCAGGGCGCAAGTCGTGCGGCAGCGCGATTTGCGCCCCCCCACCCACGATCAGCTCTCGCGTATCTGTCCACGTCACGGGCAGGCGCTCCGGCGCAGCCGGGGGGCCGTCGTACTGGGCCGCGTTGGTAGTGGGGTCATCGGCAGGGCGCAAATGCACATACATCGAGTAATTATCTGTCGGCGGCTCAGTCACCCGCCAAAACGGGCGCACCGCCAGCACATCACCAGGGGCCAGCGTGTCGCTGTTCAGGTCATACCCGGCCAACCGGATATGCCCGCCAAACACTGCGTCCGTACTCACCTGCGGCGGCAGCATCCGGTAAACGTAACTGCGCTGGCGGTTGTCGCCTTCCGGGAATGTCTTCAGCAGGGCCAAATCCTGCACAAACGCGGCGATCTCCGGCTCGTCCGCCACCTCGTCACTCAGCACAAAATAGCTGATGCCCGCCTCATGCCAGTACGATTCCGGCGTGCCCACCTCCGGGATGCCCTGCACATGGATGAAGTTAAACGGGGTGCCGCCGTCGTAGCCCGTCAGCACCCGGCTGTACAACAGCTTCACCCACGATGTATCGCGCCCGTCCATCATGATCTTGCCTTCGAGGTCGGCTAATGTCGCATCTGACCACGCCCAGATGATTTCTTCCAGGCTTACCTGCTGAAAGGCGCGGTAGTTTGCCGTGTTGCCCTGCACCGCCGCCGTCATCGGGGGCAGCAGCAGCGCCCCTGTCACCAGCAGCGGGGCACCGTAACGCAGCACAGCAGGCCGCCCCCGCAGCAGATGCGCCAGCGCTGCCACCATCTGACCCAAACACAGGCCCCACACCGCCAACAGCCCGATCATTGGGGCCAGCGTATAGCGCAGCATCGCGGCGTTCTCGAAGGCCCGCACGCTGCTAATCAGCATGAAGCCGATGGCTGCATACACCAGCACCACCGCCGGGATGTACACCTCAAACGTGGGCAGGCCGCGCCGCCGGGAGTAAATCCACGCCGCCGCGCCCCCGACCAGCGCCCCCCCAAAAGCCCACGCCCCCGTCGTCCACTGGAGCGTGGGCCACAGGTTGACCCAGTTGCGTTGCAGCGAAAAGGCATTGCTCAGGCCGCTGTCGTAAAAGTTGCGGGCCTCGTAGTTTTGCAGCCCAAACATGTTGTTCACGAAAACCAGCCAGTACAAACTCACGGCGGAAAGCACCGCCATCACCGCCAGCCACGGCCACAGCGCCACAAGGCCGCGCCACAAGCGCCCTATAACGCCGCCCGGCGTGCCGCGCCGCCATACCAACACAAGCAGGGCCGCCGCCGGGAACACCAGCGCATAGACCACCACATATTTCGTGTAAATCGCCACGATGTTCAGCGCCAGCGCCGCCAGCACCGCCCAGGGTGCATCCTGCCGGATGGCATACACCGACGCCAGCATAATCAACGGAATATAGGGGTACAGCAGCGGGTCAATCAGCGCCTGGTTGCCAATATGAACCCCATCTGCGCCGAAGCCCCACACCAGCAGCAGCGCCAACCCGGCCATAAACGCCGCCCCCGCGCCCAGTGGCCGCGCCAAATACCAGCCCAACCCGGCCATAAACACCGTCGTTAATATGCTGGCTATCACGGACGCATAGCGTGCCCCTAAAATATAGTCGTTTGGCATCGGGAACGGGGTATTGGCCTCTACAATGCGCTGCGTCATCGCATGAACTTGTAACTGCACCGGCGGATAGCCCACGTAGTTGTTGTCCCGGTTCAGGTCGCCCGCGCTGCCAAATGCATCGGCTCCGGGCGGCGCATCGTCGCGCACTTCTAACGTGTGCAAAAAACGGTAGGTTTCCAGGTTGCTGTGCAGCACCGGGTAATACATGGGCACCAGCAGCAGGCGCAGCGCCACCGCCCCCGCCAAGATCACCGCATAAACAGCCAGCGTGAGCGCCCCGGCCCGGCCAATCGTCAGGCGGCGCGGTGGAGCCGTTGTGTTATCATGAGAGTGCAGGCGCGTGCTGCCCGTCGAGATGTCCATGTGTGTTCCATGCCTGTCGTATTGGTCAACTCAGGCCGGAATCATAAGAGGAACACCGCCGTTATAACAGGCTCATCTGCCTGGGGGAGCCTGGTTTTCGCAGCGGTTTGGGGGGCAGCAGCCCGTGCCCGGCCAGCCAATCCTGCGCTGGGCCATCCCAACCAAACTCGGTCAGGTCCACACAGCCCCGCGCATCGAACATCACCGCCTCAGCAATCAACCGCGTCCGCTGCTCGTAAGCGGCCTTACTGCCACTGGGCATACTGATGCCGCCCCGATTGTTGATGATCCGCCACCAGGGTACCCCCGGTGCTACCGTCTGGCCGTCAATATCCCGAAATGACACCGCATTTAGCGCTTCCCCCACCCACTTTGGCCCCAGCTTGCCGAAGTCGTCCGCGTTGATGCCGTCCGGCGCGGGGATCATCGACGCGATCTGGCCGTAAGTACTCACTACACCCGTTGGCACCTGACGCACAATGTGCCACACAAGCGGGTTGAACACAGCCGGGTCAGGGGTGTTTGTCATAGCCATGCTAGCCTGTCTGTTGGTGGGTTGATTGGAGCATATCAGTGTGGAAGTGGGAGCAGGTGACTGGCAGATACCAGTCAGCCGACCCCTCGCAAACAGTAGATGGCCACAATTATTCTCAGTTTGCGTTCAGGTTTGCCAAGCATGGCATGAGCATTCAGTGAGACCCCCCTTTTCATGGCATGTCATGGCATTTTGATGGCAGTTCGCAGCGTTTCGTAGTCTGCATTTTGATGCGTTTGCACCCGTACCCCGCCTTCATCATACATCCCCACAATCAGCGTGCCATCACTTACCCGCACGCCCGGCGGCAGCGGTAGGGTATGCCCGTCCGTGATGACTTCACCCGCCCGCCAGCCCGTCGTGGGGCGCTCCCCGGCGGCAGGCGGCGCGTCACTCTGCGCCATCAACTGGCCGCTCGCATCCAGCAGTTGCACGAACACCGTGTAATCTTTTTCCGGCGGCGCGTCGCTCGCGGCCCGCCACACCAGGTCAACCGCCAGCGCAGCGTCCGTCACCGTCAGGTTGTAGCCCACCACCGCCCCGATTCCAGGGAAGGCCGCGTTTGCAGGGTAATCGGTCACTGGCACAACCGTTACCAGTGGCAGCGGCTCCACGCGGTACCGGGCGATGACGGTGCCGTCAGGCACGGTCAGCGCCGCTGTGCCTGCCCCCGCCGCAAGCGGCACTCTGAACCGACGCCAGTCCAGCACGAGGTCATCGTGCTGGGCTGTGGTCGGTGCCACCCGCACCCGCCAAGACCCATCATCCGCGTTCAGCGTCAACGCTGGCAAGGTTGCCCCCGGCGGTACCGCCCACACCAGCGCCACGCCCACCCGCTCACCATTACGCACCGTCTGCACCACCTCACCCGGTCCCTCAACCAGTTGGAGCGCGTCCGGGGTAGTCTCGCGCCAGTCTGCGCCCGGTTGCGGCGTCCAGGTGCCCAGCGGCCAGTCCTTGCCCGCCGGGGCATCCCCCACCCGCACATCATACCCGGATAGGTTCCCTGTGTCGTACAGGCGCAGCACCAACCCGTAAGCAACCGGCGGCGCACCATCTGGCAGGCGCAACACCGGGAAGGCCGTCAGCGCCGCGCCCAGCGTGTTATCCCGGCTGGTACGCTGGTTCGCTGTCGCAAAAATCGCATCGGCGCGGGCAATTTCTTCCCCCAGCGGATTCAGCGCAATCACCGCCGCTTTGAGTTCCTCCGTGAGCGGCTGCGCCAGCGTCACGGTTACGGGCAAACACACCGCCTGATTCGCCGTGAAATCGGTAGGCGTTCCCGCAGCCGCCATGAGCGCGGCCACACTGAACATTGCATCAGCAGGCTGCGTGGCGGGCAGCGCCAGTGACGGTGACCGGTAGGTGTAGCTCGTCATCCCATCTACCGTGAACGTGTCCGGCGGCGTTGTCGTCCCGTGACTGAGCGCACAATGCATCATCCCCCGGTAGTCCGCCCGCTGCGTGTACCACACATTCAGCGCCACATCGCCGCTTGCGGGCAGCAGCGGCGCAATCTGCTCAAAATCCGCGCCCTCCGGCAGCGTGACCCGTTTTGCCGCCACGCCCAACTGCTCCCAGTAGTACGCCAGCTCGTAGCGATCCGCGTAGCTCCAGGCCAGCACCGTATCCGATGCCGTCAGCGTGTTTGCATAGTGGGCCACCATCCCGCGTGCGTCATCGTGCGGGTAGGCGTGCAGCAGGCCCCGCCCTGCGATGAACACCCCCACAAACGGCACCAGCAGCAGCCCCGCCAGTATCGGGCGTCCGCCGAACCGGCCCACAGCCGCCCCGGCCAGCGCAACCGCCAGCGGCACCGCCATCACCAGATAGCGCCCGTGCAGTTCATTGCCCAGCAGCGCCAGCGCCGCCAGCAGCCCACCCGTCAACACTGCCAAATGCAGCACCAACCAGCGCAGCCGCGCCTGCTGCCAGGGCGTTAACACAACGATCACGGCCAGGAGCGGCACTGTTGCCCACACCCACTCCGGCTGCGCGGTCAGCGCTTCCCAGGGGGCCAGCCACAACGCCGCCCACACCCGCCCATCCACCGCAGACCGCCTGACAAGCGCCCTGTTGGCCCCCGCCACCGTCACAAACTGCGTCAGCAGGTACGGCAGCCACAGCACCAGCACCAATACCTGCCCGCCTAGCCAGCGCAGCGGCGGTGGCTTGCAGCAGAAAAGCCACGCCAGCAGGGTCACCCCATTCAGCCAGATGGCCACCACCGGCCCCGTGTTGTGCGTGTACAAAATAGCCAGTTCTGCCAGCAGCAGCACCGCCCACGCCCACCGCGTCGGGCGCGTCCGCAGCCGCTCCCAGGCGATGACCAGCAGCGTCACCTGAGCGGCCAGCAACGTATACATCCGCATCTCATGCGAGGCCCACAGCAGCGGCAAACTGAGCGCCCCAACCAACACAACCGCCGGGCGGGCACCCGGCGCAACCAAACGGGCCGTTAACGCAGTCGTTAACAGGCCAAATATAAAAGAAAGCCACCGCAACGTAAAAATATGGTGGCCCAATACCACCGCAGTCAGGTGAAGTAGGCTATAATAGAAAGGTGGGTTTGTATCGTCTAACCGGGCAGCGGCCCACACTGACGGTTGCGCGGCTGCCACTGCTGACCAGCCTTCATCAAACCACACGCTTTGTGCGTCCAGGCCCGGTAAGCGCAGGGCCGCAGCCAGGAGCAGGCTGAGAACCGTCAGATGTAACCAGTGGGGTGTCATTCGCCGCAGGTTAGCACCCCCCCTGGCCAACGTCAAGGCGAACGCAGGAGGGCACGCAGCAACACCACTGAGACAAACCCCTGAATTGAATTTGTTCGCCCATATCGACTAAAATTCATCAGCAACATCATTTTTTATCTGTTTTACAAGAAAGCAAAAGGGCAGCCATGTCCAGCACGACCGAGTCTACTGACGCCAACAATAAAAATATCCAGTGTCCGGTTTGCACCCACCTCAATCGGACAGGTTCGCTGGTGTGCGAAAACTGCGGCACCCTGCTCGACATGCGCCGGGAGTCGCGGCGGGCCACCCGTGACCTGCGCGACGGCGAATCTGAGTTGAGCAACCCCGAAAAAGAGGCGCTGGCAACACCTGCCGCCGGGGAAAAAATTCGCGGTGCAGGATACACCCAGGGGCAGGCGATTCACCTGCGAATTGACGAGTCCAAATACCCGCTTATCATCGCCCCAGAGATGCTCAAAGGCGAAATTGTCATCGGGCGGCGCGACCCGATCACCGAAAAAGTGCCTGAAGTCGATCTCGACCGCTACGCAGGCTATCGCATGGGCGTCAGCCGCCGCCATGCGGTGATTCACCTGACAGGCGGCCAGCTCATGCTGACGGATATGGGCAGTTCCAACGGTACATTCCTGAATGGTAAGCGCCTGCGGGCACGCCAACCCGAACCGGTCCTGGATAATGACCTGGTGCGCTTCGGGCAAATTATCGCCACCGTCAAATTTGTTGAAGTGCAGTCTGGAGCATAAGCTGTGGTAAATGACGACACAAATAACTCAGGTGGGCACATCGTCTGCCAGGTATGCGGGCAAAAAAACCTGCCCGGCACGCTGCTGTGCAACAACTGCGGTGCCATGTTAAAAGCCGATATTGGCAAGCGCAGCGGCACCCGCGACCTGAACGACGTGCTGCCCGAACTGCAAACCAGCCGTGTGTTCACAACTGTTGGCACAAGCACCTTCCAAAGTGGGATGCTGCTCAAGCTGGAAATTACCGACCAAAACGCCCAAATGGAAGTAGACCCCTCGCGGCGGCAGTTGATCGTTGGGCGGCGCGACCCGGTATCCCGGCGTAAGCCCGACATCGACCTGGAAGATTTCGACGGCTATCGCATGGGCGTCAGCCGCAAGCACGCGGTGTTCAGCTATCGCAGTGGCGAGCTGGCCCTACAGGATTATGGCAGTGCCAACGGGACGTTCCTGAATGGGGTGCGGCTGCCCGCGCATCAGGCGCATAAGGTTCATGATGGCGATGCGATTCGCCTGGGCCACCTGTTGATGCGAGTGTACTTCGTGGATGTGGGTTAAGCGCTGTGGGTGGTCGCTGCCACCCGCCTCGTCCTGAATAGGCCAGTCACTGCCAACCGTCAGGCGTCCAGGATGGTTTGCACCTCAGATGCAGCGAGTTTGGCGGCAAACAGCACATGGGCAAGCTGCGTATCTTTGCCGACCAACACCGCCAAAGACGCCCGCCCCGCCGGATAGACGACCATCACGCCCTCTTCCCCTTCCATCAGCAGCCGCTCTAACTCACCCTGGGCCAAACGGCCCAGCGTGCGCTCAGCCAGCCCGATCAACGTGGCAGACATCGCCGCGACCTGGGGGCTGCTGGTGGGGTTGTCGTGATAGTTTTCATCGTCGCCCGGTGGGAAGGAAGACACCAGCAGGCCGTCGTTGTTCACTACAACAGATGCCTTGATGCCGTCCACAACCGTGTGGAGTGTCTTTAGAGCCTTTTCCAGTTGAATGGTGGTAACGCCTTGCTGCTGCATAGGTCTCTGCTCTCTCGCAACGGTAGTTTGCGCGGGTATGTGTCGGATTGTGCGTTTGACAACACTCTTGAATATAGCACGCTCCCTGGGTTTTGGGTAGCAAAACCCCGGTTAAAAAACCTGCCTGGCGCAGGTTCGGGTAGCACCACAGGCTAGTGTGGACTCGCAATTTGCTGGCCCTTACCCCCTCCGTCCCCTGTTCCCAAAGGGTGAGAGGAAAGCAGAACGGGTCAAAAAGTCCCTCTCACCGGGGAGAGGGATTTAGGGTGAGGGCTAAAGTGAGTTGCCACGCCGTTCTATACTCGTATGCTTGTTCGCATCTTCCTCAGCAAATTTCGCCAGCAAATACTTTTCAGCGTCCGTCAGGTTGGCCTTCAGCAGTAAATCCGGGCGATTGTCCCACGTCCGCCGCAAAGCCTGCTCCCGACGCCATGCTGCAATCGCGCCATGATCGCCCGCTTGCAGCACGCCCGGCACCTCCATCCCGCGATAGACACGCGGGCGGGTGTAGTGCGGCCCTTCCAGCAGGCCGTCGGCGTGGCTGTCTTGGTGGGCGGCCCCCGCTGCCCCCAGCACCCCCGGCAAAAACCGCGTGATGGCATCCACCACGACCATTGCCGCCAGTTCGCCGCCCGTCAGGACATAATCGCCAATGCTGATCTCGTCCGTGACCACCGTCTGCCGGATGCGCTCGTCTGGCCCTTCGTAGTGGGCGCAAATCACGGCCAGCCGCGCTTCCTGGGCCAATTCCACCGCCAGCTCATGCCTGAACAAGCGCCCCTGTGGGGTCATCAGCAGCACGCGGGTGGCGGGCAGCGCATCCCCCAACACCTGTTCCACCGCCGCCACGACGGGCGTCACCTGCAAGATCATGCCGCCGCCGCCGCCATAGGGCGTATCGTCCACCTTGCTGTGCTTGTTAGCCGCATAATCACGGATGTCGTGGGTATGGAAGTCCAGTGCGCCGATGTCGCGGGCCTTGTACATCATGCTGTGGGCCATCGGCCCGTCAAACATCTGCGGGAACAGGGTGAAAACGTCTACGCGCATGAGGATAGGTGAGTGGGGCTTGCGATCATGGAACCATCTTAACGCACGGGGCGGCGTGGTTGCGAATATTGGCCCTACGCTGGCTCTTTCGTCCTCCCCACCAATCCAACGGTGCTGCAATACAAGACTCATGTTATATTCATGTCAGGGGCATATGGTCGCCTGTAGATGTTTGCTTGATCGTTGTTGATCTACAGGTAACATCCCCATTGGATCTATATAGAAAGGACATATCCCATGAAACGCTTACTCGAAGCCCTGCTGGCCCTGATGCTCATCTTCTCATTGGCCGCCTGCGGTGATGATGGCGGTGACGCCGACACTGACGCCGACGCCCCTGCTGGTGCCGTTGAAGAAGGCGACAACGGCGACAACGGTGAACTGGGCGTCCCTGAAGAAGAAGAAGACACCGAAGCAGAGGGCTAACGCCTGCCTGCCGTGCGTGCCCCGTGGCCACCTGGCTGCGGGCCGCGCACCCTGCTCCATAAGAAAGATTCGGGGTGGGGGGCAAGCTGAGCAGTTACACGAGGTGGGCCTCGTTCCTACAGTTCACAAGGGGTTTTTAGGGGCAACGCCTGCGTTGTCCGCCGTAGAGAATTACTGTGCCACTGTGGGAGAAAGGGCAGGGGGCATCCGCGCTATTTTGGGGTTGTACCGCGTGAAGCACGTTGGGTTGGTCTTTGTTTCGCTAAAGGTATGGCAGTGGTCAAAATCTATGCTTCCAAACGGCCTGCACCGTCTCACAGATGGCTGACACCCGCCACTACAGGTTGTAACTTGTCAGGCTGCGGCCCCGTCCGCATAATGACGCCGCCTGAGCCGACTGCACCCTACGAGTGAGGGGTTTTATGCGCCACCACATGCTAATCACTGCCGCGCTGGCGATGCTGCTGGCGGGCTGCACCCTCACCGGGGAATCGCCCCCGGTTTCACCGACGCCCGCCTTACCCCAGGTGGCGTTCCTGTTCCCGGATAACAACGCCCAGGTGTTCCAGGGCACCGACCTGACGCTGGACATCCTGGCGACAGACCCCACTGGCGGCATTGCCCGCGTGGATTTGTTCGTTGATACCCCCGCCGACGGCGACCCCTACCAGCAGGCGTCCCCTGTAGCTGCGGAGGCCGTGCCCACCTTCCGCACAGAAATGAACTGGCTGGCCGCCGGGCCTGGGCGGCATCAGTTTGTGGCCAAAGCCTACCGCACCGACGGCACCCCCAGCGATGAAGCCCTTCTCGTCATCGAAGTCATCCCGCGACAGACGCCCACCCCCTGATGCTATAATGGATGCCCTAGTGTGTAACGTAACCATCAGGAAATCAGAATTCGCATGGCATACCTGAAACGTCTTAACGTCCGCCCAGACGCGGACGCGCTGCCCGCCCGCGAACTCGCCCGCGTCAATCGCGTGTTTAGCCCGTTTGCGGCTGAGGTGAAAATTAACAGTGACGTGGTGCCCTGGACGGCCATTGTCGAGGTGGAACTGGCCGCCGCCCCCACTGCTGGCGGCATGGGCGCGGTGGTGATGGGCCTGTTCGTCAACACAACCGACCGCTTCCACATCGGCATTTATACCGAGCGCAACGAGTCCATTGTGCCCAACCTCACGCGGGCACAGGCCGCGTACCTGCTGCACACCATCGCCTACCACGCGCCTAACCCGGTGTACTTCACCGGCCCTGACGATTGGGTTCCCCTCACGGACTGATGCGCCGCCTATTGTCGCTTATGGTGGTGATGCTGGCCGCCGCTGGCTGCACTGCCCACACGGAAGACGCCCCCGCGCCGCCGTCTGTGTGGGGGGATGTCGTCACGGTGGGCACCGCGCCCCAAACAGATGCCCCTGGCATGGTCGCGCTGCCGCAGCGGGTGACGCTGGCCTGGGTGGGTGCGACGGGCGCGGGCGTGCATCACGACGTGGCGGCAGTGCTGGCCGATCAGGTCACACCTGTGGTCACGCTGCCGCTGCCGCCGCGTGCCCCGCGCAGCAGCCGCCTGTTCCCGTTGGGCAACAGCAACAACCATCATCTGCTGTGGCTGGACCTGGACGAAAACGGCACACCGCAGCTTTACAGCGCCCTCATTGACGAAACGCTGAGCGTGTTCCGGGGGCCAGTGCGCGTCAGTGAGGCGAGCGCCCGCTGCTACGATGCCTTCACCCAGGCGAACGGCAGCTTGCGTGTGGTGTGGCTCACATCAGACCCGGCAGACCCCGACCTGCACGACGTGGAAATCGACAACACAGGCCGGGTACTGCGCCGGGTGCTGATGAACGCGGTGGGCGGTGGGTGCCCGGTGGCCGTGCCCACGCTGGATGAGCGCTATCTGCTGTGGGGGACGGCCAACAACCTGCACCTGACGCGCTACACCAGCGGCTACCTCACCGATGAAATGACCGTCAGCCGCACGCCCACCCTGTTTGACGGTGACCGGCTGCGCTCGCTGCGTGGCGGCAGCGACGGCGCGGTTGTTTACGCTTTCTGGAACATCACGCGGGCGGGCGGCGCGGACGAAACGTGGTACACCGCAGGCCAACCCACCGACCCGGACTGGCCCGCGCCTATCCGCCTGACGGCGCTGGCGGATGATGCCGAGCCGTTTGAAACGACGTTCAACACCGGGCGGACTGCCGCCGCCAGTGAGGGGTTAAGCGGGCCGGGGCTGGCGTGGGCAGCCCCCCTGCGCGGCGTAACCGAAGTGCTGCCCGTTGCGGTGGAAATTAACGGGAGCGCGTTGGGGGTGGTGTACCTGCGGGGTGGGGCCGTCGTCGGCGTGCAGCAGGTGATTGCCACCCGCCCGCTGTTGGGCGTGCCCGAACTGCAAACCGACCGTGACCGCCACCTGTATCTGGCCTGGGCCGCGCCGTCAGACGTGGGCGGGGCACAAATCCGGCTGGCGGCTACCCGCCCGCTGCGACGTGAGTCTAACGGGCTTCTAAGATGAATAGGGCTTTTATCCCGGCGTGGGCGTTGCTAGATTGGGGCGCTTGTACCATGAATTCGCAATTGAGGTGGCTTACATGCGCCATTTATTCATTGTGTTGTTGCTGCTGGCCGCGCTGCTGATTAGCGCGTGTGGGGCTGTGTTGGGGCCAACCGCCCAGGAGGCAACCCTGATAGCCCGCAACGACGACCTGGGCACGCAGATTTC
This sequence comes from Anaerolineae bacterium, assembly GCA_034437575.1. Lineage (GTDB taxonomy): Bacteria > Chloroflexota > Anaerolineae > Aggregatilineales > Phototrophicaceae > DAOTTY01. The sequence goes on along the minus strand of DAOTTY010000164.1, from coordinate 37,660 downwards.
GGAACTGAGAACGACGGCAACTGTTGCGGTTGACCGCATGATGGTGACTGTTGAACACGCCGAAACTGAACTCAGCGCGGTGCAGTTCCAGCGCGACGGGATGCGGGCCACACAGGTTGCACGGGGCACCGACGCCAGTTTTGCGTCCGTCACTATTCCACAGGTAGACACCGGCCTGCCCGACGGCATCGCCCCGGAAAACCTCATCCCCGGTGATGGGGCCGGGCAGGTGCCGCCGATTACGCCGCCGGGTGCCCCACCGGTTGACCCCGCCGCCGGAGGGGACGTGCCCGCACTCACGCCAACCGCGCCCGCATCGGGCACGCGCCTGGAAAACCCGACGCTGACCACGCAGGTGGGCAGTGACGACTGTGCCCTCAACGGGGGCACCAGCTTCCCCGATAGCACGCCAGAGATTTACATCGTCGCCAACGCGGTCGAGTTCCCGGCGGGCACGACGGTCACCACTACCTGGACGCGGGACGGGCAGGTGATCGAGAGTTATGACTTTACCTACGACTTTGTGATTGATAATGCCTGCATCTGGTCGTTTATTGACCAGTCAGAGTTCACGTTTACGCCGGGGAATTGGGCAGTGCAGTTACAGGTGAGTGGCGGCGTGGGCGTGGGGCCGGTGCAGTTCTCTATCACCGGGGAAGCCCCCGCCGAAGACGCTATGCTAGAAGAGACCGAACCCATTTTGCAGGGGGCGCAGTAAGCCGCCCGATACCCCCTGTGTGGTGAATGAACGAACCCCTTCTTAACACAGAAGGGGCCAGGAATGCGTTACACCACTTCCAGTTCCGGCGCGTGGATGAACCCCTTCTCTGCCAGATACTCGATAATCTTCTGGGCGTTTTCTGCCGGGGTGTATGTCACCGTGTCCAGCGCGATTTCCGGGCTTTCCGGTGCCTCATACGGGTCGTCAATCCCCGTAAAGCTCTTGATCTCGCCAGCGCGGGCGCGGGCATACAGGCCCTTCGTGTCGCGGTCCTCACACACCTCAAGCGGCGTATCCACAAACACCTCGATGAAGCCCGCCCCCACCAGATTGCGAACGTCATTGCGCGTGGCCCGGTACGGGCTGATGGCCGCACACACCGTCACCCCACCATGACGCACAATCTCGCTGGATACAAAGCCAATGCGCCGGATGTTCGTGTCACGGTCTTCTTTGCTAAAGCCCAGGCCCTTGCTCAAGTGCGTGCGAACGATGTCGCCGTCCAGTACCGTCACCTGACGGCCATGTTCCAGCAGCAGCGAGGTCAGCACGTCAGCCGTGGTAGATTTACCCGACCCGCTGAGGCCGGTAAACCAGATGCAAAAGCCCTGCTTGGTGCGCGGCGGGTACTGATCCGCCAGAATCGCGGCCACTTCAGGGCGCGTGAACCACGTTGGCAGCGGCACGCCGTTGCCCAGGTAGTCCTCACGCACCTGCGTCCCACTCAGCGAAGCCGTTTGGGTGCCCTCAGCGACCTTGTCCACCTCTTCATAACGGTCTTCGCCGGGCAAGTACACCACTAACCGGAACGGCATCGTTTTCACGCCGATTTCTTCTTCGTACTGCGCCACCAAATCCTGCGCGTCATACGGCCCATAAAACGGCTTGCCGCTGCTGTCATTGCCGGGGCCAGCGTGGTCACGCCCTACAATGAAGTGGTTCGCGCCAAAGTTGCGCCGGATGATGGCGTGCCACAGCGCCTCACGTGGGCCGCCCATCCGCATGGCCAGCGGCAGCAGCGAAAGCAGCACGCGGTCACTGTCGTAGTAATTTTCCGTCAGCGCTTTGTACGTGCGCACGCGGGTGTAGTGGTTCACATCGCCGGGCTTGGTCATCCCCACCACCGGGTGCAGCAGCAGCGCCCCGTCGATTTCGGCAGTTGCCCGCTTGGTCAGTTCCTCATGGACGCGGTGCAGCGGGTTGCGCGTTTGGAAGGCGACCACATTGCTATGACCGAGTTGTTCCAGTTGGGCGCGGGTTTCGGCGGGGGTGCGGCGCAGCGGCCTGAAGTCGTGGTGCGGCGGCAGCTTGAGCGCACGCATGGGGCCGCTCACGTTGTACTTGCCCCAGCGGTACATTTCCGCCACGATGGGGTGCCGGGCGTCGGTGCTGCCGAAGACCTTCTGCGCTGTTTCCTCCAGGTTCCACTCGTAAATATCTTCAATCGTCATCACGGCGAGGATGTCCCGGCGGCGGTCGATGAGCGCCACTTCCATGCCCACCTCTAGCGTGCTGCGGGTTTCGTCGTCCACGGGCAGCGGAATGGGCATGGGGAACAGGGTGCCGTCGGTCAGGCGCATCTCGTCCAGCACGCGCTGGTAGTCCGCCTGGCCCATAAAGCGATCTAACGGGGAAAAGCCACCGTTGGCGATGAGTTCCAGGTCACACACAGCACGTTCGCTGAGCATGATCGTGGGCAGGGTGCTGGCGTGCTGCTTAACTGCTTCGCTTTCACTGGCGGGCACCACCAGGTCAACCAGTTTGCCACCATAGGGGGGGATAAGGGATGTGTTCGTCATGTGATTGAGCTTTTCGTAAACTGATTAATGGACAAAACGCGGCAAAGCATACCACATAAATTAGCGATTGGAGAGCAATGAGTTGGCTGAGGGTTGAACCTGCTGGAATAGGGGTGGGACGCCGGGCTGTGCTACAATAGCCGCCATTTGTGACAAGACAGCATACACGATCCAACAAGGGACGCCATGACCGACCAGACGCAAACCGACCGCCGCTGGCAGCCGACCAACAAGCTCGAAGAAGACCGCCTCGATAAACTCACCCGGCTGCGTGACGCCGGGGTTAACGCCTACCCCCGCCGCGTGGAGCGCACCCACACCACCGCCGAGGCGGTCGCTGCCTATGAAGCCCACACTGCCGACGGCGGCAGCGACGATACCGCCCCCGAAGTCGCCGTCGCCGGACGCATCCGGCGCTTCAACCAGAAGGGCAAAATCGCCTTTATCCACATAGAAGACGGCGCGGGCCGGGTGCAGCTTTTCGTGCGGATTAACGCCGTAGGTGAAGACGCCTTCGCGCTCATTAAAGACAAGCTGATCGAGATGGACGACTTCATCCAGGCCAGCGGGCGCATGATGCGGACCAAAACAGGTGAGGTCAGTGTGAATGTGCAGGCGTTCAAGCTGCTGAGCAAGTCGCTGTCGCCGCTGCCGCTGGTCAAAGAGCAAACGCTGGAAGACGGCACCGTCGTGGAACACGGCGAGTTCAACAATGTGGAGGTACGCTATCGCCAGCGCTACGCGGACTTAGCCGTGAACAAGTGGGTGCGCGATGTGTTTGTCAAGCGCTCGCAGGCAATTAACGCACTGCGCCGCTTCATGGACGGTGAAGGCTTCTTGGAGGTGGAAACGCCGATTTTACAGCCCATTTATGGCGGCGCGGCGGCGCGTCCGTTTACCACGCATCACAACCAACTGCGCCAGGATTTGTACCTGCGGATTAGCTTTGAACTCTACCTCAAGCGGCTGCTCGTGGGCGGCATTGATGCCGTCTACGAAATTGGCCGCGACTTCCGCAACGAGGGCGTGAGCCACAAGCACAACCCGGAGTTCACGCAGTTGGAGTTCTACAAGGCGTACATCGACTATACCGACGTGATGAGCATCACCGAGCGCATGGTGGCCTACACGGTGGAACAGGTCACAGGCGGGCTAACAATCACCTACCAAGGCGAGGAACTCGACTTCACCCCACCCTGGAAGCGCATCACCCTGCGCGATGCCATTAACGTCGAAAGCGGCATCGACTACATGAACCACCGTGACGCCGAATCGCTTACGGCGGCCATGCGCGACAAGGGCATGACGGTCAAAGACGGGCAAACGTGGGGTCGGTTGGTCGATGATCTGCTCAGTGAGTTTGTGGAGCCGAACCTGCGCCAGCCTACTTTCTTGATGGACTACCCGCGTGATATTTCGCCGTTTGCCAAGCGCGTGGACTACGACGACTTCCATACCGAGCGCTTTGAGGGTTTCATCGCCGGGATGGAGATGTGTAACGCCTTCACCGAGCTTAACGACCCGTTGGATCAGGAGCAGCGCTTCTTGGATATGGCGGCCATCTACGGCAAGGGCGACGACGAAGCAACCCCGCTCGATGAGGACTATTTGCGGGCCATGCGCTACGGGATGCCCCCCAACGGCGGCTTTGGCATGGGGATTGACCGCCTCGTGATGCTGCTCACTGACCAGCGCAATATCCGCGATGTGCTGCTGTACCCGCACCTGCGCGGCGAAAGCCCGTCGTAAACCCAACAGGATAGCCTGGACTCGCAATATGGCGTCCGCGCAAAATTGAATCTTCACAACCTCATCCGCTACGACGATTCTGTTGGCTTGCTGGCCATGAGCATCGTCCAGGTGCCCTTTTGCACGGTCTTCCCGTCCTGGTTGACCACCTTCACGCCCATTGCGACGACGCCGCCGCCCAGCCGGGCCATCGGCTTCGTCTCTTTGACTGCTATATCGACGTGGATGGTGTCGCCAAGCAGCACGGGCAGGCTGAACTTCATCTCCAACTCGCGGAAGGCCAGCGTCGTCTGTTCCAAAAAGCCAAGCTGGTACGCCTGCCCCACCGCATAACTGAGGGACAGCATCCCGTGCGCCACCCGCTGCCCGAACTCGGTTGTTTGGGCATATTTGGCGCTGGTGTGCATCGGATTGTAGTCGCCCGTCAGCCCGGCGAAGCTCACCACGTCCGCCTCAGTGATGGTGCGCCCGCGTGAGCGCATCGTCATCCCCACCTCGAACTCCTCAAAGTACAGCCCTACCGGGCCATAGTTGTTCTGTCGCATGATCTGGTTTATCCTGTAGGTGCGTTTTTGCAGGTGATTGTACTGCGTTTTACACGATTGACCACAACCGTGAGGCAGCTTCCATGAAACCCAAACACGAGTGGCAGCGCGGCCAGGGACTTGTGCAATACGCTTTGATTCCGATTTTATTGGGCGGCTGTGCGCTGCTGGTCACGCTGGGGGTGCTGCTGGAATTGGGGGTGCCGGGGTGGGCCATCTGCGGCGGCGGCCTGCTGATTGGCCTTGGCTTGTGGCTGCTGGAAAAGCTGGCTAACTGGCTGCGCCGCCTGCGCTGAATGGCCCTTGCTTTAGCATTTACCTGTCGTCCTCAAGCCAATCTTCGATTTGCAGGCCGCCAGTACAGCCATGGTCAGCAGCACCCCGCCGAGGGTCAGCCGGGTTCGGAATGGGAGACGTGTTAACAGAGAGCGTTGGGTCATAGCGCGAGGCATGATAGCACAGCCCACCAAACACGCAAGTTCTGCCCGTGCACGCCGGGCTTGCCCTTGTGCCCCCGCCAATTCGCGTTATGCTGTGCGCCTAAGGGAACTACACCACGATACGGAGTGCCACATGACCTCGCAACCCTACGACTACGACACTAGCTGGGAACAGCGCTGGGACGACATGAAAAAGTACGGTCCCTATTCACGCCATGTGCGCCGCTGGATGCACCACCTCATTTCGCCGCTGGCGTTCCGGTCCGTTTTGGATGTGGGCTGCGGCCAGGGAGAAACACTCAGTGAACTAGTGGCGACCTACCCTGACCTGAACGCCGTCGGCGGCATTGACTACTCCCAAAGCGGTGTAGATATGACGCGGGCACGGGTGGGCCGTGGCGACTATCACGCGCTGGACCTACAAACCACGGATATGTTCGATCTGTTTGGGCGTAAATATGACCTGACGGTGTGCCTGGATGTGGTCGAACACATCGAAGATGATGTGGCCTCCCTGCGCAATCTGCGGCGCATCACAGGCCACTACGCGGTTGTCGGCAGTGTGCAGGGCACTCACCTACCAGAATGGGAAAAAGAGGTGGTGGGGCATGTACGCAACTATCGGCGCGGTGAACTGGTCGAGAAGATGGAATCGGTAGGGTTTGTGATTGACCGTGTAGTGGAGTAGGGCTTTCCGTTTTATTCGCCGCTGTACCGGTGGTATTTGACGCAGGTGGGCGGCAGTGGCACCGACGGCAGCTATGGTGCGGCCCGCAAGGCGCTGGCGCAGTTGATTTACTGGTTGTTTTTGCTGAACTCATCGCGGCGCGGCGACCTGATTTTTGTGCTGGCCCACCCGGACCCGTTCGCTGACGATTAGGGAGCTGCGGCGGACAACGCTTGCGTTGTCCGCTACACAACCCGTGTGGCCCGTAGGGACGCGCTACGGCGCATCTGCTGAATACCCTGCCCCGGTGTTCGCGCCTACCCGTCGGCCAGCACTGCGTCTACGGCTTCGGCCAGCGTCCGCAGGCTGTTGACGTAATACGTGCCGTCGCTGCGCCTGGCGTACTCGATCATGTCACTATCGCCCGTCCCCCACTCACTCGGATGTTCTGGCACAAACCAGATCAGGCGGCGGGCGTGGCGCTGGACATCCTGCGCGATGTCCAGGCGCGGGTCGCGGTAGTTGTTGCGCCCGTCCCCCAGGATAATGACTGTGGTGCGCGACCCCATCGCGCCCATAAAGTCCTTCTGGAACGTGTCCAGGCTGGTGCCCAGGTCCGTCGCGTAGTGGCCCGGTGGGTTGGCGTCCAGGGCACGCTGCACCGCCCGCTGCGTTTCGTGCTCACGGAAGACGCTGCTGATGCAGGCCAGGTCTGCATTGAACACAAAGCTCTCGGTTTTGGCCACCTGATCCTGCAACTCGTAGATGAGCGTCAGCAGGAACTCTGCACAGTAGCGCACCGACGTGCTTACGTCGCAAATCAGCACCAGCGACGGCTTAACGTGGTTCGTCTTGTACTGCAACTGCATCGGCACGCCGCCATAGCGCAAATTCGAGCGCATGGTGCGGCGGATGTCAGGTTTGCCCGTTTTGGCGCGGCGCTGGCGCAGCGCGGCCCGGCTGCGCAGCTTGGCCGCCAACCGCCGGATTTCCTGGCGAATTTGGGTGATTTCCTCGTCGCCCAGCGCGGTGAAGGGCACGTCCATCACGTCGTCTTTGGGGTCGGGGTCGGTTTGGGCCATGTTTTCGGCCAGCGTCGTCCCGGCATACTGGTTGATCTGCTCGCTGAGGCCCTGGGCGTTTTGCTGCAACATCTCGCGGATTTCTTCGCGCTGTTGTTCGCCCATGCCCATCGCTTCCAGTTCTTGCATAAGCTGTTCAATCATCTCTTGAAGCTGGCGCATCCCGGCCATTTGCTGCATCCGTCGCTCCATAGAGCGGCGGTCGCGCATGTCTTCGCTGTCGCCCATGCCGCTCATCTGCGCCATCTGCTGGAGCTGGCCGTCGTCAAACGGCTGGCCGTTAATCATCTGGCGCAGCAGTTGTTGCAGTGCCTGCATGTTGCCCATCAGCGATTGCAGCGCGTCTTGCAGCTTTTGCTGGTCTTCTCCAGAAAGGTTATCCGGGATGTTTTGCATAGGCGGCTTGTTAGACGCAAAAAACAGCGGAAAGAAGTAATCGAAGGCGTTGGCTTTGTTGGCATCTTTAATAAGGGTGGTTCGCAGCGCCTCACGAAACACGTTACGATCTTGTGAACCGATGGCGTCCACGCTGTTGAGCGCATCTTGCGCTTCGGCCAGGGAAATGCGTACTCCGGCGGCCCGCATGGCCCGCACGAATTCGATGATTCGCTTGTCCATATGAAGTCTTTTGCCTCGTCAATAACGACATGGGGTCTGTAACGGACAGTGTATCACGTTTTGGGGGTGGCAAACCACAACCTCATCGAATGGACAGGTTGACCCCAACGGCGCTGAGGGGCGGTTATGAATTTTTTGTAAAACTAGAGCTAAAAGGGTTTGCTAATGATCCAAACGGGGTTATCATTACAAAAAGTTACGGTACGCATGAGGTTCAAAACCCACACCGATGGAAACCATACTCATTTCAGAAGACGACGACATGCTGCGCGACATCTGGGAGCGGGCACTGTCTAAACGAGGCTACAAGGTGGCAACCGTCACCAACGGCCAGGAGGCCATCGACTGGCTGAACAACAACCCGCTGCCCCGCGCCATCGTGACCGACTTCAACATGCCGCTGCGCGATGGGGCTGCCGTGATTGACGAGGTAGACGAGTTGGACCCGGACCGACGTGTGACGCGGGTGGTCATCTCAGCCAATCACAACCTGCAATACGACGAGCTAACCGAGCGCATTGACCTGCTGCTGGTTAAGCCCGTTCGCATCCGGGATATTGCCGACTTTGTGGAGCGGCTCGTCGCACGGGCGTAGTGGGTGCATTTCAAGTAACGCTATCTGGCCCTCAACGCAAACCCCTCACCCGAACGGGCCTGTGGCCCTGGGAGAGGGGGGTGAGGGCGAGTGCGTTATGCCCACATACATCGGGTGCCTGAGCAGTTATGTTGGTTGAGCGTTTGTTGCAATTGGCGTCGTGTCGTCGGGGCGTGGTGTGTACGCTGCCATCTCGATTTGTACGCCCACATGCCCATACACCAGCCGCACATAGCCCACCGTCAGCGCCATGCCCAGGGCAATCGCCACCAGGCCGATTAAACCCGCCTCCGGCCCGAACGCGCCGCCCGTCCACAGGGTAGGGCCGCCCTGCTCAATGGCTACCACCGTCACGTCGCGGTCAATCCCGCTAACCGGGAAGCCGAACACCACCCCCTGGAAGAAGTTCCATGTCAGGTGCAGCCCCAACGGGATCGCCAGATTGCGCGTGAGCAAAAAGCCCAGGCCCAAAAACAGCCCGGCCACACTCAAGTTGATGTTGCTGATGAGGCTGGCATTGGGGTTAAAGCCGTGCAGCAGCCCGAAAATGATAGACGAGACAACCCACGCCAGCACCACCGCCCCCCGCACCCCGATGCGCGGCAGGTTGAACCCTTCGGCCAGGTTGAGCATGATGTAGCCGCGAAAGGTCACCTCTTCCCAGATGGAAATGCCCACAAACGCCAGCAGCCACATCGCCAGGCCCGGCCAAAACGCCCCGCCCGTCGTGACCATCGTCCCGCTGACCGTGACCCAACCCAGCGCCCACTCCGCTAAAAAGACGAGCGCCATCAGGCCCGCGCCCAACGCCGCCCCAAACGCCAGATCACGCCACCACGCGCCATCGTGCAACCACAGGCCATAATCGGCAAAGCGGCGGCGGTCTACGTAGCGGCTAAACACAGGCAGCAGCCCAACGGCAACCCCCGTCGAAACCAGCGCATACCAAAACGGCACCAGCAGCGCTTCCAGTTGATCCATATCAGCCTGCGTGACCTGCGATGCGTCCTGGCTGATTTGCCGTAGCAGGGCCGCGCCCGCTATGCCCAATATCAGGCTGACAAGGATAAGCACCGTACCGCCGTAGAACAAAACGCGCACCCCTGCGCGGATGCGGCCTTCGGCGGTGTTGTAAAACGGATTTTGCATGAGGGGGTGGCCCTTCGTAGTAAACTGATAGAATAACCCTATTGTACAAAAGCGGCGCGGCCTGTCAGGGTATGCTATACCGCACTTAGACGCTTGTCATGCACCATTGCCAGGCGGCGGCGCTTTAAGGGTGGGGGCGTGACACCCCACTGCTAACGCCCCAGGATGCTGCGCCACAGGCTTCGGATTTCGGCGGCATCTAGCGGCTGCACGCCCCCAGGGGCCAGCCCCGCCAGCGTGATTGGCCCCACCGCCCAGCGCACCAATCGCAGCGTGGGGTGGCCGACGGCTGCCGTCATGCGGCGTACCTGCCGGTTGCGGCCTTCGGTCAGTGTGAGTTCGAGCCATGCCGTCGGGACGTTTTTGCGAAAGCGGACGGGCACCGGGCGCGGCGGAATATCGGGCGGGGTGGGGAGCCGTTTGGCAGTGGCAGGGCGTGTTTTCTGCCCTTTGATGACCACACCCACCTCAAGCTGCCGGAGCGCTTTCGTATCCGGGATGCGCTCCACCTGCACCCAGTAGGTGCGCGGGTGGGCGTACTGCGGCTGGGTAAGCCGGGCATTTAGCCCGCCGTCATCGGTGAGGATAAGCAGCCCCTCACTGTCTTTATCCAGGCGGCCTGCCGCGTAAATGTCGGGGATGTCCACATAGTCGGCCAGGGTGGGGCGGCCCGCCGCGTCGGTGAACCGGGTCAGTACGTTGTAGGGTTTCCAGAAGCGGTAAACCTGCGTCATAAGATGATGTGCCGCCATTAGCCTGCAAAGTCAACCCGTGTGGTGCCCGCCTGGATGCGGTTCACTGGGCACCGTGCTTATGATACGCCGGGGACTTTGGATCGTTGCTGCGCCAGTAGTGGGGGTGTTTGGTGCTGTTAAACCGGAACAGCGTTTCGCCCTCGTGCCAATGGCTGCCGTCCGGCATGATGGTGCTGGAACTGAAAATCACGTCGAAAAGCTGCGCCCCGGTCAGGTCGGCCCCGGCCAAAATCGCCCCGCGCAGGTCCGCGCCTGTCAGCACCGCCCCGCGCAGGTTTGCCCGCTTGAGGTTGGTCCCGGTCAGGTCAGCCGCGTTCAGCTTCACATCAGATAGGTTGGCTTCTGCGAGTTTGGCTTCGTGCAGGTTCGCTTTCCGCAGCGATGCGTCGCTCAGGTCGGCCTCGACCATATTGGCCCCTTCCAGGTTGGCATTGGATAGGTTCATTGCCCGCAGGTCGCCGCGAAACAGATTCGCGCCTGCCAGGTTCGCATACAACAGCCGGATGTTTCGCAGCGTGCCGTCCTGAACCGCGCCCATCGTCCGCAGCCCGCGTGCCGCATTGACCGCTGTGGCGTTATCCGGGCTGCCCATCTCATGGATGAGCTGTTCGCGGCGTTCGTAGCGGCGGCGGGCACGCTCACGCCGCTGGTACAGGCGGTCAATCACCAGCACGGTTATTACAATGCCGAACGACTCGGCAATCATGTTTTCCACCATGCCGTTCGGGATGGTTATCAAGGCCCGCGCCGCCGGGAACACACCGATACCAGCCACAAAGCCGGCGAAGATATACAGCCATTGGTTCTGCCGCCAGATGGTTTTCACGTCCTGCCAGTGTTGTTCGCTCATGGGGATGCTCGCTCTCTCCAGGTTAGGTTTACATTATACAGCTTGTGACCATACAACCTGAATGGGGTAAGCTGAACGCCACAGAGCGAATTCGCCCTGAAGCGAAAGGCGGCCTTGATGGGGCACGGACTTGCCCCAATTGACTAAACGCCGTAAAATGAATGTAACATTCGTCGTTACCCCCAGGAAGCCGCCCCATGCCCCGCCCCCGTCAGACGGAAGTCAACGAAGCCACCCGCGTCCAGATCAAAGCCATTGCCCGCCGCCTGATGGCCGAGAAGGGCACGGCAGGACTCAGCCTACGGGCGATTGCCCGCGAGATCGGCATGAGTGCCCCCGCGTTGTATCACTACTTCCCGCGCCTGGATGACCTGATAACCGCGCTCATTGTGGATGCGTTCACCAGCCACGCCGACCACGTTCGGGCAGTGCGGGATGCGGCTGCCGCTGCGGGTCAGTCCGCGAATGAGCAGTTGATTACGGCAGCGCTGGCCTATCGTGCGTGGGCACTGGACTGCCCGACGGACTTCCAGTTGATTTACGGTAACCCCATTCCTGGCTATGTGGCCCCGGCAGAGGTAACAGCGCCTGCCGCCAGCCAGATGGGGGAGGTATTTCAGGAAATCATGTTGGCCGCGCACGCTGAGGGGGCCATTCACCCGCCAGACGACATCCAGGCTGTGCCGCCGACGGTCGCCGCGCATTTCCGTCAGCGCCTGGGTACAGCAGCAAACGACCAGGCCGTAACGTTTTATTACATTATGAATACGGCGTGGGTGACGATGTACGGTGCCGTCGCGCTGGAAGTTTACAAGCACACCACTCCCGTTGTTGGCGACACAAATGCGTTCTACGAGGCGCAAATCCGGCACGCCTTCCGGGGGTTGGGGTTGGCGGTGTAATACCCGCCACCGCACGAACAGGATCGAAGCCCCATCACCTGAAGCCGTACACCTTACCCGTCTTTTGCATGTCGTAGGCGCGGTCATGCAGGTTGAGGATGTCCAGCACCACGCACTCACGGCTTTGCGCGTGCTGGTACACCCGCTCCCCGATTATTTCGCCGCTGTCGTCTTCTTCTACACTGAACATATAGTGCGACCCCGGCACCACCCGCATATTCGACACGGGGAACTCCAGGTGGCCCAGCAGGTCCATCATGTTGATGAGGCCGACGAGGTTATCTTTGTGGCCCAGGATGACCCGGAACGTATCCCAGTCGTGGGCGATTTCGCAGTCGCGCAGCAGGCCCATTGCGCGGAAGGTGCTGCCCGTGATGCCACGCGGTGTGTCGCGGTACTGGCGGGTGTGTTCCTGCCTGACGAAGACGCTGGCACCGTTGCACAGCACGTCAATCATACGTGGCTGAATCGCCCGCTCAACGAACTCCAGCATGGGCACGCGCTGCAAAAGGTTGATGCCCGTGCCCAGCGTGGTGTAAAACGTTTGGTGAACCTCGTCTTCTAGCAGCAGGGCCGGGGCACAGGCGTAGCGCGTCACTTCGCCGTAATTCCACAGGATCGGATTGAGGTAAAACAGCGTGGCCCCGCCCATGCTGTGCCCCACAAAGTTGATGACCCTGGGCTTGGGGTCACCGGGTTGGCGGCGCAGTTGCATCAAATCCACGAAGCGCTGCATGGTGTTCATGGCCGCAGGCGGGTTGCAACTCTCAATGGGGGGGAGGTTGTTTTGAAAGCGCGAGCGCCCGAAGCCGTTATGGTCAACGGCAAGGGCTACCAGCTTACGGTTTTGGGCGACGACCATACTCGGCAGCCGCTCCCAAATGCGGTGATTGCCCGTCCAGCCATGAATGAACACCACAAAACCCTCGGCCTCTTCTAAGTGGCGTTCCAGCAGGTTGTCCGGTGTGTCGAAGTCCTCGGCCCACGTCAACTGGAACGCGAAATCTACCAGCCCGCCCGCCGTGAGGAAGTCGCGCCCGTCTTTGCTGCCAATCAACCCGCGATCTGCCAGATTGGACACACGATACAGCGCGGTTTGGGTGTTGGGTTCTAACCCTTCGCCGCGACGATAATGCCCGCGTACCCATGCAAACTGCCCCGCCATGGTGTTTCTCCTTACGTGTGATGGAGTGTGAGTCGCTTTTAGTCTAACTGATTATAGCGCGGGCGTCCGTAGGCAAGCGCACAAATTTGGGGGGAACTTACCCGCTCATATCGCCTGCGGCTCAAGCTGTTCGACAATCGTGCGGCAGGCCGCCGCGTGGTGATTATTCGATGCACGCTAACAGCGCTACACTGTCTGGCATCACCTGACCCTCCGCGTTGGTTACGGCCACCCGCTGGCCGCTGTTGGGCGGGTACAACCCGGCTCGCACACAGTAATCACCCGCGTCGGCGGGCAGCGGAAGCGTCGTCGTTTGGGTGTGGGTGCGCTCATGCTGGCCCCACAGTGCCGCCGGGTACTCATCCGCGCCCAACCCCGCGTCAGATTGGGCCAGCAGGTCGCCGTCGGCAGCTACCACATGCACGAACAGTTGCAGCGGGCGGCTTTGCCAGTTGCCCGTGCCCCAGGCTGTCGTCACCCGCAGCTCACCGTTACGCTCTGTGAGCGTGTAATCCAGCAAGTGCAGCCCACCGTTAAAGTGATAGGCGGCATTCGCCGCTGCCGCCGGTTCCAGCATCGCGCCGGGGGACGCGACCCACCCGACGAACGGCCCGCGTCCGTTGTCGTCCGGGACAGATGCGCCCGTTGCCGGGTCGAACAGGCCCACGGCCAGCCGGTAACCGCGCCCTGCCTGCACGTCCGCGTCGTCATCTATGTGCAGCCGGAAGCGATCACAGAAGGCGTGCCCCGGCTGCCACAGCGTATACGACCCCATCCCCGGCAGCGACTCACGCCGCGCAATGACCGTCTCGCCGTCGATAAGCTGCACGCCGAAGGCCAGCGGCACGGGCTGCGCGTTGGCCCCTTGCACAGATTGCCAGCACAGCCGCACATCCAGCGCGTTTGATGCGCCCAGGCGCGGCGGCTGTACGTCATAGCCGACGAGTTCAACATTACCGTAGCGGCGTTCGCTGGCCTGAAGGCTGTGCGGGATGCTGCCTGCCGGATAGGGCCATGGGGTGTACGTCAGCGGGTAGATGAGGCCCGTCATTAGCACCACGCTAACGAACCCGGCCCCGACGGTTGCCGCCAGCCGCACCGGGCGCTTGATGTGGGGCGGCAGCCCGGCGCGCAGGCCGGTGACGGCAATCAGCACCAGCCCCAACACCGGTGGGAGCATCAGCCGCCCGCTCACGGCCCGGAACTGGGTCAGCCATTGCATGTAAGCCGCCGCCGTCGCCAGCACCACCGACGCCAGCACAAGCGCTGTGCGCCGCTCAGCCAGGGGGATATGCCGCCAACCGCGCCCCCACCCCACCGCGCCCAGCACCAGCACAAGCAGCGGCACCGCATACGGCAGATAGCCAAACGGCACCGTGTTGATGTGGTCCGGGTCGATGAGGTACCACACCTGCGCGAAGGTATACCCGTGTGTGACCAGTGTTTCGGCCAGCCCGCGCCCGCCTGCCACCGCCCACCCCTGGTTTTGATGCGGGGTCGTGCCCAGCGGGTCACCGTAGGCAACCCCATGCCAGATGTACCAGGGGAAGCCGATGACAATCACCGTCACGCCCAGCGCCAGCAGGCGGCGCGGCTGCCAGCGCAGCAGCAGCGCTAACCCGGCCCCGCCCCCAAACACGAGCAGGCTGGCTTTGGTCAGCAGGGCGAATCCGAGCAGGGCACCGCCGCCCACTACCTGACGCCATCCCAACTGCGGGCTGCGGGCCAGCATCACCAACACGGCCACGCTCACCGTTCCAAACAGCACGGCGGACGCATCGTTGCCGAACAGCGCAAATGCCCGGATCAGGGTGGGGTTAAACGCGAACAGCGCCCCGGCGAACAGCGCCCACCCCGGCCCAAACAGCGTGTGCGCCGCCCGCAGCGCGATGGCGACAGCAAGCACGCCCATCATGACGGAAACGAGCCGCGCCCAGTGCAACGATAGCTCTAACGTGGGGTGGGTGGCCGGGTGCCCTGGCCCGAACAGGTTGGCGTTGGCGTTGTCGCCCAGGGTGTCGTCGCCGGTGCGGTGCCAGGGGTTGTAGGGCAGGTCGCCGTTCCAGGTGTCATCGAACGGGGCCAGATGTGACCATGCCCACCCGATGACGTACTGCATGGGGGGTTGGGCGCTCTCGTGGCGGGCGAGGTTGCTGCGGTAGGCGGTGGGGTTTGGCAGGCGGGCGGTGCGGCGCATGTCTGCAATGTAGCCGAAGTGGGCGATTTCGTCCGGCCCTTCAAACGCGGGGATTTGCAGGGAGGTTCGCAGCGCTGCCGCGAAGAACAGCAGCAAAATCAGCACATGTCGGATATAGAGCCAGAAGCAGGTCATGGGCGCACTATGCAAGCGGACTTACCAGCGCGGCATTATAGCGGAAGGCGGCGCAGGTGCAATGCAGTCGCTTTACAGCGGGGGTGATGTTGGTGTACAAACGTAGCAACGCCCGCCAGAACCCGCACCCATGCAGCCCACTCAAACCCGCATCACCCTTGCAGACCTAACGCGCACTGGCCGCGACACCCGTGTTGAGGTCGTCAACGGGGAGATCGTTACCTTGCCGCCTAACGGACTGCTCCACCAGTTGATTGCCAATAACCTTCGGGATGCGCTCAGCGATTACGTCAAACCACGCGGCCTGGGCCTCGTCCTCGGTGATGGTTTGCTGTTCTTGCTGGACAAGGACGAGGCGGGCATCCGGGGTGCCCGCGTGCCGGATGTGGCTTACATCCGCAAGGAAGACTTTGCGCCCGATGCCGACCTGGAAAAACCGTACCCGTCTGCGCCGACGCTGGCGATTGAGGTCATGTCTCCGCAGGACACAACCGAGGCCACACTGGCCCGCATCCGCGACTACCTGGACGCGGGCACCGTCGAGGTGTGGGTGGTATATCCGCGCCAGCGGGAGGTGCATCAGTATACTGCTGCGAACCGGGCAACGGTGGCCGTCTACCGGGGCGACGACATGATCGACACCACAGCGCTGTTCCCCGGCTTAAAGCTGGTTACGGCATCGTTGTTCATTTTACCGGACTGGCTGTGACGTGTAAGTGCAGCGGACGCGCAGAAGCGCGTTTGCTGCCTGATAAAGTCGTCTGGTTTGCTTTCAAACACCCCCTTAACCCGACGAACTGCCTACTTGGCCCTGTTCACAGCGGCTTAAATTCATCATAATAACTACCCTGACTGATCGGGGCGTTTCCCGGTCAGTTTTTTATGTCATACCCCGTTATCAGCCAAAAGCCAGGAAGGAACCTTAAACGCATGGCATACCACGGGCCAAAAGCCAAGAAGCAGCGCCGCTTTGGGGAAGTGCTGATCCCACGCGGCAAATACCAGAAGATCATCAGCAAGCGGCCTTACCCCCCCGGTGAGCACGGCAAAGAGAAGACGTTCCGTAGTGGCCGCCGCAGCGACTACGCCAACCAGCTTGACGAAAAGCAGAAGCTCGCCTTCGTCTTCAACATCCGCGAAAAGCAGATGCGCCGCTACTTCCTTGAGGCGCGGCAGATGCCGGGGCCGACGGGTGAAAACCTGATTATTCTGCTGGAGCGCCGCCTGGACAACCTCGTTTACCGGGCCGGGTTCGCGGCGACGATTTGGGCTGCGCGTCAGTTTGTGGGGCATGGGCATGTGCTGGTCAACGGCAAGCGCCTCGACCTGCCGTCCTATCAGGCCATTCCGGGCGATACCATCAGCGTGCGCCAGAAGATGCGCGATAACCCGCATGTGTTGCAGTCTATGGAAGAAAATGTGACGGTGCCAGCGTATATGCTGTTGGATAAGCCGGACTTCGCCGCTACGTTTACCCGGATGCCGGAACGCCGCGAGGTGCCGGTGCCCATCGAAGAGCAGCTTGTGGTTGAGTTCTACGCCCGTCTGGTCTAATTTGCGGGCAAAGGCCCCGCGCAACCGGGTCGCCGCATCTTGGGCGACCCCCTACCCATTTCTTTTGGGCCGGGGGCGGCTTTGAATGGCATCATCCCCCAGGATGTTCCGCAGCATTTGCTCCAGGCGCGTGCTGGTTACCGGCTTGCACAAAAAGCCCGCGCACCCCAACGCCATCGCCATCCGCTCCCGCTCCGCAGAGCAGTCCGCCGTGACCATGACCACCGGCGTTTCTGCCATCACGGGGATTTCCCGCAGGCGCTTCATGATTTCCTCGCCGTTCATCCCCGGCAGCATGTAATCCAACAGAATGAGGTCGGGTTCGTGTTGGGCGGCCACTTCCAGGCCCACATACCCATCCGATGCTTTGAGCGCTTCTAGCCCAAGGCGGCGCAGGCGGTAGGTGATGATTTCGGCGTTGGCGGGGCTGTCTTCGATGAACAGAACTTTGTGCGGCATGGGGGGGCACTTCCTCAAAGGCGTTGCGGGCAGTCTGAATCGGTGGTGGGCGGAATGCGCTGTGACCTATCTATTATGCCGTGATGTGCGGCTAATGTACATAACTGGCGGCGGCACTCTCGCTTGCCCCACGCCATCCCCACGCTTACCCGTTTTTTGCAGCAAAACGGAACCCCCCTGCTCTATAATGCAACTATGAGGGTGACAGCAGTTCTTTCGTAAGCTGAGAAGACCCTCCCCTAACCGCTGCTGTCGGCTCCTCCATCAAAGCCAAGCAAAGCCACGGTGGGTGGAGGAGTGTCTTTACCAAAGCGCGTTAGTTCCGGTTTTGCTTGCTGTGATTTTCGGCGGCGGCCAACACCGGCATTGCCACCACACATTTTGAATCGCACATTTGTAGGGACGCGGCTTGCCTCGTCCGATAAAAGCCTGCAAACTAACCTGGGTAATCACACACCATGCAACCGAGCATCCCGCGCCCCGCCCCCACCCATAAGCCCGCGCCGCCGCGCCAACCCGCGCCCAAGCGCAAAGCGCCCCAAAAGCAGAAAAAGCGCCCGCTGTGGCTGTCGCCGTGGCTGTTGATGCTCGGCGCGGTGCTGCTGGTAAGCACCTGCGCGGCGGTCGGGTTGGGGAGTGCGGTTGTGGTCGCAGCCGGGCGCATCCCGCCCAATGTGACGGCAATGGGCGTGAACCTATCGCTGATGACGGAGGCCGAAGCTGCCGCCACGCTCCGCAACCGCATGGGGGCCGTCACCCTGCGCGACGGCCCGCGCACCTGGACGGTGGCCGCGTCTGAGTTAGGGCTGCTGCTGGACGCCGATGCCACCGCCGCCCGCGCCGCTGATGTGCCCCTGTTAGATGCGCTGGCCCCTGTCACCGTGACGCCCGCTGTGAGTGTGAACGCGGGTACGCTGCGGGATGCCCTGACAACCCTCAGCGCTCAGGTGGAGCTGCCGCCGCGTGACGCAGGCTTCCGGCTGTTCAACGGCGCGGTGCAGCCCGTCCCGGCGGAGGTTGGGCGGCGTTTAGATGTCGAGGCCACGGTGAACGCCCTCGCGGCCAACCCCGGCGCTGCCCTGGCCGACGGCGGCTTTGATCTCGTCGTGGCGGGGGTGGCCCCGGCAGTCATGGACGCGACGCCACTCGTGGAGCAGGCACGGGCACTGTTGGCGAGTCCGTTGGTGATTGACGCCTATGACCCCATCGCGGATGAAACCGTCACCACCCGCGTAGACCCGACCACATGGGCGGCGTGGCTCACTGCGGACGCGACGGGCACCCAACTCGCGCTGCAAACCAGCCCGGTTGCGGGTTACATCGACGCGCAGTTGGCCCCGCAGTTGGCCGCTTACCAGCGCATCGACAGCGCCGAAGCCGCCGCGCAGGTGAGCGCTGCCGTGAGCAACATGCAGCCCTACGCGCAGGTGCGCGTCCGGCAGACGGACCGGGTGCATACCGTGCAGGCCGGTGAGACGATCACCCGCATTGCCTGGGATTACGGCGTGCCGTACCCCTACATCCAGCAGGCCAACCCCGGCATAGATACGCTGTCAGCCGGGATGCAGTTGACGATTCCCAGCCCGGAGGTGTTCCTACCGTATCCCGTTGTGCCCGATAAGCGCATCGTGGTCAGCATTAGCGGCAACTGGACGCGGGTCTATGAGAATGGGCGGCTAAAGTGGGATTGGGTGAGCAGCACGGGGATTAACAGCAGCCCCACCTGGCCGGGGGTGTACCAGATCATCAGCCACGAGCCGGACGCCTACGCGGGCAACTGGAACCTGAACATGCCCTGGTTTTTGGGGGTATACCAGCCCGTGCCGGGCAGCGCGTTCACCAACGGGTTTCACGGCTTCCCGACGCGGGGGGGCGGCCAACTGTTGTGGGAAAACAGCCTGGGCACCAAAGTGACCTATGGCTGCATCCTGCTGAGCAGCACGAACGCCAAGCTGCTGTACGACTGGGCAGAAGACGGCGTGGTCGTGGAGATTTTGCCTTAGCGGCGCAACAGCCTACCGCCCCTCAAAAATATATTGTAAAAACACAGATAATGAATTACCATGAGGTCGATAGAGGTCATGAGAGGTTAAGAGTGTACACAATTCAGTTATCTAACCCTCCAACTGGCATTGCTGCCGAGTCTGTCGATGAAGGTGATAGTGTGAACGTCTATGTGTCGGCATTTATGTCAGATGCGGATGGGGCAATTTTTTACAAGTCGCTCGCATTTTTACAAAATTTATTTCTTAATCACTTTGTACACAGTGGTGGGCACGTATCTGTAATTGACCACTTTCTCGTGACTATGAGGGGCAATCAAGCAAATGTGTATGTTAATGAACTGGGACTTGTACTTGAAACGATGTCACGGACAGCTAGGAAAGCGGGTGAAGTAGTCACACGCGATGATATATTAGGCGTTCGCAGTTTGAAGTTTCAAAATCTGCTAATTGGTAACGATGAAGCAATCATATTTTATTTCTCAAGCGGATGGCGACGTGGACTATTTTTTGACCTTCGCCCCAATGATGGGGGGCAACTCGATAATCTTGAGTTGACCCTTGGCACTTTTTATGAATCGCTGATGTATGCCGATGTATTCGATTCAGTAAACGACATTTGGCAAGAGATATTTGATTTAGGGTGGTTTCCTTTCTTACGTTTGGTTGGTGATACGCTAAGCGCGTTCCAGAGTCTTGCATCACGCATCGCTGATGAAAAGAGCATTGAAAAAGCTGAGAGAGTTCTTGTGGAATCATTCGGAGAGAAGGAACTTAGACAAATTGAAAACGATCTCCGAAGCAGTTCTTTTTTTCAGCCTCACATAAATATCCTAGTCAAAGGCATTGAGAGATATCTTGACGGTGATTACATTTCGTCTATCAACAATGTCTGGCCTCGTGTCGAGGGTGTATTGCGATATATGTACAAAAACAACCAAAAGAGTGTGAAGAAAGAGTCTATCCGGGGATTGCTCTCAAAATTAGAAACAGAGTTCGCACGTGACAAACAAACATTTCCTGGAATCGCATTTTCCCAGCAGTTCAAAGCCTATTTGGATTCCTACTACTTTCGAGACTTCGATTTATTCAATGAGGAATTGCAGATCTCGCGTCACAGTATTGGACATGGCGTGTCCGATCAGTGCGACTACGACCGTAAAAAGGCCCTACTGGGTATATTAATTATAGACCAGTTAAGGCACTACATCATGCTCAGTTCGCGTTCCTAGAGTATGATGGGTTTGCTCTTACCGCCCCTCAAACGACACCAGCGGCGCAATCTCCGCCACGATAGACGGCCCAATCCCACTGACTGCCGTTAGCGCGTTTGCGTTTGCAAACGGGCCGTTCTCGTCACGGTAGGCGATGATGCGTCCGGCAAGAGCGGGGCCAATCCCTGGCAGCGTTTCGAGATCGGCGGCGGTGGCCGTGTTGATATTAATCAGGTTGCCGCCGCTGGGTGTGGGCAGGCCCAACTGCGCGGCAGTCTCCGCGTTGGAATTCACCACGCCCGCGCCCGCATCCCCCGCCAGCTCGCCCACAGCCGGCACATGCACCTGGTCGCCATCTCGCAGGCTATCTGCCAGGTTGACGCGGGTCATATCTGCCCTGGGGAGCGGCCCACCTGCCGCGCTCACTGCATCACCCACGCGGCTGTCCCAGGGGAGCGACAATACCAACCCCGGCTGCACGACAGCGCCCGTTACGTAGACGGTGATCGGTTCGGGGGTAGCGGTGGGGGGCGGGGTCGCCGTTGGTACGGGCGGCAGTATCTCAATGGCGACGGGCTGCGGGCGGGTAAGCAGCAGCACCGCCCCACTGCCCACGATCAGCACAATCAGCAGGCCGTAGGCAATGAGCGTGACGTAAGGTGCGGTCTGCTCGGTGGGGCGCATAAGGGGTAGCGGCTAGCCCCGCCGGGCCGCTGTGCCAAAGTCGCGTTCGTACAGCGTGCGGAACTGACTGCCGATGTGCTGGTCTAAGCGGATTTTGTCTATCGTGATGCTCAGTTCCACCTTACGCCGCGCCAGGTGTTCTACCGCCCGCCCCAGTGCCACAGGCGATGGCTTGTGCAGCAGCGTGACGTAGGGCATCCAGTAGTTTGGTTCGTAACTGCGCGAAAGCGACTGCCCATGCGGGCTGACGGCCCGGTTGACCGCAGCTTGCAGGCTGTTAAGCGGGCTGCTGTGGGCGACGGGCAGCAGCAGCACCGGCACATCCCCGGTCAGCACGCCCAGGCTCAGCGTCCGCACCCGAAACGGCGAAATGGTGCGCAGCAGCCCGTCCAGCGCATCAATGACGCTGCTCAGGTTCCAGTAGGTTTCTGCCGAGTGCAAAACGATGTGCGGCTGCACAAACGAGTAGCTGGCCCCAGCTTGCTGGTTAAGTTCCAGGCGCAGGGCATCCACCTGTTCATAGCTGTCGTCGTCCAGTGGCGCGATGACGCTCATCGTCATTCTTGTTTCTGGCATTGGCGGCTGCTCCCCCCCCGTTAGCGGGCTAGTATTTTTTAACGATGGTGCGGTAAGTGGCTGGCTGGCGGGTTTGCATAAACTGGTATTCCTCACGGAACTTACGCACTTCGTCCAGGTCGATGCGGGCCACCACAAACCCTTCCATCGGTTCGCCGGTGTCGGGGTCGGTTTCGTCGGCCATGCTGGCGTAAATTTGCCCACGCGGGCCGATAATCATGCTGTCCCCGCCGAAGGTCATGGTCACATCTTCGCCCACACGATTTGTAGCCACTACATACACGCTGTTTTCATAGGCGCGGGCGCGGGCGTATGTTTTCCATTCATCAATGTTGGCCGCTTCCCAGTTGGCCATCACAATGAGCAGTTCAGCGCCATCCAGGGCCAGGCTGCGGGCCACTTCTGGATAGGCTAAGTCATACCCCACCATCATGCCAATAGAACCTAAGTCGGGGACATCCACAATCGGGATTTTAATGCCTTCACGGAAGGCCATGCGCTCTTCCCCACGCAGGTGGATTTTGTTGTACGTTTCCACCAGGTCGCCCTCTGGCCCTACTAACACGCCGCTGTTATACAGCACGCTTTCGACCTTCTCCTTCGTGACCATGCCAAACGCGACGTAAACGCCGTGTTCGTTGGCCCGCTGCGCCATCAGGTTGACGGTGGGGCCGGGCACACGCTGGGCCAGTTCGGTAAAGCGCACGCCCAGCTCAAACCCACTCGTGACCAGTTCTGGGAATACGATAAGGTCAACACGCTGCTGTGAGGCAATTTTGTTAATCATTTCGGACATTTTGACGAGGTTTTCTTCCATCTCGCCAAGCTGCGGTTTCATCTGCACGGTGGCAACCGTAATTTCACGCATGAGAGTTCCTTCATTCGTTTGGGTAGTCTGTTGCGGGTCGCATAAGACACTATTCTAGCGGGTGTGCGGGGTTCACGCACGGCGCGGAACCGCCGTTTAAGACTTGATTCGCAGCTTCTCCAGGATGTTTTGCAGGCTGTAGGGCAGGTCTGAGGTAAAGCTGAGGCGCTCGTCACGGGTGGGATGGTCAAAGCTGAGTTGGGCCGCGTGCAAAAACAGCCGCTTCAGCTTCACCCGCTGCTTGCGATAACCGTAGACGGTATCCCCCACGATGGGCACACCGATAAACGCCAGATGCACGCGAATTTGATGGGTGCGCCCGGTGTGAATGGCGCAGCGCAGCAGGGCACGCTCTTCCTGTAATTCCTGCTCAATCACATCAAATTCCGTCAGCGCGGGCTTACCATCGCGGACGACGGCCATACGCTTGCGCTGCCTGGGGTCGCGGCCTATGGGCGCGTCAATCACCCCGGTGGTGGTGCGTGGCGGGCGCTCCGTTAGGGCGATGTAGACCTTATCAACTGTGCGTGCTTTGAACTGGGCCATCAGGTCTTCAATGGCGGGCTGGTTCAACCCGATGACCATCAGGCCGCTGGTGTCTTTGTCCAGGCGGTGAACGATGCCCTTGCGCTCGGTAGCGGCCAGGTCGGGGTAGCGGGCCAGCAGCGCATTGACCAGCGTGCCGTGTTCGTTGCCCACGCCGGGATGCACCACCAGCCCCGCCGGTTTTTCCAGCACGGCCACGTCGTCGTCCTCATAGACGAAGTTGAGCGGCATTTCCTCCGGGATGATCTCATCGGGTTCCGGGTCGGCATCTGGCAGGGTGACGCGCACGCTTTCGCCGCCGCGCAGCTTTACCCCCGCCTTAACATGCCTGCCATCCACCGTGACCTGCCCATCTTTAATCATGGCCTGGATTTGTGCGCGAGACAGGTCGTTGATGTGGGCCATCACCAGCCTATCCAGCCGCTCCCCGGCGTTTGCTGCGGTAAATTCTATCGTGTCGTCGTGTTCGTCAGCCATGCTGCTTGTCCTATCTTAGAAGCATGTCATTATTGTTCAGCAAACTTGTTCTAGCAATGGCGTATCGTGTTCGGGCCTGGTTGGGGTACAATGCGGTGGTGATCGCCGCCTCGCCGCACCCGAAAGGTTTGCCCCTGTGCCCGTTAAACGTATCATTCTCCTTTCGCTGATTGTTAGCACCGTTATCTGGCTGATTGTGCTGATTCCCGCTGCGCTCAACACCCCGGAACTGAGCTTCACCACCGACGACAGCCCCCTGCTGCAAATGTTCCAATGGCTGCGGGTGATAGGGCTTATTTTGCTGCCGTTTACCATCTTCCTCAGCGTGATTGCGATGTGGCTGCTGTTCTTTTTGCGGTTGCTGCGGGGCGCGGTGATGGCCGCTATTTTGCCGCTGTTTAGCCTGTTGATCTACTCTATCGGCGCATCTGGAATGCGGGTGATGGGGGCGGGTTAAGTTACCACGCGCAGTAACCCCCGTCTATAATCAGGTCTGCCCCCGTCATAAAGTCCGATACCTCCGCCGATAGGAAGACAATCGCCCCCTGCAAATCGGTGACCTCGCCCATGCGGTTCATGGGTGTAAGCGCCATCCACTTCGGGGCCATCTGCTGGCCGATGGGCGTTTGCAGCAGGTCATCGACCAGCTTGGTGCGGGTGTAGCCAGGGCTGATGCAGTTCACGCGCACGCCACGCGCTGCCCACTCTGCGGCGAGGCTTTTCGTCAGGTGGATGACGCCCGCTTTCGTCGTATTGTAGACGGCCTGCTGCTGGGGGGTGTTTACAATGTTGCCGGACATCGACGCGGTGTTGATGATTTTGCCATAGCCTGCTTTCAGCATCACTTTGGCCTGTGCTGCCGCGCAGAAGAAGACCGCTTTCAGGTTCACGTCGTTCATCGCGTCCCACTTGTCTTCGCTGACTTCCTCCGCTGCCGTCCAATCTGCGATGCCCGCGTTGTTGACGGCAATCGTCAGCTTGCCCCACTTATCGACAACGGTTTGCACCATTGCGTCAATTTGATCCTGTTGGGTCACGTCTGCGGTCACGGCGATGGCATCCACGCCCTTTCGGGTGAGTTCATTGGCGACGGTTTCCGCACCGTCGGTGTTCAAATCTACCACAGCAACGGCGGCCCCGGCTTCACCGAGGGCGTGGGCATAGGCCCGCCCGATGCCCTGCCCCGCGCCGGTGATGAGGGCCACGCGGTCATCCAAACGGAAGCGGTCCAGGATGGGGTTGGCGTCTAAGATGGGGTCGCTGGTCATAACGGTTGCTCCTGTTGCATCAAGGGGTTGTTAAATCGTGGGGTGATTGTACCGTTGCGGTGAGATGGAAACAATCACCCAGGGCTTTTGCAAAGTTGCACGGCTGATGATTGGGCGCTGCCCAAACCCGTTACTTTTTGAAAAAAGTGACCAAAAACTTGCCTTTTTGGGGCGCTTTGCGTCCGAAAACATGGGGCCAAAGGGTGCGAACCCCTTGCCGGGGGGCGGGGGCAGAAAACCAGCGTCCCCGCGATGTGAAAACTTGACTTTGCAAGAGTCCTGAACAATCGCTATGAAGCCCCGCCGATCCTGCTGGATTGCGCTATACTCAATCGCTGAGTTCATTAACCTGACGGGAACCCCCCTTTGAAACTGTCTTCCCCTATTGTTCGTGCCTACCTGATTTTGCTGGTGGCGGTGCTGTCTGCGTCGTTTGGCCCTACCATCATCCGTAACACCCAGGAAGCGGGAATGTCGTCGCTGTCGCTGGTGACGCTGCGTCAGGTTTTCGCGGCGATTGTGTTTGCCCCGTTTGCGCTGCGGCATGGCGGGCACAAGCTGCCCACGCTCACACGCAAGGAGTGGACGTTGATTGTGCTGGCGGGCGTGCTGTTCGGCGTGCATCTGCTGGTGTTCTTCTACTCACTCGAATACACATCGGTGTTGGCTTCACTGGTGCTGACGAACACCACGCCCATCTACGCGGCGATACTCGGTTACGTCTTCCTTCAGGAGCGCATCAACCGGGGGGTGGCATTGGGGGTGACGCTGGCTATCGTCGGGATTGTCATCGTGGGGTTGGGCGGCGAAAGCGGGGCACCCCCCACACGTAACGCGCCGCTGCTGGGCGGCACGTTTGCCGTTACCGCCTCCGTAATGGCGGCTGTCTACTTCACGCTGGGGCGGTTCATCCGGGGTAAACTGGACTGGCTGACGTATTCGTGGCTGGTGTTCACAGTTGCGGCACTGTTTTTCATTGTCGCCAAGCCGTTTTTAGGCATACAAATCCTGGGCTACTCCCTGAATGCGTACCTGTGGGCGCTGCTGGTGCTGCTGTTGGCGCAGGTACTCGGCCACATGTCGATAAACTTCGCGCTTGGGGCGCTTTCTGCAACGTTGGTGAGCCTGGTGTTGATGATTATCCCGGCGTTGGCGTCGTTGATTGCGTGGTTTGCGCTGGGCGAAAACCCCGGCACACTGGCGATTGTCGGTGCGCTGGTGATCTTGGTAGGGCTGCTGCTGGCCAATTTGAGCGGCACCCAACAGGTAGCAGACGAGGGGTAGCGACAAAACCGCCCACAGGACGAGGCTCGCTTCATCCTGTGCCTGCTGGTGCCTGTCGATTATACCTCAGCCGCCACTTCGCCCTGGTTTTGGGCTTTGGCCGCACTGCGCCGCATCCGCCGGGATACCGCATCCCAGATGAAGTACACGATTAACACCCCGTTCAGGCCCAGTTCAATGGGCGCGAAGATGTTGCCATAGTGGTTCGGGTCCCAGTAGCTCACCGGGCTAATGAAGCGCACCTCCCAGTTGAACGGGAACAGCAGCAGCGGCCCGTCGTGGTGGTGGGTGGGGATGTCTAGCGCACTGTGCAGCGCGTTGCCCACCGCAAACCAGAATACCCACTTGCCCCACTGCCGGTCTTGCCGAAAGCCGACCCACCAACCTATCAGCATCCACAGCGCGATCATCAGCGGCGCGTGGAACAGCGCATGGCCGATGACCCACACCGGGTCAGTAAAGTAGAGCGTGTCATACACCTGCCCGAACACTTCCTCCGGGCCACGCCCAAAGCCGCCCGTCTTCATGATGTAATTGATTGTTAGAATCGTCAGCGGAATATCGGGCATGAATGAGCCGATGCCCAACGCCCAGTATTTGGGCCGGATGCCGCGCCGCTCCAGTTGTTTGCCAAATGCGGCGTTAATCAACACATGGGACTGGGTTTGCATAGGGGGCTACCTATAGCTTTTTGCGTAAAAATGATGAACAGCATAAGGCTATATGGAATGGGCGACTTGTGGCGTGGCCCTTAACACGCTTCTCATGCGGGGCGGGCTGCGCTAGACTTTCGGCCTGAACAATCGTCACGGGTCAATGCGATGCAAGCCAACCACACTCACCGCTCAATCCTCTACATGATTCTGGCCGTCGCGCTGGTCGCCCGCCTGGGTTACAGCCTCACGCAAGATGCGCTCACCCCATTTGAGCGGGCAGCGGGCGGGGATGCGTGGTGGTACCTGGAATATGGCTACCGCCAGATTGTGGATGAGCGCATGGAACCGCTTTCAACCGCGCCGCTGTACGTGATTATCGTCGGTGGGGTTCGCTGGCTGCTGCAACCGGAAAGTATCGGGCCGGTGCTGCTGGCAGCGCCCCCTGGCGGTGGCCTGGACGTGGTGTCTGTGCCGGGGGGGGCGGTTCCGGCGGCGGTGATTGTGATCCGGGTGCTGCAAGCGCTGCTAAGTACAGCTACCGTCTACTTTGTGTACCGCATCGGGCGTATCGTCAGCGGTGACGGTCGTGTGGGGCTGGTCGCGGCGGGCGTGATGGCAACCTCAGTGGCGATGATTGTCAGTGCGGCAGAAATCCAGACGGAACCGCTTTATTTGTTCTTCCTGTGTGCGGCGCTCATGCTATATGTTGAACTGAGCAGCGGCGAGTGCGAGTATCGCCAGCCGGGGCGGTGGCTGGCCGTTACGGGGGGGCTGCTGGCCCTGGCTACCCTGACGCGGGCGGTGCTGCTGCTGTTCCCGGTGGGCTTGCTGATTCATGCGGCGCTTGTGGCGTGGCGCAACCGGCGGCGTCCGGTACGAACGCAGGTCACGGTGCGCGGGGTGACGGCGCTGCTGGCCGTTTACATGGCCATTTGCTCTATCTGGACGGGGTACTATCAACTGCGCTGGGGCGAGTTTGTGGTGGGCGCGAAGGGCATCAGCGCGTTTTTGTACCTGGGCACACAGGGCGAATGGGACGGCCCGCAAAGCACGGACGAATCGTTGGGGCTGGTGCCCGACCCCACTCGTTACATTGGCGCACCAGACTATGCAGCGGGCGCGGCGGAGGCTATCGCGCAAAGCCCGGCCCGCTACGCCCTCAACCGGGTTCGCAATCTGGCGGAAGCCTACGCCCAACCCTACGGCACCGTCGCCTTCCCCGGCGACAGTATCAAAGCGGCGGCTTCGGGGTGGCTGCGGGATGACCGCACATTCGGCGGGCTGGTCGCGCTGCTGGGCACCGATGGTTTCGCCCCCAAACTGCTGATTTACATCGTGCATTACATCGGGATGGGGTTCGGTTTGGCGGGGATGGTGCTGCTGCGGGCGCGTTGGCGGGTCGGGCTGCCGCTGGTCGGGCTGATTGTGTACATCACGCTGCTGCACCTGGCGCTGCTGGCCCTGCCGCGCTACATCTTCCCCACGCTGCCGTTGTGGTGGTGCTTCGCGGCGGTGACTGTCGTGCGCTTAGCTATTCGCCTTGCCGTGATTTTCTACGGCGGCCAACGCGAGTACAGAACGGCTGGCGTCTAGCGGACGCGCCGTTGCGCGTCCCTACCGGTCACATGGGCTGTGTAGGGGCTGCCCGGTGTGGCGGCCCACCCCCCTGCTGTGACGTTACGTTTTCCTGATAGTCATAAAATAATACACATGGTTAAAAGCCTGTTGAAAGTGCCGTATTTAGCGGCCTTTCACAGTAGGGTTAGCGTTCATTTATGTCTCTGATAGAAAATGCCTGCAAATGAACCACAGTCCGGTTCATGACTTTACCGCTAGGAGACACCCATGCTCAGTTTTGAGAATTACTTCAGCTACACCCCGTTCGAGTTCTACATATCGTCGCATGTACTCACGCTAGGCTTCGCCGTGATGGCTGCTGCCCTACTGTATTTCATCCTGACAATTCGCACGGTGGCCCCGCGCTACCGCACGTCGTCAGTTCTGTCTGTTGTCGTGATGATTTCCGCCTTTCTGGTGCTGTTTTTCCAGCAGCAAAACTGGGTCAACAGCTTCACCTACAACCCATCCACGCAGTTGTTTGAGCCTATCGGTGCTATTGTCCCGGCTGCCGTCGGTGGGGCCAATGCCGCTGCTACAAATGCTACCGTCAACAGTTTTGAGGGCTTTACCAACGGTTACCGTTACCTCAACTGGCTGATTGACGTGCCCATGCTGCTGTTCCAGATTCTGTTCATTGTGGAGATTACGGGCGCACAGTTCCGTTCCTATCGCAACCAGTTCTGGTTCTCAGGTGCAGGTATGATTATCACGGGTTACATTGGTCAGTTCTACGAAGTGGCTGGCAAAAGCTACAACGTGCTGGGTCAGACGATCACGTTTGACGGTAACCTGTCATGGTTTTACATCTGGGGGGCCATCAGTACCCTGTTCTTCTTCCATGTGCTGTGGCTGATGTATCGCATCACACACGAGGCCAAAGAGAAGTTCGAGGGGCGTCCTTCCGAACTGATGACGCCGATCTGGTGGATTGTGTTCATTAGCTGGATGCTGTATCCGGGTGGCTACCTGATGCCGGTGATCCTGGACAACGCAGCAGGTGTGGTTGGCCGTCAGTTGACCTATACTGTTGCCGACATCACATCTAAAGTGATTTACGGTATCCTGCTGACGATTGTGGCCCAGGCCCGCAGCGATCAACTCGGTTACCAGGCGGAGCCGCTGTTTGGTGAGGGTGACCAGCCTGCTCCCGCCGCTGGCGACTAAACCGTAGCATCTGTGGGGGCGCACCGCCACACGGCCCCCACTGGCAAGCCAGGGGCGCAGCACGGCTGACGCCCCCACCCCTTCCTCACAAAGCGCATACTCAGGCTTACGGAAAATCGGCACAGGCGGTCATCATGGCAGTACCACAGGCTGGTGGTGTGGACTCGCAATTTGCTGGCCCTTATCAACTACCCCTGGGCGGGCTGGTCCGGCACAAAGGGCACCTCACCGGTGATGCCTAACTGGTGCAGTTTGGCCCGCACCCGCTGGAGGTCAGCGGCGTCGGTGCCATCAGCCACGCGCACATGAATCAGGCGGTCGCTGGCCATGCCCTGGTCGCGCCCCGGCGCAGTCGAAACCTTCGCTTTGTAGCCCAGGTCACCCGCTTCGGTGGCCGCTTTGACCTGCGCCCACAGGTCGTCTACGCTGTTAACCTGGGTGGCAATCACCAGCGCCCCGGCACGCGGCGTGAGCTGCGGGTTGGGCGCTTTGGCCTCGATCCAGTACACCGCGCTAATCTGTGAGGGCTGCGCCTGGTCGTCGTTTTTCATGCGGGCACGCTGCACCATTTCGATCAAATCCATGTCGTGTTTGGGCGGTTTATCCGTCATGTCGAATCTTCCCAATTCTTTAATCTCTTATCCATTGTAACACGCCGCGATTTCGCCTAGTGTGTGCTTTCCTGTCTTGCTTAACTTTACGTGGGAAGTGAATCACCATGCGTCCCGTATCCCTGCTCGATAATGTCATCCACTACCTCATTATTGCATTGGGTAGTCTCATCCTGGCCGTTGCGATTGTCGCTTTTATGGTTCCGGCAGATATTGTACCCACCGGCGTAACGGGGGCTGCTGCCATCATCAATTCGCTGTTCGGCATTCCGATTGGTGTGCAGTTCTTCCTGTACAATATTCCTATCCTCTATCTGGGCTACCGGATGCTGCCGGGAGGATGGCGTATGCTGATGGATGTCGCTATCGGTGTGATGTGCTTCAGCCTGTTCGTGGACTTGATCGGGCCATTTTTACCTGTCGGCGGCTACTCTGATGACCGCCTGTTGAATGCGATTTTGGGCGGGGTTGTCTCTGGAATTGGCTACGGACTCGTTTTTCGCACGGGCACTAACTTTGCGGGCACGACCACCATTGCGTTAATTATCCAGCGCCGCGTGGGGATGCCGCTCAGCCAGATTTACCTGTATACAGACACCAGCGTTATTGTCGCTGCGGCCCTTCTATACGGCGTGGAGGGGGCGTTGTACGCCTTTATTGCCATGTTCCTGAGCGGGTTGGCATCAGATTATGTAATGGAAGGGCCAGGTGTAATACGCACTGCGTTTGTCATCACGGAAAAGCCGACGGAGGTGTCGCAGTCCATTATGAACGGGCTTTATCGGGGCGTAACGTACCTGCCCGCTCGTGGCATGTACAGCGGTAAAGACAAGGCCATGCTTTACATTACGATCTCACGCTCACAGGTGAATGAATTGAAGAATGCTGTTGCCCTGGCCGACGATGCAGCCTTCATCGTTATTGGGCAGGGGCACGCGGCCTATGGGCCGGGCTTCAAGCCGGTGGTGACCAAACCGCGCCAGATTCCCAAGATGAAGCACCCCTTCCCGGCGAAAAACCCGCCGCCGCCCACCGTGACGGTGTACGCCACTGCGGACGAGACCGCGCCTGCGGAGACGTACCCGGCAGCGGTGGATTAGATGCAATCCGCAGCGAACGCAGGCGGTCATGCTAGGGCCGCCTGCCCAACCTACCCCTGTGCGCCCATCCCCGTTTGCGCTATAACAGCCTCTACAACAAATGACCCGTAACGGACGCCCCCCACACTGCTTATGATTCCCATTCGCCTGGAAATGAAAAACTTCCTTGCCTACCGTGCCCCCGGCCCCGTGCTGCTGGAAGGGGTTCACCTCGCCAGCCTGATTGGGGCCAACGGCGCGGGCAAAACCTCGCTGCTAGACGCGATCACATGGGCGCTGTGGGGCAAGGCCCGCACCCGCAGCGACAACGACCTCATCCACCTGGGCGCAACCGAGATGCATGTGAAGCTCGACTTCCTGCACGAAGGCCAGCGTTACTGCGTGGTGCGGCGGCGCACGCGCCGGGGGCGGTCAGGGAGTGGCAGCCTGGACCTGTTCATCCAGGCTGACGATGGCCTCAACGAAATCCGCGAGGGCAGCATGGGCGACACGCAAAAGCGCATCAACAAGCTGCTGCGCCTGGACTATGAAACGTTCATTCACAGCGCGTTTTTGCAGCAGGGCAATGCGGATTCGTTCACGGTGCAGCAGCCCGCCAAACGCAAGCAAATCCTGTCCAACATATTGGGCCTGGAGATGTGGGGCGTGTACGAGGAGCAGGCCAAAGCCCAGCGCGACGAATATCGCAACCGGGTGCAGGCGGTAAACATCACGATTCAGAATACAGACCGCGACCTGGCCGAAGAACCCGCCCGCCAGCGCGACCTGGAAGACGCGCTGGCCGCGCAAGCCGAGGCCCAATCTGCGCTGGACACTGCCGAAGCGCTGCTCAAAGAGGTTGATAGTGCGCCCAAAGACCTGACCGCCGCCCGTGACAAAAAAGGGGATCGCGTCCGGCGGCGCGACGACCACCAGCGCGACCTGACCGAAACCCGCACCCACATTGAGGGCTACCACAGGCAAATTGCCGACTATGAGGCCGTCCTTAGCCAGCGCGACGAAATCGAGCAGGGCTATGGGGCGTTGCAGGCGGCGCGGCAGGCCAGTGACGACCTCAACGACAAGCTGCGCCAACTCAAGGGGATTGACGGCCAAATCAGTGACGCGCAGTCCACGCTCAATGTGGAACGGGCACGGCTCGACGCTGAGCAGCGCACGCTCACTCAGCAGATTGAGCAGTATACCGCCACCATCAACCGTGTGGACGCGGCTGCGGCTGAGGCCCTGAACGCGCAGGTGGCCGACCTGGAAGCGCAGGCCGCGCAGCGCGAACAGGCCAGCAAACACCGCGAAAGCATTCACACAGCGTTGGCCGACATCAAGGCGGAAAACACCGCCCTCTATGCCACCATGACCGAACTGCGCGAGCGCATCGACACGCTGAGCGTGGTTGAAGGCGCGGAATGCCCATTGTGTGGGCAGGCGCTCACGGATGACCACCGCACGGCGATGTTGGCGACGTTACAGGCCGAGGGCGAAAGCCAGGGCCATACCTACCGCGATAACCAGCAGCGCAAACACGACCTCGAAGGCCAGCTCGCCGCCGCCGAAGCGACCATCAAGCAGCTTTCCGATGCGGTGGCCGACCTGCCGCGCCTGCAAAATCGTCAGGGGCAGCTCCAGCAGCAGCAGCAGGCCGCCGCTGAAGCGCAAATCCAACTGGAAGCAGCCCAGGCGGGTCATGTGGCGGTCACGCAGCGATTGCAACACGACGACTACGCGCCAGAAGTCCGGGAGCAGTTGGCGGCGCTTACGGCACAAAAAGAAGCCCTCGGCTATGACGAAGCCGCCCACGACGAACAGGCCGAAGCGCTGCGCCAGCACCGCCGCTACGAGGAACTGCGCACCCAGCTAGCCGTCGCAGATCAATCCCTGCCGCCGCTGCAAGAAGCGCTGCAAACGCAGCACGCCCGTGAGGAGCGGCTGACGGGGGCCATTAAGGGCATTGATGACGAACTCATCACCATTGAACAGGAAATTGGGCGGCTCACCGTGTTGGAAGCCGAGTACAACAAGCGTTTTAAGGCCGTGAACGAACTCCGCACGGCATGGAGCAGCGCCAACGAGAAGGTCGGCTATGCCAAGCAGGAACTCGACTCGCTGGCGAAGAAGCGTGAAAAGCGCAAGCAAGATGTTAAAAAGCGCGACGAGTTCGCAGAGCAGCAGGGCATCTACGAGGAGTTGGTGACGGCGTTCGGCAAAAAGGGCGTGCCCGCCATGATTATCGAAACGGTGCTGCCCGAACTGCAAGCCATGACCAATGACATTTTGGGGCGTATGACCGATGGCCGCATGGCGGTGCAGTTCAGCACCCAAAAGGAAAAGGTCACGGGCGGCACGTCAGAAACGCTGGCCATCAGCATTGCGGATGAACTGGGCACACGCGGCTATGAGATGTACAGCGGCGGTGAGGCGTTCCGCATTAACTTTGCTATTCGCGTGGCGCTGAGTAAGCTGCTGGCCCGCCGCGCCGGAGCGCAGCTAGAGACGTTGTTCATTGATGAGGGCTTCGGCACGCAGGACGCCGACGGGCGCACCCGGTTGGTGGAGGCCATCAACGCGATTAAAGACGACTTCGACCTGATTCTGGTTATCACGCACATTGACGACCTCAAAGACGCCTTCCCTGTGCATATCTACGTGGAGAAGACGCCCAACGGCAGCACCATTGATGTGCAGTGAGGCTGTGACATGGGGTTCCGTGCATTCGGGACCGCCGTCTGTAGGGGGCGTCCAACGACGGTTAGCGCCGCGTTTGCCCTGTGTGTGATGTGGGATAAGCGTCTGTAACCCACGCGCCGCGCCCTATCCCCGGCGTGACCACCTGCCTATAATGTGTTCTCGGTAACGGCTTAGCTTGCCCCCCACCCTGACGGCTTTGCCGCCACATCGTTGCTATGCAGCGGGAGGATGGGGATGGGGAAGCGGAGTACCTGATTCGTTACCGTTTTCAGGTGAAACACACGCTCGGAGCCAACTGCAAATCATGTCCATCACAGACGACATCAAAGCCCGTCTGGATATTGTGTCCTATATCAACCAGTTTGTGCCGCTCAAGAAGGCAGGCAAATACTACAAAGCGCCCTGCCCCTTCCATGCAGAAAACACGCCCTCGTTCGTTGTCAATGAAGACCGCCAGACGTGGCGCTGTTTCGGGGCATGTGCCGAAGGCGGCGACGTGTTCAGCTTCGCGCAAAAGTATCACGGCTGGGACTTCAAAGAGGCGCTGCACGAACTCGGCCAGTTAGCCGGGGTTGAAGTGCGCCCCCAATCGCCAGAAGACAAGCAAAATGCCGACCGCAACGACCTGCTGCGCGGGATGCTCAAGGAAGCGGCGGAAGCCTACCACAAAAAGCTGTACGACCCGCGTGATGCCGGGGCCGCTGCTGCGCTGGCCTATGCCCGTGACAAGCGTGGCCTCTCCGATGAGACGATTGCCGCGTTTGGCGTCGGCTATGTGCCCCCCGGCTTCGATAACCTGCTGGGCTACCTGCGTGAACTGGGCTATGCCGAGGAAGACATCATTGCGGCGGGGTTGGCCACACGCAGTGAAAAATCTGGCAAGGTGTACGACCGCTTCCGCAACCGCCTGATGGTGCCCATCCGCGATAGGCGCGGGCGGGTGGTCGGGTTTGGTGGGCGCGTGCTGGACCCGGACGACAACCCCAAGTACATGAACAGCCCGCAAACGCCCGTCTTCGATAAAAGCAGGCTGCTGTTTGGCCTGGACCTGGCCAAAGACGCCATCCGCGACAGTGAAACCGCCGTTATCGTGGAAGGCTACATGGACGCGATTACCGCGCATCAGGCCGGGTTCACCAACGTCGTCGCGCAGATGGGCACCGCCATGACTGAAGCGCAGCTTGGCCTCATTGCGCCGAAGTGGGCCAGGCGGGTTGTGCTGGCGCTGGATAGTGACGCCGCCGGGCAAAACGCCACCCGGCGCAGCTTAGAGGTGGCCCGCGAGGTGCTGCGTGTGGATTACACGGGCAAAATGCAGGTCGATATGCGCGTGCTGCAAATCCCGGATGCCAAAGACCCCGACGACCTCATCCGTGAGGATGCCGCCCGCTGGCGCGACTTGATCGACAACGCCACCCCGGTTGCCGATTACGTTATTGACATGGAAATGGCCGCGCTGCCGGCGACCCCATCCGTGCAGGAACGTGAAGCCGTTGCCCGCCGCGTCATGCCTATGCTTGTCGCTACGGAAAACAACCTGTTCCAGCAGACGAACGTGCAAAAGCTGGCCATGCGCTTGCTCATCCCGGAGCGCGACCTGCTGCAACTGGCCCAGGCGCAGCAGCAAGCGCCGCCGCGCCCGCGCCCGGTGCGGCACAAGCCAACCCCGCCGCCTGCCGTTGATGGCGATCAACCGCCGCCGCGCACCGACTTCGGGGAAGCGCCGCCGCCCTCAGAGGAAGACGCTGCGCCCATGCCCGACCTGCCGCCAGATATAGAAGTTCGGCAGGCCCAGCCCGCGCCCCCACGCCCGGCCCCCCCGCACCCCGCCAATGCAGATACACGCCTGGAAGCGCATCTGCTGCACGGGCTTTTGAACCACCCCAATGCGTACTACCGCATCAACGGCAAGCTGCGCGAAGTTGCTGCGGATAACCCCCACCTGATGCAGTCCGCACTGGCCCCCCTCGGCCTACAGGACTTTAGCCGCACGGACATGCGCGTGCTGATGAGTACGTTTGTGGCCGCGCTGGAACAGGACGACCTGGAGGTGGTGGCGTACATGCTCGTCTACACAGACGAAGCGCTGCACCCATCGTTAGAGATGGCCCTGCAAGACCAGATGCAAGCCAAATTAGATGACCCCACCGCTGTTGCCCAGGGCGACCTGGAACGGGTGATGAACCGCATCCAGCGGGCCGGGGTGATGATTGACCCGCAGATAGACATCATCGCCCAGGCGATGCGGCTGCGTGGCAAACGGCTGATGCGTGAGCGCGAAGAACTGCGCCTGGTTCAAAAGAACGCCCTCCACGATGGCGACCCCGACCAGGCCGACGCCTGCGCGGGCCAAATCGACAAACTGGCCCAGGCGGCCCACGCCCTGCAAATGGCCGCGCATCAGGTGGCACGACTGTATTAAGGCGCTATAATCATCATCAAATATCCCCTGTTGCAGCGCTCACAATGCTGTCATAATTCGGGAACTTCCTAGCTTGGAACGCGACGCAGAGACTATGGCGAAAAAACGCACCCCCAAAGACAAGCCAGTACAGCCTGATGTCGAAACCGAAGACGAGTTCGACGACGACGATGATGATATGATCGCGGACGAGTCCAGCTATGATGGCTCGCTGCGAATTCGCAACGAAGACGGTGACCTGATCGAAACGTCGGACGACGACGAGATGGACGATGACGACGACGGCGACGGCTATGACGAGGCCGTTGAGATGACGCTGGCCCCGTCTGACGACCCGGTGCGCCAGTACCTCAAAGAAATTGGCCAGGTGCCGCTGCTCAACTCCAATCAGGAGATGTGGCTGAGTACGATGATCGCGGCAGAGCGCCTGATCGACCAGACGATTGACAGGCTGTCTACCGTGAAGAACGAAGCCGGTGAAGTTATCGAGTCCTTGCCGCTGCCGAGCCAGACGCAGATTGCCGAAAGCGTTGCCGAGCATATTTGTACCAACTGGGCAGACGTGGAACACATCGCCGCGGACTATGGCACCGACCCGCCCGACCTGCGCGGCATCGTAGACGAGGCGCAGTCTGTTTTTGAAAACTGGAATGTGGACAAAGACAGCTATGTGCGCCAGTACCTGCGCCAGCATGACTGGGGCCGCGACGACACCTGGACCGAGTTGGCCCGCCGCCTGTTCGATGTGTTTCAAGGGCTTTACGTCATGCCGTTTGATGTGCAACTGCGCGTGCGCGGTTACTACCAGCGCTGCGAAGAAATGCTGCCGCTTGAAACCTTCATCGAAAAGTTGGCCGACCGTGACGACCGCGACGAACAACTGCATGACCTTTACGGGCGTGTGGAGTTGAACGCCCAGGATGCCACCGAAGCGCTGACGCGGGCCAACCTGCGTTTGGTGGTGAGTGTGGCCAAGCGCTATATGGGGCGCGGCATCAACTTCCTGGACCTGATTCAAGAGGGGAACATTGGCCTGCTGCGGGCCGTGACCAAGTTCGACCATACCAAAGGCTACAAGTTCAGCACGTATGCAACGTGGTGGA
>DAOTTY010000163.1:0-30221 GCA_034437575.1 Anaerolineae bacterium | reverse complement strand
AAAGCAGACATTCCACCAAAGTCCGTGATTGGGGAATGGCCGCCCGTTGTTAGCGTCGAAGACTTTGAACGTGGGCTTGCCATTCTGGATGGGCGCACCAAACATCGCGCACCGCGCCGCAAACACTTCTACCTGCTCAGAAAGATTCTGTATATCGAGATCGAGGGTGAGCTGTCGCGTTTAAGTGGCTCTACACCCAACATACGACGCAGCATGGGGGGCAATCGCTACTATTGCCTGCCAAGTTCCGATGTCAACATTCCCTGCGAGGTGATTGATCAGCAAATACCACAATGGATACGGAGCATTATCGTTGCCCCTGAACACATCTCCTATCTTCGGGAGGAGTATCGGTTTGAGATTGACAATCTCGACCAGATTCCCCAACAGGAGATCGACCGCCTGAAACGCCAGCTTACGGAAAAAGAGCAGGAGGAAACAAGGCTGTTGCGGGTTTATGCACGCGGCAAGTTTTCCGAAGATGTATGGGATCAGGTTTGGGAAGAAGTCGCTGCTCAACAGAACGCACTCAAAAATCAGATTGCGTTGCTCGAAGCAAATCCTCAAACAAGCATCAGCAACCTGGATGAAGCACTTGATATCTTCAACCGACTGACCGCGTTGTATGATAAACTAGCGCAAGACGAACAACAGAAGATTCTGAGCCTGTTGATTCAGAAAGTTGTGGTTGATGTTAGTGGTAAAATTCTGAGGGTCGAACTTCATCCACCGTTTGCCTATTTGGTAAACAAGTACGATGAGGTAAAAAAACGACTAGCTCGTAGAGAAATCAAAAACACCACTCTCAATGAGGGTGGTGTCCGGGACAAAAAATGTTCGGAATATGTCCCAAGATGTAGGGCTAGTGGGACTCGAACCCACACTCCCGAAGGACACGGTTTTTAAGACCGTTGCGTCTGCCATTCCGCCACAGCCCCGAACGTCTAATATCATAGCATTGCATAGGGCCAAAAACAATACACCCCGGCTCCGTGTGAATGGAGTCGGCATCACAAGGTGAGCGCAATCCGGTCACTGAACTGCGAGTAGCCGCCAATGCGCGGCGTATCGGCAATCCGCCCAGAGGTTGGGCGTTCATCACGCCGATATTTTCCACTTAATAAGCCGCTGCCAAGTAGTCCCCATACGATGCAACCAACTAACTCTACACGGATGAGGGCTGGGAAGACGCGGGCGACCTGATCCTGTCAATGGACGGGGTACGCAACTCTGGAAGTGTTTGAGAGCTTGCTGGTGGGGCTGACGCGCTTCACCGACGGCAGTCGGTTATGGCATCCACCGCCGCTGACGGAGAATCAGGCGTTACTTTGGAAAGCACTCGACCTCCCACCGCTCCTCGACTGGCTGAACAACAACTGCGGAATATAAGCTAAGGGGTAGCATCGGGCAGGGCAGCAGTGATAGCGGGCAAAATCGCCTCGGCTACCGCTTCGTTGCCGTCCTCGGTGATGTGAACCCTGTCAAAGAACACGTCGCCTGCCTCGTCCGCGAACAGATCAGAGATAATAACCCCCTCTGGCAGCGCCGCCTCGCGCACGAGCGCGTCCACATCATTGTAGACCTGCTCAAAGTTTGGCAGATTGACGCGGTTTTGGTCTAAGAACGCCTGCTCCTGTGGGGTGAGCGCTTGCTTGTAAATGATGGCAGGCTGCCACACAACCACCAGTTCCACGCTGTAGGCGTCACACAGCGCCCGCAACTGCCGGACGTTTTCCGTAAAACGCTGGACGATCCGTTCCGGTGTCGTCTCGCCCAGCGTGACCAATCCCATATCCAATCCATCCAGCGAGATACGCGGCGGCCCCAACACTACGCCGCCCTCGCGCCACGTTTGCCCGGCCTCGAACTCCTGCGCCCGGTTGACCTCGTTGTGCGGCAGTCCGGCGTAGCCTTCTTGCAGTGCCCCGGCGATGTCGTTAAAGCCCTGGTAGAATACGGCCACATCCGGGATGTTGCCCTGGGCCAACTGCGCCTGGAACAGAATCATATCCTGCGTGCTGACGTAAGCCGTCTGGCCAAAGTTGGTCACCCGGACGGTGCGCCCCTGCTCGTGCAGCAGGCGGGCCACCTGTGACGGGATGGTATAGTCATCACGCGCACCCTCGCCCCACAGGGTGCTGCCCCCGAAAAAGTAGACCTCCGGCACGTCGCTGCCAGCGGGCGCAAACACCACAGAGGCGCGAATGCCCTCCGATGAGATGTTGATATACTCGCCCTCAGCTTCGTCAATATGCCAGTACAGGTAGGGCAGCCACTCGGCGCGAATGGCACTGAGTTCCTGCCAGTACGCGCTGGACTGTGCGGGGTCTTCCACGCCGCCGTAAAACGTTAACTGCCGCCGGTCCAGCCCACCGCGCAGATCATCTACCAAGCCGATGGCATCCACCGCGGCGACATTCGCCACGTACACCAGCAGCAGCGCCAGCGCCACCAGCGCCGTCCCGCCGATGCTAAGCAGCACCGGACGCAGGGCAGCCAGCATACCCGTGAGCCGCTCATGGGCCAGCAGCAGCCCGGCCAACCAGATGAGCAAGCTCCACAGCGCGAGGATTGCCAGGGCCAGCGTCATCGTGGGGGCCACGTCAGTAATCACCAGTGCGGCCAGCACATTCACCTCCACCAGCGCGACGGTTAGCAGGGCCAGCACCCAGCCGCGCCCGGTGAGCTGCGCCAGCCGCCGCACCCTCACATCCAGCCGCGCCGGGCGAACCGCCAGCAGCAGCCCGCACAGCACCAGCAGCACCAGCGCGAACGCGCCGCCAGCAAATCCAACCGTCCAGCGGGCATCAGGGCGGGCGGGGGCCAGTACGACAAATGGCAGCAGGATCAGCGTGAGCAGCGTGCCCACAAACAGCATGGCGAAGGCGCTGCGCGTCAGGATGTGGTGATCGTCAGGGGTGGGGGGGGATGCGGTCACGGGTGGGTAAATTTGCTTTCGGAATTGGGCAAAACGCAGGTATCATAGCATTGAGGAACTGCCCTGCCAATAACCTGCCTGTGAGGACGAAACCACCGTGAGTGAATCCTTCCTGGATGAAACACCAGCCGAGGAAAGCCGCAAACCCAGCATCGACTTTGGCGAGTCGTTCGCGTTTGTTTTCCGGACGCCGGGTTGGTGGCGCAAATTGGGTGTGATTGCCAGCCTGACGCTGCTGGCCAGTGCCCTGACGACCATCCCGGTGACGCTGGCGCTGCTGGCAGCCGTGCCCACTGACAGCTTTGAGGTGATCGTTGCGGAACTGCGGGCCGCCGACCTATCGGAAGTGGCCGCCACCCTGCAACGCTACCGCTTCGACATAACGCCCGCGTTCTACCTGGGCAATGTGGGCGCGTTTTTGCTGGGGCTGGCGGGGGTGGCGCTGCTGTTGGGCTACTACATCGAACTGGTGCGGCAAGTGCGTAGCGGTGCAGCACAGCCCCTCCCTGAGTGGAATAGCTGGGGCACTAAGCTGGTGGACGGCTTCACAATGGAAGTGGCCTACGCCAGCTACTTGCTGCTGAACGCTGCCTTTTTCGGGGTGGGTCTGGTGCTCATCCGGCAGATTAGCGGCATGAACGCTGAACTGGTGCGGCTGCTGGTGGCCACCTGCTGCCTGATTCCGCTGGTGTTCGTCAATGGGTTGGTGATTATCTTCATCACGAGTATTGGTGTGCTGCCCTACAGTGCGACGGGCAATATCGCGGATTTTTACCGTTGGGGGTGGGTGGGGCGGCGGCTGCGCCAGGACACGGGCCTGACGGCGCAGTGGTTTTTGTGGGGGCTGCTGGCCAACTTTGGCTTTAGCGCGGCGCAATCGGTGCCCGGTGTGGGCATCATTGGCACGCTGGCCAGCCTGTTTATGTCCGCGCCTGTCCAGGGGCACCTGCTAGGGCAATATGGCGCGGCCCTGGACGAAAAGCACGGCGATGGTCTGTCGGCTTAGCTGGTGTGAACGCTGATGTGGCTTTTGCGCTCGTCCTGCAAAAAGCTGCTCAGGATCATGTTAATTAGCCCGATGATGATGGCCCCCAGCACCGCCGACCAGAACCCGCTAATCGTCAGCGGCGTAAGCCAGGCCGTCAGGCCGAGCATGGCCGCGTTAATCACCAGGATGAACAGGCCCAGCGTCACGATGACAAACGGCAGCGACAGAATCGTGAGGATGGGGCGTACCAGCGCGTTGATAAAGCCGAACACCAGCGCGATAATCGCCAGCGAAGTCAGGCTATCTGGAATGCCGATGCCAGGGACGATGTAGGCCGTCAGCGCGATAGACAGCATGTTGGCCACCAAAGTTATCAAAAAGTCTCTCATGTGGGGTTTGCCTCCGTTTTCGTCTGCTATGAAGTGCTATACGCTAAAAGTCTAGCGTGGGTTCGTCAAAATCCTATCAAATCTGGGCCAAAATCATGGCCCCCAATGATATGGGGGCACGCCAGATGGCGTCTTTTAGCTGCGATTGGTGAAGGCGTGTTAAACTCTAGGAAGCTATTTGAGAAGTCTGTGAGGGCGCTGCCCCCATGCTTTTGCTTCTAAAAGGGCTTGGACAAGCACCAAACCTCTCCATTCATCGTCAAACCCAAATGAGACGCCATGTTTTTCAACATTGACCCGACCATTCTGGTTGTCCTGATTTTTGTGCTGCGCGTGTTGAACAACGCCGTTGGCACCGTGCGCTCGCTGATGATGCACTATGACCGCCGCGTGTGGGGCTTTTTATTCGCGTCGATAGAGTCGCTCATGTTTGCGTACACGGCGGGGATCGTGCTGACAGACTTGAATAACATCCCGAACCTGATGGCGTATGTGCTGGGGTTCGCTGTGGGTGGGTATGTGGGGATGTTCATTGAGCGGCGGTTCATCCACATCTACGACACGGTGAACATCATTGCCTCGCCGCAGCAGGCACGCGAGATGGCCGTTTGCCTGCGCGAGAAAGAATATGGCGTGACCGAAACACACGGCGAGGGGGCCATGGGCAAGGTAGCCATGCTGCGGATTGTGGCCCACCACCGCGACATTCCCGAAATTATCCAAATGTGCCGCGTCATCAAGCCAGATGCCTTCATCACTGTAGAAGAGGCGCGGTTTATCCAGAACGGGTTCACGCGCCCGCACTATATGCAGCGTCATACAGGCAGTTAGGCCGTTGCTTCCTCGTCCGGCAGGCTGTCCAGCGAGGTTTCCACATAGTTCGGGTTCTCGCGCACCATTAGCACGGCACAGTCATCTGAGCGCGGGTCGGTAATGTGGTCGTACAGGATGCCGCGCACGCTAAAGCCCTGCTTCATCTGCGGGGTGAGGGTGGGATCGGCGAGTTTGCCCTGCGCCACCTGATCGACGTAGGCTTCGATGCTCAGTTTGCTGCGGTAGCGCTCGTAACCGGGCATCATGCCGCCGATGATCTCGCCGCGCAGGTTCAACCGCGCCACCACGTTCGCCCGCACCTTATACAACCGCGTGGCGATGCGTCGCCGCTGGTATTTGGGATGCACACACATGTCGATGCCGTACAGCCAGTCGCCCTGCGGGTCGTGGGTGGTCAGCCAGCCATTGCCGGTTAAATCGGCAAACTTGTGCTGGATGTGGTCAAAGTCGAACTGCTGGCGAATCGCACTGCACGCGCCGACCACGAGGTCGCCGTCCGGGTGGCGCAGCACGGCCATATACTGCCCATCGGGGAAGACTTCCACATGCTTGCGGTAGTTGTCTGCGCTGAAGCGTTCGTCGTCGGTCAGCGTGGGGAAGATGATCTTTTGCAAGTCACCCATCTGGTCGGCAAAGTCGGGGGTCATCACACGGATTTCAATGGGGAGCGGTTTGAGTCGGATGGTCATGGTGATTGCCTCGCAAGATCAACAAAAATTTTGCCGAATATCATAGCACGAGTGGAGCCGCTTGCGTTCAGTCAACCTGACCAGTCCGTCCACTACCGAATTAAGCAGCCTCACCTATAAACGCTTGCCATCCCCCGTCTTTAACGCCACACTTGGGCGCACTTCTTCAAAAAGGACTTTCGACTCAGCTTGCCCCCACCCCGACGGCGAAGTTCCCCTTCCCTCATTTTGGGGGTAAGGGGATGGGGGGTATTTAAGCGAGTACCTAAGTCGTTACAAAAAGGACTTTATTGCGATGGACGGAACACAAGCTATACAGCAGATTATCAACGCGATTTCACTGGGCGCAATTTATGCGCTGTTTGCGCTGGGCTATGCGCTGGTACTGAGTGTTTTAGGCGTGCTGAACCTGTCGCACAGTGCGGTGTTTAGCTGGGGGGCCATCTTCGGGCTGATTGCGGTCAAGTTCGATGAGGTCGGGGCGTACCTGGCCCAACAGAACCCCGGTACGTGGGGTTGGGCCGAAAGCTGGGGCGCTGTGCCGTTGTGGGTGGCCTTCCCGTTGGCAACGCTGCTGGCCGGGTTACTGGCCGTCGCTGTGGAACGGCTGGCCTTCTACCCGCTGCGGCGGCGCAACGCCCCCCGCCTGGCCCAGTTGATTAGCAGCATCGGCATGGCGATTGTGCTGGTGAACGCGGGCCAGTGGACGATGAACCGGGCTT
Source organism: Anaerolineae bacterium (assembly GCA_034437575.1). Taxonomy (GTDB): domain Bacteria; phylum Chloroflexota; class Anaerolineae; order Aggregatilineales; family Phototrophicaceae; genus DAOTTY01. Next base: position 23,661 of record DAOTTY010000163.1, on the reverse strand, counting down.
TTGGCAACACGCTGGATTACTTCCCCAACGACATCGCCACCACCGCCACGATTCAGGTGGCGGAGACATGGGTGATGGACACGGTGGGCCTGAGCGTGTCGTTCATCCGGGTGCTAATTACCGTGATTGCGCTGGTGCTGATGGTCATGTTGCAGGCGTTAGTGATGCGGACGCGCATCGGGCGGGCCATGCGCTCAACAGCGTTTAATGAAAAAATTGCCGCCCTGCTGGGTGTGGATACCGAGCGCGTGTTCCTGCTGACGTTCTTTTTGGCCGGGGCACTGGGCGGCGCTGCCGGGATGCTGTACGGGATTGTGTTCACGAATGTGCAGCCGTTCATGGGCGATGCGGTTTCGCTGGTGGGGCTGGTGGCGATTGTACTCGGCGGTTTGGGCAGCATCAGCGGAGCGGTGATTGGCGGGTTTATCGTGGCGGCGCTGCAAACGCTCAGTGTGGCGGTGGGCGGCGGCAGCTACCGCAATACGGTGATCTTTTTGCTGCTGTTTATCGTGCTGGTGGTGCGCCCGCAGGGCATTATGGGGGTCGAGCGGCAGGATCGGGCGTAAAGGCCGATTTTTTCGTGTGGCCCCTAAAGGGTTAATTTCCCTTGCGAACACGCGAGGCTGCGTTAAAGTTTGGATTGACGATCACACATCATGGGGGCACGTCGTGACCAAGCAGGCGGGCAGCAACAGGTTCTTCCAGTTTAACTACATCCCGTACCCGCTGTGGCGGCGCAGGCTGCCCTTCCCGGTTAAGCTGGCGCTGACGCCGCTGCTGCGCCGTACCTACCCGGCCCGCGTCGTAGACCGCACCATCCCGACGGTGAACGATGTGGCTGCCTACCTGCACCGCTTCGGCCTTATCCCGGCAGACACGACAACAGCCGAAACCCGCGAGGCGCTCAAGAACACCCAGGCCAACATCGCCATTGTCGATACCAACACGCCCCCCGCCGCGACGGACAACCCGATCCGGCTGCCTGCCCAATGGGAGCCGATGGAGCGCGTGATACTAACGTGGCCGGTCAACTTCCCGCCGTTGTGGCCGCTGTTCGCGCAGATGACCGAGACCCTTACGCCAGTTGCTGACGTGCAAATCAACGTGAATCACCCGGTATGGGCGCGGGCGGTTCACCTATACCTGAGCGAAACCACCGCCGCCGACCTGAACCGCGTTATGTGCTATCACCTGCCAACAGATGACATCTGGGTGCGCGATTATGGCCCGTACATCGGCGATAATGCGCGGGGCGAGCGCACCGCTGTCACCATGACCTATGACCCGCTGGAAAACTATCCGCAGGCACGCGACGACGCCATGCCCGCGCACTGGGCCGCACACGAGGGCCTGCCCCTGAACACGCTGGACTTTCACGGTGAGGGCGGCAATGTTTGGTCCGATGGGGCGGGCAAGCTGTTCATGACGAATCAGGTATATATCCAGAACCCGGAACTGAACCGCGTTACGCTGCTTGAGCGGCTGCGGCGGGTGTTCATCTTTGATGAGGTGGTGCTGCTGCCCCGCCTGCGCCTGGAAGAAACCGGCCACGTCGATCTGCTGGTGAAGTTGGCCAGTGCCGACACGATGCTGGTGAGTGGGCCGCGTGCGCTGTTCACGGGTGACCGGCTACGGCGGGCGGCTCGTCAACTACGCCGAGACTACAACATGGTCACGCTACCCACACCGCCGCTGTACTTGAACTGGTTTGGCTACCCGGTGCGGCGCAGCTACACCAATGCGCTCACGGTCAATGGGCGGGTGCTGGTGCCGGTGTACGGGGTGCAGCAGGACGACGAGGCACTGCGCCGCTACCAGCAGGCCATGCCAGGGTTCAACGTGGTTCCGATTGACTGCACAATTGCGGCCAATGGCGGCGGGGCCGTCCATTGCTTAACGAAAGAAGTGCCCGCTAAAATAGCACTTGAAACTGACCTGACACGTTAATCGAAATAGACAGACTTATGGAATTCATCTGGGATATTTTAGGCTCGTTTAACATCACCGAAACGGTGTTCCAGTTTATGCTGGTCAACGCCATACTCGGCCTTAGCATCTACCTTACGCTGTACACGGGCATGTTCTCACTGGCCCAGGCCGGGTTCATGGGCATTGGCGCATACATCGGCGTATTGACCACACAGGCGCTCCCCGATGCGCTGGTGACGATGGGGTTGTTCACCGAAGCGCCGCCGATTTCGCTGTGGGTCGGTGTGTTAACGGGTGCCCTGGCCGCCGGGCTAATCGCCATACCTGTTGGGCTGCCTGCATTGCGGTTGCGAGATATTTACCTCGCCATCGCTACCATTGGCTTTGGCGAGATTGTGCGCGAACTCATCAAAAACTTTGACAACATTGTGCGCTTTTTCATCGTGACATTTACGGACACCGAGCGCTCCCGCTTTACCCTGTTGGAAGGCGCACGCGGTTTGAAAGGCATCCCCAAGCTGACGGAAACATGGCATCTGGTGCTGTTTATTGCGATTATCGGCTACTGCATGGTGCGCTTGCACCGTTCGCGGTTGGGCCGGGCGATGGCCGCTATCCGTCAGGATGAGCAGGCTGCGGCCAACATGGGCATTGATGTCGTTTTCGTCAAGAACCTCGTGTTTGTACTCAGCGCGATGATTGCCGGGTCCGCTGGCGCATTCAACGGCCACCTGACGCGCATCATCACGCCCGCTACCTACGGCTTTAATCAGGCGGTAGACATCCTGGCGTATGCAGTGCTTGGCGGCACGGGTGCGTGGTTTGGCCCGGTCATCGGCGGGATGATTATGGGGGCGCTGCCAGAGGTGATGCGCGTGGCGAGTGAGTATCGCGGCTTTTTGGTGGGGTTGGTGCTGTGGGCGGTAATTGTATTCCTTCCCGGCGGTGTGATCGGCATTCCAGGGATGGTGATGCGGGCCATCGAAAAGCGCACCCGACCGCAAACAGACCCGGAAGAGTCCGAGTCTATCCCGGCGAACCCGTAACCTCCCCTAACTCAACAACAAAAGGGCAGAATCATGACACTCACCGACAAACGCACCGCGTTGTTCATTCTGATTCCGATGGTGTTTGGGTTATTTGTGGCGATAGGGTTGTGGTTCCCCATCGGCTCAGATTATTACCTATTTTACCGCGCTAAACCGCTCGAACTGTTTGCGGGTACGGCAAATCTGTACGATGGCACGGGCGTTAATTATGGGCTGCCGCCCTGGACGGTTCCGGTGTTTGGCCTCACGGCTTTGCTGCCCCTCAAATTCGGGCAGGCTGTGGTTATCACGATCACGCTGGCCGCGCTCATTGTGGCTTGCCTCGCGTTCAAGCATGACGATGAGACGCTGCCCCCTGTTTACCTGGTGCTGGTTGTTGTTAATGTTCACACATTCGATCTCATCCTACGGGCCAACATCGACGGTTTTGCCCTGATGGGGCTGGCCCTTACGTGGTTGGGGTATAAACGTGAGCGCCCGCTGCTGATCGGGGTAGGCTTCTGGTTGATTTCGTTTAAGCCCATACATCTGATGTTGTACAGCTTGCTGGTGCTTTGGGGAATACGCAGTTGGTCATGGCGGTCATGGGTGTGGGTAATAACACCTTTGGGACTGTCCATCATGGCGTCAACCGCGTTCCTGGGGCCAGCCTGGCTCATAGAGTTTGTGCATTACAACGCAGTAACAAAAAGCCCATTTGTTGAGTTGCAAACGTCTTTGTGGCGGCTGACGGACATTGCAGGCTTACCGTCCGGGTCTGCTATGGTACTGACTGGCATCGCTTTCGCAATAGGGCTGGGCTTTATTGTCACGCGGCGGCAAGTGAACCGGTGGGCGGCCATCCTCATGCTGACGCTGAACAGCTTCTTTTCGCCCTATTCGATGGGCTATCACTACGTGGTACATGCGCCGGTGCTGTATACCCTCATGCTGCGTGACCGGCGCTTTGCGTTTATGTGGCTGCTGACGTTAATCCCACTGCTGCGCCTTACCCCATACTATCATCCCTGGATGGACAGCCTGTATGTATTGGGGTTGCTGATAAGTGCCGTGTATGTGTATTGGCATTCCCCCGAACCAGAGCAAGCCGAACCGCAGCCGGAGGCACTCCCGCAAACTTAACGGGGTGTGTTCGTCCTCAAATGTGGCCCTACCACCCGCTGGAAGTCGATTAGCCGTTCTTGATGGACGCCGTGCCCTGTGTCTTTGAATACCTCCAGGCGGGCATTGGGCGCGGCGTCTACCAGGCGCTGCGCGTAGGCTGCCGGGTTGAGCGTGTCCTGGTCGCCAAGCAGCAGCAGCACCGGGCAAGTGATGTTGGGTGCTAAACTCAAGCTGATGTCGCTGCCCCTGTCAATCATATGCACTATTGCCCGAATCCAGCCAGCGACGAACGCCCGCGCATTCTCGATGCCGTGCAGGGCCATTGTGTCCGGCTCGTTAATGAGGAACGTGGCCGGGGCATTGCGCTGCACAATCGGGCGCATATCCGTGCCGAAGTAGCCCACACTGCCCACCGTCGTCACCGATGCGAAGCGCCCCGGGTGTTTACCTGCTGCGATCAGCGCGACCTCACCGCCGTCACTGTAGCCGATGAGGTGCGCCGTCTCAATCGCCAGCGCATCCATGAGGGCCAGCACATCGTCTGCGTCACGGTTGTAGAAATCATTGGGGAAGTCGCGCTGGGGCGGGCGCGATTGGCCATACCCGCGCAGGGACGGCGCAATCACGCGGTAGCCTGCTGCCAGCCAGTCGATCACGGCACCCAGGTCTTTGCGGCCTGTGCCCAACCAGCCGTGAACGGCCACCACCGGGAAGCCGTCACTCACGTCCTCGTAAAACAGGCTGACGCCCGTTGCGATGTCAATTTTTGGCATGGTGGCGTCCTTTGAAGTGGATGAACAGTCTTCCGTGTTGCCATTTGATGGAGAAGTGAATTTAGATGCCCATGACTGACGCAGCAACATGCCAAGCCACGAATTCACGGCAAGGTGAATAGATACTCCTACGAATGCCCAGAAATCGCCTGTGGGGTATAGGGCGCTTCCAGCCGTTCGATAACCTCGTCCGTCAGCGTGATGTTAGCAGCGGCTACGGCTTCTTCCAACTGGTAGAGCTTGCTGGCCCCCACAACCGGGGAGGTAATCCCCGGCTTATGCAGCAGCCACGCCAGCGCGACCTGGGCTGGCTTCACGCCCATCTCGTCTGCCACCTCTTTGACCGTATCCACCACATCAAAGTCCGCTTCGCGCTTGTACAGCCAATCTGTGATGGTATCCGTCTGTGCCCGCAGTGTGTTCCGCACATCCTCACGAGTGCGGTTCCCCGCCAGCAGCCCGCGTGCCAACGGCGACCACGGCAGCAGCCCCACCCCCATGTCGTTGCACAGCGGGATCATTTCGCGCTCTTCTTCGCGGTACATCAGGTTGTAGTGGTTTTGCATACTGACAAAGCGCGTCCAGTGATTGGCGGCGGCGGTGGACTGCGCCTTGCTGAACTGCCACGCCCACATGCTGCTCGCGCCGATGTAGCGTGCCTTGCCCGCCTTGACCACATCGTGCAGTGCTTCCATTGTTTCTTCGATGGGCGTGTCGGGGTCCCAGCGGTGAATCTGGTACAGGTCAACGTAGTCGGTATTCAGGTTGGTCAGGGAGCGGTCAATCGCGTTAAAGATGTGCTTGCGGCCCAGCCCGCCCTGGTTGGGCTTATCGCTGTGCGGGAAGAACACCTTTGTGGCAATCACGACTTCATGACGCGGAATAAACTCCGTGAGCAGCTTACCTGTAAGCCGCTCACTCACGCCGTTGGAGTACATATCTGCGGTGTCAAAAAAATTGATGCCGCTTTCCACTGCCGCTTTGATGAACGGGCGGGCGTCATCTTCTTCAAGCACCCACTCACGCCACTGCTTGCTGCCATAGGTCATCATCCCCAGGCAAATGCGCGATACCTTCAGGCCACTGCTGCCCAGGCGTATATAGTCCATCATGAATTCTCCCTATAGGTGTGATACAAATCGCAGATAGGAGGCATTGGCCACCCTTAGCCTCGGATTATTAGGGTTAATCCGCGCCCTCAGCTTTCAGCGTGATGTCGTAGGCGTCTACAGGTGTGACGGGCCGCTTGCGGTCAGATGGCAGCAACATCGCTAGAAACGCACCGGCTAGCGCAAACCCTGCCACAAACTGATACGTCCGCTCCAGGCCAAAGCCCGCAAAGTTGCCAATGCCACCGGCCAGATAGCCCATGAACAACGTCGCCAGTGCCCCCACCGCAAACATGAACCCCAGTGAAATGCCAGAGGCCAACCCCTTACGCCCCGGAATCAATGATTGCGCCATCGTCACCAAAACGCTGTGTGGGCCACCTGCCAGGGCACCAATTGCAATCACCATCACAAATGCCAGCCAGTTGTCCAGCGTGGGCATAATCCACAGGAACGGGATGACCAACAGCAAACTCCCCGTGATCGTCCAGCGGCGCTCAAAGCGGTCTGCGATGTAGCCAAAGGCCACCCCTGCCAGTGCAGACGAGAACCAGAACATGCTTGTGATGCCGCCGTATGCCGCTGGAGACCACCCCTTTTGCTCAAACAGCGTAGGTAGGAAGGCCACACTTCCGTGAGAGGCCACGCCCCGCAGCAGCACAATCCCTGCCAACAGGAACAGTGCCCGAAAGGCAATTCGACGGGGTGGAGCATTGCTGGCAGCAGGGGTATCGGTTGGGCTGGAGGTTAGCACCTCCGCCCGATTGGGAATGGTCATGCTCATGAACAGAATCGACGGGATGGCCGTCAGCGCGACAATAAACACCGGGAAGATGCTGCCACCTTCGCCGTTCGTCTGCGTCAGGCCCAGCAAAAAGCCTATCAACGCGGGGCCAAGCGCCAGCCCCAACTGCCCAAACAGGAAGAAGTAAGCCGTTGCCGTCGCCGCATTTTCCTCCGCCCTATCTGACGCATACGCCGTGCCCACCGGGTGAAACGCCCCACTCCCTAACGCAGACAGGGCAAACGGCACAATCATCAACCAGAAGTTGCCCGTCATGGCCAGCAACATCGAAACCGACAGCATACTCACGGTGAAGGCGACCCCCCCCGCGCCTAACAGGCGGCTGTTGCCTTTGTCGCTCAGCCAGCCTGCCAGCGGCTGCGACACCCCGTTGAGCATCTCGCGGGCGCTGAGGGCAATGCCGATTTGCACGGCAGAAATAGGAAAGTACACACTGCCGATAAACGCCAACAGCACCGGCCCGGCGGCCATAAACACATCGTTGGCCATATGGCCGAGCGATACCGACCAGAATACGCGGTCACGAGGAATGTACATAAAGAAGTCATCCTAGCAAAAGAAGGTCAAGAGGCATTCATTTAGCCTACCACACGCACCTTGCGGTGACATCCGTTTTGGACTTAGTTGGCCCTAATATGAAGATGATGCTCCAGACTGACGTAAGTTCGTGGCGCTGTTCAACGACACGTTCAGCGGCCATGAGAACCGCGACCAGTGGATCGGCTGGAAACGGCCCGCCTCATCCAGCGTGATGGGACCGCAGCGGAGTTCATCAACGCACTGCGGGGGAGCTAACGCGATTCCAGCATCTCGCGGCTGGTGGTGCGGGCGTGTTCTAGCAGGTGACGCAGCATCGGGCGCGGACGCACCACAAACGCCATCTGGTAGGCGAACAGGCCGCGTGCAAACAGGTTCAGAAACTGATTTACGGCCAACAGCAGCCGCGACACGGCATTGTCGCCAATGGCCAGCGGGTACGGCGCGGGGATGCCATGCACTTCAACTACATCGTAACCCGTCGAACGCAGCAGGCGCTTCATGCTGCCAAACGTGAACAGGCGGCGGTGGTCGCGGTCCAAAATGCCTTTTTTGCCGTAGTTAAACTGCCCCAGCAGCAGCCCGAAGCGCACCACGAAAAACGCGACGTTGCCCGTGGTGATAATCACCGTCGGCGGGTTGTCTGCCGCGTAAGCGCCGCGCAGCCGCAGCATGAACTGCTCTGGGTCACGCAGATGCTCGATGATGTCCAGCATCAGTACCAGATCAACATTTTCCTCATCGTCCCCGATGGCATAGGCTTCAACCTCAGTTTCCACCGTCTTGACCGAGTAGCGTTCCGTTGTGGGGTGGATGAAACGGTCAATCGACGTGACCTGAGCGCCCCTGTCGTGCAGCGCTTTGGCCATGTAACCGGGGCCGCTGCCGATGTCCAGCACGCGCATACCGTCGGTCACGCGGTCTAGCGCGAACTGGTGGCTGCTAGCATAGCCCAGCTTGAGCGTGTAATACTCGTTGGACTGGTCATAGTCGAACTTGGGGTCGTAGAGCAGACCACGCGGCGTCAACCGGGACTGAAGGGTGGTCATCACGATGAGGGCACCGTAGCGCCACCCGTTGACGTAGGAAATCTCATCGCCGTAATAGGTGGGAATAGGAATTTCGGTAAAGCGCTGGCCGGTGTCCATCATCTGAATGAGGATGTCGGTGTCGAAGTCGAAGTAGTCTGAGTTGAAGGCGAACGGCACCGCTTTCAGCGCCGCCACCCGGTACGCCCGGTAGCCCGTGTGGAACTCTGCGAGGCTGCTGCCCAGGATGGTGTTCTGCACAAACGTCAAAATCTGGTTGCCCACCCACTTGTACAGCGGCATGTTGCCCTTTAGCGCGTCAAAGCGGTTCAGCATCCGGGAGCCTAATACCACGTCGGCCTCGTCGCGCACAATCGGCTGGATCATCGCGTCGAGGTGTTCAGGGGCATATTGGCCGTCACCGTGCAGCAGCACTACCGCATCGAAGTCGTTTTCGATGGCGTAGTGGTAGCCCAACTTTTGATTGCCGCCGTAGCCCTGATTGACCGGGTTGTATAACACCGTCAATTGGCGTTGCGGGTAGGCGTCGCGCCACTCGGCGGCGCGGTAGAACGTGTCGTCTGCGGATTGGTCGTCAATCACAAGCACTTCAACGGTGTAATCCGGATTGTTCCACACCTTATCCGGGATGCGGTCCAGAACACTACTGATGAACGCTTCTGCGTTGTAGCTGACGACGAAAATCAGAACGCGGCTTTTGACTGGCTGCACCGTAACACCCTTGTTCTTGTACCCAAGCCCCTACAGCATACCCCAATCTGGTGATTTGCGCCTAACGCTTAACAACTTGCTGATACCACAAGTTTCGTTAAGCCAGTAAACTATACAAAAGTTATGGCAGAGAATGACATATGATTTCAAATACCAAACTGCAAGCGGCCATCCAACTGGCCCAGCAGGTGACCGAAAATGCTTACGTACCCTATTCCAACTATGCGGTAGGGGCGGCGCTCGTTAGCCATGACGGTGACACCTTTACCGGCTGCAACGTGGAAAACGCCTCGTTCCCGGCCACGATTTGCGCTGAGCGCACAGCGCTGGTGAAGGCCATCAGCGCGGGCGTGCGCGAGTTCGACCTGATTGTGGTGGCCACCCGTGACGGCGGGTCGCCGTGTGGCATCTGCCGCCAGATGCTGTACGAGTTTGCACCCACCCTGCGTGTCGTCACGATTGATAGTGAGGGAACGATTCACCTGGACACCACGCTGGACAAGCTGCTGGCTCATGGGTTCGATTCATTATTGTGAAAACCCGCCCACACGACTATCGTTAAAGGCACTGTTTTCATAAATGTGATTGATCATGTCTAAACAGCAGCGCACGCTTCACACTTTGGGCATCATCCTGCGCCGTCAGGACTTCGGCGAGGCCGACCGTCTCGTCACGCTGATGACGCCCACCTACGGCAAGCGCGATGTGATCGCCTATGGTGCCCGCAAGGCCACTAGCCGCAAAGCTGGCCACCTGGAACTGTTCTCGCTGGCTGACGTGATCTTGAACCTGAAACGTGAACTGGGTGTGATAACCAGCGCCGAACTCGTGGAGCCGTTTTTACCTGTGCGCGATGACCTGACGTTGGGCGCGTATGCAGGTTACGCGGCTGAACTGCTGGACCGCTTTACGGAAATTGGCGACGACGATAACAGTGCCCACCTGTTCGGGTTGCTGCGCGATGTGCTGGCCCGCCTGTGCGAAACGCCAGACCCGCGCCTGGCGCTGCGCTACTATGAGGTGCGCCTGCTGGATGTCGTCGGCTTTCGCCCGGAGTTAAGCGTGTGCGTCATTTGTGGGGAGAGCGTGCGCCCGGAACACCAGTATTTCAGCATTGCCGACGGCGGCGTGGTGTGCGCGGACTGTGGTGCCCGCAACCCGAATTACGCCTCACTGTCGTTTCACGCACTCAAGCTGATGCGCCACATGCAGCGCAACCCGGACTTCAAGCAGGTGGGATCGCTCAAGCTGAACGATGCGCTGCACACCGAGGTCGAGGTGCTGCTGCTGGGCTATATCACCTATGTGCTGGAACGCAGCCTGCAATCCGCCGAGTTCGTGCGCCGCGTCCGCCGGATGACGCCATAATATTCACTCTATCTGAAAGTAACCGCCTTTGACGAACCAACCGAGTTGGCTGGTGTGGGCGCGGCAAATCCGTGCTGTTGCCCAAACTGGCCTCCACTTTAGCAAAGACCCGTTCGACCGCGAACGCTATGACAAGCTGGCCGCGCTCGCTGACGAAATCATGGACCATCACACCCCGGACCTGGACACGGCCACTGTGCAGCGCATCTTTGCCGACGAGGACGGCTACGCCACGCCCAAAGTCGATACACGCGGGGCCGTCTTCAATGGAGCAGGCGAGGTGCTGCTCGTGCGTGAAAACCTGGACGGTGGTCGCTGGGCGCTGCCCGGCGGTTGGGCTGATGTGAATGTGCCGCCTTCTGCCAACACTGAGCGTGAAGTGCTGGAAGAAGCGGGCTACCGGGTCAAAGCGGTGAAGCTGATGGCCTGCTATGACCGCGATGTGCAGGGCCACCCACCGTACATCTACCACGTCTACAAGCTGTTTTTCATCTGCGAACTGCTGAGCGATACCCCGGTGCCCAGCCCGCAGGGGGATTTAGAAACGAGTGAGGCGCGTTGGTTCGCCCAGGATAACCTGCCCACCGCTGGGGCGTTGTCATCCGGGCGGGTGACAAGCCGCCAACTGCTGCGCTGCTTCGCGCACTATCAAAACCCGGCGCTGCCCACCGAGTTTGATTAAACTGCCCGTCTCATGCCGCAGGCCGACACGTCGGTCGGCCCCTACTCTCACGATTTTCTACGCTGGGTGGCGGCAAACGGGCGCGGAATTTGCTACACTGACTGCCCTAGATTGAACAGATGTAGAGACGACCGACATGACAGACGACACCGTTCAAAAAATCGCAGATGAAATCGCCGGATGCACGCTGTGCGGGCTGCACGAGGGCCGCACGCAAACCGTCCCCGGTTCCGGCAGCCCCACCGCCGATATTATGTTTATTGGCGAGGCCCCCGGCCAATACGAAGATGAGCAGGGCATCCCGTTTGTGGGGCGCAGTGGCCAGTACCTCAACTACCTGCTGGATAAAATCGGCCTCACCCGCCCGGATGTGTTTATCACCAACGTGGTGAAGTGCCGCCCGCCCGGCAACCGCGACCCGCAAACCGCTGAGATCAAGGCGTGCAAGCCGTACCTGGATCGCCAGATTGACACCCTCGACCCGAAAGTGATTGTGACAGTGGGGCGCTACAGCATGGCCCGCTACTTTCCGAAGGCCAAAATCACGGATATTCACGGCCAGCCGTTTTACCAGGATGGGCGGGCTTACTATCCGATCTATCACCCGGCGGCGGCACTGCGGAACCCGCGCCTCAAGCGGGACATGGAAGACGACTTCCAACGGCTGCTGGAGGTCATCGCAGAGGTGAAAGTGCGGCGGGCATCGGGCAACTTCGACGTGGCCGCCCCAGAAGACACGGCAGCGGATGATCCGCCAGAGCAGTTGACGTTGTTGTAACCGCCAGGCACCGGACGCGCCGTTGCACGTCCCTACGGGTCATGACCGACCGTAGGGGTTTGGCACGCCAAACCTCATGATTTATAACCCCACACGTTCGCGGCAAGGTGAACCGCTAGCCACAAGGGACGATACCCCCCCATGACCCGCCTGATCTACATTGCCAACATCCGGCTGCCCACAGAAAAAGCGCACGGCCTGCAAATCGTGCAAAACTGCGAAGCCTTCGCTGAGGCCGGGGCCGACGTGGCGCTGTGGGTCGCCCGGCGGGTCAACACCCGTGCGCTGCGGGCGGTCAAAGATGGCTATGCGTATTACGGCGTCAAGCGCAACTTCACGGTCAGCTACCTGCCCACGCTCGACCTGCTGCCCCTCGTCCCGGAGCAGACGCACGCCCTGGCCCGCTTGATTTTCTACATCCAACTGCTGACGTTTGCGCTCAGTGCCGCGCTGCGCCTGCGCTTGTGTGAATCGGACGCCGACGCCATCTACAGCCGCGACCCGCTTGTGCTGCTCATCGTTGGCTGGCTGCGCCCTGGCGTGACGTGCGTCTATGAGGCGCATCAACTGGCGGTGGGGCGATTGGGCGTAGCCTTGCAGCGCCGCGTGGCCCAACAGGCAGATGCCGTCGTTGCCATCACACCGCGCCTGCGCGATGATCTGCTCAAGCTAGCCGGGGGCGCAGGCGCAGCGCGGTTCATCGTCGCGCATGATGGGGTGCGGGCGGGCCGCTTTGCTGACCTGCCATCACAAGCCGAGGCGCGGCAGGCGCTCGGCTGGAATACGGATGCGTTTATCGTGGGGTATGTGGGGCGGCTGCACACGCTCACGCTGCGAAAGGGCCTGGATACCGTAATCTCTGCACTGGCTGGCGTGGGCGACGCATCGCTGGCGCTGGTGGGCGGCCCGGATAAGCTCGCAGCGGCGCACCGCAAACAGTGGGCCGCGTCTGGTTTGGCCCCGGGACGGTTCATCTATGCCGGGCAGGTGCCACCCGGAGATGTGCCGCTGCATCTGGCGGCGTTTGACGTGTGCGTGATGCCCCACCCCCCGGAGCCGCACTTCGCCTATCATACGTCGCCGCTCAAGCTGTTTGAGTACATGGCAGCGGGCAAAGCCGTCGTTGCGTCGGAACTGCCGTCATGGGCGGATGTGGTTCGCCACGAAGAAAACGCGCTGCTCGTTCCGCCATCCGATGTGGACGCAATGGCGGCAGCCATCCGGCGGCTGCGGGATGACCCGGCACTGCGCGAGCGGTTAGGGGTGCAGGCACGCGCCGACGCGCTGGCAGACTACACCTGGGCGGCACGGGCACGGCACATTTTGGCAGCGGCGCAAATTGTGCCCTTACCCAACCCGTGATAGCATCAACCCCATTGCGACCATCACACACGGGCCTAATAAATGAACCTGAAACGCACTGTGATTCTGCTGATGCTGCTGAGCCTGGGCGGGCTGCAACTCGCTCGCGGCCAGTCCATGCCAGAAAATAAAGCCAACGTACAGCTCACGCTGGCCGCCGCCTACGGGCAGGGAGATGTGGCCGCTATTGAGCGCCAATTTTCAGCGGGGTATGTCCGCTTCCCCGGCGAGACGACCCGCCAGCAGGTGATCCAGAATGTGCTGGCACTGCGGGCCGCTATGCCTGATTTGAGCATCACGTTTGATGTGCTGTTAGCCGAGGGCAACCGGGTCGCCACCCGCTACCGCCTGAGTGGCACATTCGTCAACGAACTACTCTTCCCAGATTCCGTGCCCATCCCGCCGACGGGCCAGCCCTTCCAGATCACCATTCATAGTATCTTCACTCTGGACGAGGCCGGGCTGATCGTGCGTGAGGACAACGGCTTTGACAACCTGGGTTTCCTCGTGCTGGTAGGTGCCCTGCCTCCGCCAGAAGCCACTGGCACCGTACCGCCTCCACTGCTCCCCGTGAGTGATGGCGATGTTCCCCAGGCCAACCGTGACTTTGCGGATACCTTCTTTGCGGCCTATGGCACAGGCGATTTTGCCGCTGTTACGCCGGGTATAACCCCAGAGTACGTCTCTACGAACATGTTCGGTGCGTTCAACTACGAGGCACAGGTGAATGACATTACCGTGCTTCGTCAGTCGTTCCCCAATCTGGTTGTGACGGTCGATCAAACGGTGGCCGAAGGCAACTGGATTGCGGCGGAGTACACGCTGTCTGGCACGTTTTTGAATGACTATGTGCTGCCCAACGACGTTACCGTTGAGGCAACGGTCGGCTTTGTGGAAGTGCCCGTGGTGATTTTCTTCGGCTTTGATGACACGGGCACCCTGGCACAGACGTGGGAAATCTACGATAGCTGGGATTTCTTATCCAAGCTGGGGCTGACGCTGCCGGCTGTCCCCGGCGCAACCGGCACTGAATAACGCATCCAGCACACGGCGTTGGCATCGCAATCATCGCGTTTTTACTGACTTATTGCTTGTTGCTCATCACTTTCAACTTTACTTCTCCGGTAGCACATAACGCATGGCCTCCGCCACGCTGCGGACGGCCACCACCTCCAGCCCGTCGGGAACCCCTTCCGGTTGGCGGCGCGTTTTGGGCACCACCGCCCGCTTGAACCCCAGCTTCTTCGCCTCGCTCAGCCGCATCCCCAACTGCGTCACCGTGCGGATTTCCCCACTCAGGCCGATTTCGCCCACCATGACGGTATCCGCAGGCACCACCCGGTCTAAATAGCTGGACGCAATGCTTATCGCCATTGCCAGGTCAGACGCAGGTTCGGTCACTTTGAGGCCGCCAATGACGTTGATGAAGATGTCTTGCTCGTGCAGCTTGAAGCCCACACGCTTACCGAGTACCGCACTAATCAGCAGCAGCCGGTTGAAGTCCACGCCGTTGGGGGTGCGCCGGGGATTGCCGAACGCCGTCGGGCTGGTGAGCGCCTGGAGTTCCACCAGCAGCGGGCGCGTGCCCTCCATCGTGACAGCAATCGAACTGCCAGACGCGCTCACCACCCGCTCAGCCAGGAACGCCTCCGACGGGTTTTTGACCTCCACCATGCCGCCCTGCTGCATATCGAACACGCCGACCTCGTTCGTCGCGCCGAAGCGGTTCTTCACGCTGCGTAACAGCCGGAAGTTCTGGAACGGGTCGCCTTCCAGGTACAGCACGGTATCTACAATGTGTTCCAGCACACGCGGCCCGGCGATGCTGCCCTCTTTCGTCACATGGCCGACGAGGAACACGCTCGTGCCTGTGCTTTTCGCCAGCGACTGTAAGCGGCCTGCACACTCACGCACCTGGGATACATTCCCCGGTGAGCTTTCCAGGTCTTCGGCATACACCGTTTGGATGGAGTCTATGATGAGTACGTCCGGGTCAATGGTTTGCACCTGCTCAAAGATTTCGTCCAGGCTCGTTTCGGTGAGCAGGAACAGGTCTTCCGCGTCGATATTGAGGCGCTGCGCCCGCATTTTAATCTGTTGGGCGCTCTCCTCACCGCTGACGTACAGCACCTTACCGATGGTGTTTGCCAGCAGTGCAGATACCTGCAACAGCAGCGTGGATTTGCCCACGCCCGGCGTGCCCCCCAGCAAAATAATACTCCCCGGCACAATGCCGCCCCCTAACACGCGGCTGAACTCCTCAACGGGCAGGCGATAGCGGTCACCGACTTCGGAACTAACCTCACGCAGGCGTTGGGGCACGTTGCGGTTGCCGCCTGTTTTGATCTGCTGCGCGGCGCGGGCGTTTTTCGCTGGCCCAGGCTTCGCCACCGCTTCTTTGACTTCCGTCATGGTGTTGAATTCGCCGCAGTTGGGGCAGCGCCCATACGAGCGCACCGATTGATAAGCGCAGTTGTTGCAGACGTACTTGCTACGGATTTTAGCCATGTTGTCGTCTTCTTTGGGAACAAGTGTGCTATTTAGGCCAAGTTTACCACAGGCACCCCGCGTTTGCGTCTGCTGGATGGTAGAATAGCCTGTGATGTTTGCCGTACTGTCAAAGGCATCGCGTTGAATCGCTTCTTTCGTTATTTGATTATGCTGGCTGCGTTACTCACTGGCCTGATTACCCTGACAACTACTCTCGCGGGGAGGTTCTCTGCCGGGGCGCAGCTCAGTTACGTCACACAAAAAGACAGCAATAACTGGGACATCGCTCTGATTGACACCCGTCATCGCCTGAGCATTGACCTGACCGAGCGCCTGCTGCCCGGCAACGCCCGCAACCGCCTGCCCACATGGTCTCCAGACGGGCGCACAGTGGCGTTTGTGTCTGATTACGGTGGGGAGACGCATATTTACCTTTATAAACCAGAGACACAATCCTTCCGCCAGTTGACGCAAACCGACAACGTTTACAGCAGCCTGTCATGGACGCCGGACGGCGAGCGGCTTGTGGTCAGTGCGACGCTCTCCACGCCGATTGGCGTCAGCGAGATTGACGTGACGACGGGCCGCATCACCTATTTGACAGACGCCAGCGAACCGGACACGCACGCGCTGATTGACCCGACAGGCCAGAGCATCGCCTATGTGCGCTATGACGTGCGCTCTCCCAGGCTGATTCGCTACAACCGCGCCGACCAGACGAGCCAGTGCGCCGCCCATTGTAGTGACTCCATCCGGCAGATTGGCGTATTGAGCTGGTCACCGGACGGCACGCGCCTCGCCTATGTCTACAACCCGTTCGAGCATAAGCGTGTGCTGTACGTGGTTGACCTGGCAAGCGGGGCGGCGAGTGGGCTGGTGGAAGGGGCCTCGTTGATTAGCGACGTGGCGTGGTCGCCCGATGGCACCCAACTGGTCATTTCCACAGAGGACGAGATGCACATTATTCCGTCAACGGGTGCTGTAGCGCAGCCTATGGGCAGCGTGCTGGCCCCCCTCCGGCTTGGCGGCTTCATCGGTGAAATGGACTGGTCAGCCGATGGCAAGCACATTGCATTGGTGATGAGTTCACAGACGATGCCCCAGGAAATTATGCTGTTTGATGTAGCCACAGGCGGGCTGCGACGCCTGACGGCCAGTGAACAACTCGATTGGGCACCCACATGGCGACCGGCATCTTGACGCTGTTGGGGGCAATATTGCGGGCCGGGGTGCTGCTGGCCGCCAGCGTGACCGGAATGAGCTTAATCGCGGTGGGCGGTGGCCAGTGGTGGCAGCCCTGGGACGTGCTGCTGTTTTCAATGGCCCATGACGGCCCGGCAGACATCTACATTGCAGATACTGCCGGGCGCACTGTCAACCTGACGCGCACACCGTACTATGAGAGTGTGCCCGTCTGGTCGCCATCGGGCGACCAGATTGCGTTTGTGTCCAATCAGGCTGGGAACCGTGAAATCTACATCATGGATCAGTTCGGGCAGAACATACGGCGCATCACATCCACCAATGCAGAACATGAGGCGTTGGGCTGGTCACCCGATGGCCGCTACCTCACCTATGCCCTTGCCCCGCGTAACTATCCCAACCAGCCGGAGGTGTTTGTGATGGAGTTGGCTACAGGGGAGGTGCGTAACCTGACGGAGAACCCACCGCCTGCCGTATCCTTCGGGCGGGCACCGCGTTGGGCACCGGATAGCGATACCCTGGCCTATAAAAACGAAATGCGCCCGGAATGGATCGTCGCGGCCCTGCCATTTGGTGAGGTGCTGCTGGCAAATGTGCCCAACATGCCCACCTTTTCGCCAGATGCCAGCCAGATTGCCTATGTTGACTCGTTCGATTCGTTTAACCCACTGCTGCTGAATACGATCTATGTGCAGGATGTGGCTAGCGGTGACCTTATCAACCGGGTTGAAACGGACTACGAGTTTTTGCAGTCGTTAGCGTGGTCACCGGAACGCGACCAGATCGCTTTCATTGGCACCCAGGGCACCTTCGGCGGGATTGATTTAGTCAGTATTGCACTCATTCACCCGGAGACAGGCACCACACGCCATCTGGCTACTTTCGAGAATGCAAACAACCGCGTGACGGTCAACCGCTTACAGTGGTCGCATGATGGGGAGCGCTTGAGCTTCTTCATATCTAACCCGGAGGGGTGGCACCTGTGCCACATCACGCTGCACAACACTCGTCAGGGCTGCATCCCCCTGCCTGATGCGCCCTTCGGCCAGTCTTGGCAGCCACAGCCCAAACCGTAGTAGAATCATACGCAACTACAGTCAATAACCGCGAGTTGTGTTCTATGGAATTTACCGTCCACGCCATCACTGCCGAACAAACCCGCCCGCTGCGGCAGCAGTTGCTGCGGCAAACCGCCACCCTGGAACAACTCGCGTATATGGGCGACGGGGAGTTCGACACGCTGCATGTGGGTGCTTTTGCGGGCAACGACCACATTGGCATCGCTACCGTGATGTGCCAACCGCCTAACGTTAGCGTGGGGGTGCCGCCCACCCACCCAAACCCAAACAATATGACAGCGTGGCGCTTGCGCGGTATGGCCGTCACTGACGCAGCACAGGGTAAGGGCGTTGGCGCAGCCATGCTGAAGGTGTGTCTTGGCCATGTGGCAGACCAGGGCGGGGCGTTCCTGTGGTGTGATGCACGACTGCACGCGATGCCGTTTTACGAGAAGCAGGGCTTTATCATCATGGGTGAGCGGTACACCGTGCCGGATGTGGGGCCGCATCACTTCATGCAGCGGGGCATCATGCCGGGGGATGTGGCGCTGCTCGACCTTTACCTAGACAACGCCTAAACCAAGTGGATGGGAGCAGCGCTATGCCAGAAAACCTCAACCCGAACTTTATGCAGTATGTCATCGTGTTTTACACGGTGCTGTGCTGTGTGGTGCCCATGTTCGGCCTGATGCTAGGTGTCTTTTTGGCCTATCGCAACGGTAGCAGCTTTATCAATAATTTCATCACGCCAGATATTGACAAGATGCACACTGCCTTCGACACGCTCAAGCAAAAGTACCCCAACAAAACCACAGATGAACTCGTGCGCCGCATTATCCGGCGGCAGTCGCTGCGGTGCGGGGCCATTGGCGCGATGACCGGGCTGGGCGGCCTGCCCACGCTGCCCATTACCATTACTATTGACCTGCTGCTGTCCTATCGCATTCAAGGCGCAATGGTGAACTTTATCGCCCGCGCCTATGACCACGACCCGAACATCCCCAAAGAAGAAGAACTTGTGACCTCGATGGTCATGTTTGGCAGCAGCCGCCTGACCGAATCCACCACGAGGGCAGCCACCCGCGCCCTCACTAACGTCATCGGGGAGGTGGGCAGCAAGGTGTTGGCGAAGATCATCCCGCTCGTTGGTGCAGTTATCGGCTTTGCGGTGAATTACCTGACCACGCAGGCCACCGGGCGCATGGCCGCGAGTGTGTACAGCGGGCAGGTCGTGAGCGCAGGCGGCGGTCTTTTCCGCTGGGTGCGCTCACCGTTCCGTCGCAAAACCGACGATGAGAGTCCGTTGGGATAGCTAAAACAGTCCTGTTATAATTAGAAGTGAAGTACCTGGCCTGACATCGACCCTATCAAGGAGACGTACCCTATGCCCATTAAACTACAGTGGCTCGGCCACTCCGCCTTCCTGCTAGACCTATCCGGTCACAGTGTTTTAATTGATCCCTTTCTTACAGGTAACCCGCTTGCCTCCATCGAACCGGGTGACGTTTCACCCGAAGTGATTTTGCTGTCGCACGCGCACGGCGACCACCTGGGCGACACCGTAGACATCGCTAAAGCCAACAATGCCCCCGTCATCACCAACTTTGAAATCAGCAACTACATGACCGCTCAGGGTGTAGAAAATGTGGCAGGGCTAAACCCCGGCGGCACAGGCGACTTCGACTTCATGACAGTCAGGTTCACCCGCGCCTACCACAGTTCGTCCTTCCCAGATGGCAGCTACGGCGGCGTGCCGTGCGGCTTCGTCATCACAGAGAAAGACAGTGGCAAGACGATCTACTTTGCCGGGGACACGGCGTTGTTTTCTGACATGGCGTTGATTGGTGACCTGGGGATCAACCTGGCGATTTTGCCCATTGGCGACTTCTATACGATGGGGCCTGCCGATTCCATCCGGGCGATTCAATGGTTGCGCCCGCAAATTGTGCTGCCCATGCACTACAACACCTTCCCGCCCATCACGCAAAACGCCAGCGAGTGGGCCGAGAAGGTCAATACAGACACGGACGCCACCCCGATTGTGATTGACCCCGGCGGCGAATATACGCTGGCCTAGCCGTCCCATCCCAGGCATAATCCACCGCCGCGCAAACTGAGTCCATACTGCCGGGGGCGTTGGCCCCTGGCCACACATGACAAACGGCGGAATAACAACGACTATGCCTAAACTCACTCCCAACTGGCTGGCTGCAATCATTTGCGTGTACTTTGTGACCGTCGGGTTGGTTTACAGCGCCAACACCCCCCTGTTTGAAGGGCCAGACGAACTGGCCCACTTTGTCTACATGAGCCGCATCGCAGACCTGCGCGAACTGAACGTCATTGCTGAACGGCAGCAGGAGATGATGGAGCAGCGCAACTTTGAGGCCCACCAGCACCCGCTGTATTATCTGGTGCTGGCACCTATCGTCGGCCTGTTCGACCGGGCCGACTTCGATAACTACATTGAACTGAACCCGTTCGCGTCGATTGGCTTCATCACGGGCAACAATGAAAACGTGCAACTGCACCCACTCACCCACGAGGGCGATACGCTTTACGCGGTGTGGACAGTGCGCGGGTTAAACCTTTTGCTGGGTGTGGTCACGCTGCTGTGTGTGTACTACGTTGGGCGCATCATATGGGATGCCCGTGTGGGGCTGGTGGCCATGCTGCTCACGGCGTCGATACCCATGTTTGTTCACATCAGCGCCAGCATCAACAACGACAACCTCAACATCACCCTGAGCGCTGTCGCCGTCGCTATCCTGATTAAGATGTGGCAAGACCGCAACATTTCACTGTTGCAGTCTGTGGCGCTGGGCATGACGCTGGCGGGTATTGTGCTGGCCAAGCTGACCGGCATCACCGCTTACGGCTACGCGACGGGGGCGCTGCTGCTGGGCGGGCTGATTGGCCGCTTTAAGTGGCGGCAGGTGGGCTTTGCACTGGCCGCAATGGGCATGACGTTTGCGGTGTTTGTGCTGTGGTGGTTCATTCGCAACCAGATGCTCTACAACGACCCGCTCGGCCTGAACCCCACGCTGGATTTGTGGTCACGCGGGGCACCCAAGCTGCCTACCGATCACGAATTGTGGGGGGTGTGGCAGTCCTTCTGGATGGTATTAGGCCACCTGAACATCCCTGGCCCGGCGTGGCTTACACCGTATGTGACGACCATCACGGGGCTGGCGTTGGTGGGGGCGGGCATCCGCGCTTACCGTGACGTAGAGACGCGCTGGTATGTGTTGTTTATGCTGGTCGTGATTGGCATGGCGTGGGGCGTGATTGTGTACATCACGCGGCAGGTGAATGTGTCGCAGGGGCGGGCATTGTTCATGACGCTGGCGGCGTTTTCCCCGTTGATGGCGCTGGGCTGGCGGCAGGTGTTGGGCAAACGCTGGTTTGTGCTGCCTGTGCTGCCGCTGGTCGTGCTGACGCTGGCGGCACCTTTCACGGCGCTGGCGGATACCTTCGACCGCCTGGAGCGTGTGCCGTCGGCCAGTATTGATACACCGTTTGAACGCGCCACCCCGGTCAGTCGCATAGACGCCCGCGCCGAAACGATCACGGTGTATGGCTATCGCCTGCTAACGGACAGCGCGCAACCGGGCGGCGAGATTGCGCTAGATGTGTATTTTGCAGGGGGCCACCCGGAAAACCCGTCCATGTTCGTTACAGCACAGCACCCGGTCACCAAAGACCAACTGGGAGCCGTGAACACATACCCCGGCATGGCCCCCACCCACAGCCTGCACGATGACCAGACGTATCGCGCACGGGTGCGCTTTTTGCTGGACGACGCGCCAACCGACGCCCCCCCCTTCCAAATTGAACTGGCGTTGGGCTGGCGCATCCCTGACGAAGACGACCCCGGTCAGGGCCGCTACCTGGACTGGTTCAACCTGGCGGACGAGCAAATTGGGGGCGTGTTCTTCGCTGGCCCCGTACTGCAACCGACTGACTACACACCCGCACCGGTCGAACACCGCACAGATGTCGTGTTCGGAGAGCAAATCCGGCTGGCGGGCTACACCCTCCAACGCGATGATGACACGCTCACGCTGGATTTGCTGTGGGCACAGGCCGCCCCTATGACGACCAACTACACGCTGACGGTGGGCGTGCTGGACGAGAGCGGCGGCCTCGTCGCCCAGCAGGACAGCCCGCCACCCGGCTATCCCACATCGGTTTGGCTGGCGGACACGCCGTTCGTAACAAGCCACACGTTAGAGATTCCAGCAGGTGAAACCGATTTGAGCCTGCGTGTGGGCTGGTACGACCCGGCGTCACTGGCGCGATTGGCCGTCCTGCCGGAAGCAGGCGGCATAGATGATTTGCTGGTGATGCCTTTGGAATAGCGCTGCAAACATAATGACTCCGGTGCTAAACGCATCTTACGGTATCGCACCCGCCCTCACCCCCTAAATTACCCTCTCCTAGTGCCAAAGGCACGTTTGGGAAAGGGGTTGGGGTTGAGTCGTCACCTGCAAACAAAAAACCCACTCGGTTGAGTGGGTTGGGGTTTCAAAGAATAGAGGTCGGGGTGACGGGAACTCGGGTGCGCCTGGGGGGGCGCGGGTCAGGTCATTGAGTTCATGTCTACGGGAGCTGTAGGTCATCACATTCCAGCCACCCCGAACCACTTGGTGTGCATTCATAGAATATCACACTTTACGATCTTCACAAGTGGCAGTTTAAGAATTTACATTTCCTTTACCTTACCGGCCAACGGTGTTCGGTTCAACGATGGTAAACGTCAGGTTGATGGCCGGGCCAATGCTGTTGGCCACGATGCAGCCACGCTCCGCCATCGTGATGAACTTCTCTAGCTGGTCGCGGTTGTTGTGGGTCGCGCTGATTTGCATGTCAACAGCAGTGAAGCGGGCCGGGGTGCCTTCCAGCGTGCCCACTACATCCATCGAAATATCGCTGATGGCCGCTTCTCGCGTGCGGACGATTTCCAGCAGGTTGCTCATGAAGCAGCCGCCCAGCGCAACTAGCAGCATCTCACCACCCATCGGCCCGCGATCCGTACCCCCTTTGGCTTCGGGGCGATCAATGAGAGTGGTGTGGCTGCGGACAGTGGCCTCTGTGGTGTAGGGGCTAATTTGCTTGACGTTGATCGTAACAGGCATTTTGGGTGACCTCAATAAAAGGTGGGCGATAAGGCACAGACGTGCTATCACCCCAAAAATATTACGAACGTCTTTTCCCCTCTTCTGAAAATAGAGGTTGGGCAGCCACGGGTTTAACCGTAACTTTTAAACCCGGTCTTTCGAGCCACCGAATGAGCTACTTTTGCAACCAGGGCTTTTGCAAAGTTGCATGGCTAATCATTGGGCGCTGCCTAAACCCGTCACTTTTTGAAAAAAGTGAACAAAAACTTGCCTTTTCGGACGCAAAGCGTCCGAAAACACGGGTTCAAAGGGTGCCAACCCTTTGCAGGGGGGCGGGGACAGCGTCCCCGCGATGTGAAACCTTGACTTTGCAATAGCCCTAACAAGCGCCACACCACCGAAGCCGCCCCCCGTCTAGGCCAATGTAACTAATGGATTTCGTTTAGCAATCCACTATACTGGCAGCATACCAAACCGTTTGTTCGCAACAGCGCAGGGGGCAATCACCAATATGGCGAAGATACTCATTATTGA
>DAOTTY010000162.1:0-2715 GCA_034437575.1 Anaerolineae bacterium | reverse complement strand
GTGCCCGACAACGTTCTAAACCCTACGCATCTGGGTCAATCGTCAGGTTGGCCTCAGCCTCTAGCATGTTCAGGTCACCAAACTTGATACGCAGCTTTTCAACCGCGTTTACAATGTCATTCTGATAAAATTGGCGGTTTTCGGCGTCCAGGCCCTGCAAAAACAGAATCCCGAATACATCTTGCGCCGCTGTAATCGTGTCAATCATTCCGGCATTCAGCGCCTGGGCGCAGTCTGGCAGCACACTGCGCTGGTCTTCATGATACGTCCGTATAGACATCAACTGGCTGTAGGTCACGCGGGCAGTAGCCAGGCTATTTATAAGCGGGCCGCTGCCCGTGTTGAACCGCAAATTGATTCGCAGCAGCGCCCACTGGTTTTCGTCCAGCGCCTCGATGTAATTCTCAGCAACGGCACAGCCGCCGCTATCCGACTGGGCAGCGGCCAGCCCCGGCAGCGCCAACAGCACGAACAGTCCAGCAAACAACAAATGTAAACGCATCTCGCGTCATTCCCTCCAGGTGATTGAATTACCTCTACACTGTAGCCGACCTGACGCGCCAGTTGGGTGAGCTACCCTACATCACGCTCGCTGCCCGCACCGTTTCTTATCGGGTTCCAACATCGCGTGCGCTAATCACGCAGATAGCGATTCAGGTTATACGCGGAGCTAATCAGCGCCAGGTGGGTAAACGCCTGCGGGACGTTCCCAGAGGGCCTCAAATCGCTCACGGGAGCGTCAGGGTCGCAATCGGCCACACCTCGCTGGTGCTGCCCGCGTCATCTACGGCGGGCAGGCGCTGCCCGGTGCGCCAATCGTACACGGTAGCAATAAGCTGGTACGTCCCTGCGGGCAGCTCGGCGGTGTCAAATGCCATCCGCACCGGCACATAAGCAGGCAGGTCAGCATTCAGGCCCACATCCTGCTGGCGCACCGGGGGCTGATTGAGGTCACGGGTCAGGTGGAGGGCCACCAAGTAAACATCGGGCTGGTAGGTGGGCCGCCGTGACCAGCCCGTGTACACTGTCAGGCTGGTGCCATCCCGCACGACCTCCACCTGTGACAGTGCAACCTGATCGCCAAACGTGGCCGTTATGGCAAGGCCGGGGCACAGCGCAAATGACCGCGCAAACAGGTTTAGCTCCATCTGTGTGTGGTCAAAGTAGGTTTCGCAAAACAGATAGCCTTCCTGCAAGATGACCTCGCGGAAGCGGTTGAGGTTGGCCTGCTGGAACTCACTCTGATGAACGCCTACCCACAGGCGTGGTGCGCCAGCCAACGCCAGCCGGATGTCGCTCTCGGTGTATTCTGGCGGAATGATGGGGCGATTGGCGATGCCCTCGGTGTAGTGGGCGTGGCGGATGTCGTAGCCGCCTAAGTACATGAACACATCGCCGTCCGCATAGCCCGCATGAACGGGGGCCGTCAGTTCCCGCCAGGGGAGCGCGGTGCGGTCAGCGTCTTCAATGTCCGCAATGATCTGGTTGCGGCGGTACTCAACCAGGCCCGACGCGGCCCATATCACCATCACCGCCAGGAACGTGTAACCGCCAAGCTTGCAATCTTCCATGACCCAATCCCTACCAACAACGCTAACGGTTCCCACAAACCGATCAAATAGCGTGCCCGGTCTTGCGTGATAACTTCTGCAATAGCGTTGAGTACGGCAATGGCAACCAGCATAACGCCGAAGCACCACCACACCAACCCAATCCGGTAGCGCCCATGCGGCACCGGCCACAGCACCTGCGGCGGCATCACCCAGGCCCAGGCAGCCAAGCTAATCAAGCCAATCAACAGCGACGGCACACCATTGCTAAACGTTTGCACCAAAACGCCAAACAGCGCCTTCCCACCCAGGGCCGCCGCGTTGAGCGCGTCATCTTGCTGGGTTTCCGTCAGGCCACGCAGCAGCGTAGGCACCTGCGGCAAAAACAGCAGCGCCCCTACAACCATCATGGTCAGAACCCCACTGCGCGGCGCTAACCGCCGCCCCCATATCAGGTGAAAGCTGCCAATGACCACCACAAACGGCGTGACAAAATAATGCGTGTACATCAGGCCGAGCAGCCCCAGCATGAACAGCAGCCGCGTGATGGTGGTGGCACTGCCCGCAGCAAACAGCAGCCGCACGTACTGGCGCAGCGTGACGGCCACAGCTAACGAGGCCAGGGTGAACACGCGATACTTCACCATCAAGGCGAGGTAAACAACAGAGGTTGCCAACACCAGCGCCGCCACCGCACCCACCGTCGGGTTGAACAGGTCGCAGCCGACCCTGTACGTCACGGCGACGGTCAACATGCCGCACAGGTAGGCAAACGTGCGGGTGGCCAGTTCCGTCCAGCCGACGAGCCGCCCCCATCCCCACGTGAGCATGGGGAAGCCCAGCGCTTGTTCTGGCGATTGGTCGTAAACGCGCCGCCACACACCATGCGGCCACGCCAGCGGGCCGCATGGGTCGCCGCCCACCACAATGACTGACCGCAGCTCATCATGAGAAAAGGCGGTATCGTTCAAGCGTTGGGTGGTGAGAGCTGCCGTTAATAGCAACAGGATGAGTGCAATGATCGTGTCTTTTATTGATGTTCGCTTTCGTGTTCTCGACCCTTTGGTTAATCGAGCGGCAGCACATGCTGTGCAGCCATGTTAACAATACATGCCTTTCACTCCGGCTTAGGGTCATAAACTGCCAACTTAGGGTCACATTACGC
>DAOTTY010000161.1:0-11441 GCA_034437575.1 Anaerolineae bacterium | reverse complement strand
TGTTATCATCGTTCGCTTCGCCTGCTTCCGGCGCGACGGGTTCAGCCGGGGCGGGTGTTGGCGCAACCGCCACCTCACCACTGACGACCTCATCCGACAGTTCGGGCAGGTCCAGCATGGCCACCCCCGGCTGGAACACCACCACCAGCAACGGCGGCAGCGGGTCCGGGAACCACTCGTTGTAAATCGTCTGCCAGGTGCCGTCTTCCACCATGCTCAGCAGCGCGGCGTCCACCTCATCGCGGAAGGCGGTTTCTCCTGGTGGCACTGCGATATTCCAGGGGGCAAGCGTGATCGGGTCACCAATCAACCGGTAAGCTGATGGGTCATCCGCCGCCTGCCGCACCGATTCCAGCGTCAGCCAGTCCGCCGAAACCGCATCCACCACGCCCGCGTCCAGGTCTTCTAACAACGAGAGCAGCGTACCACTTTGCGGCACAGGCACCAACCCCAGTTCACCCGCCGCGCTCTCCAGCGCGACCTGCTGCGGCGTTTCTGCCTGAACCAGCACCGCCCGTTCAGCCAGGTCTTCGCTGAAGTTGAGCGCACTGTCTGCCGAAACGATGTAGCGCTGGCCGTTCACAAAGTAGAACGTTTCCGTCCACTCGCCCCAGGCGGCCCGCTCAGTGGTAAACGGTGTATTGCGAATCATCATGTCCGCCTCACCGCTGGCCAGCACAGTTGCCCGATCACGGGAGCGGGTTTGTACCCATTCAATTGTGACGGCATTACCAAACAGGCGGTTCACCACTTCCTGCCCGATAGCGATTTCAAAGCCCGTCCACTCGCCGCCCTCTTCCAGTGAAAAGGTTGGCACCGACCCATTCGCGGCAATCCGAACCGTGCCGCGCTCTCGAACAGCGTTGGCAAAGCCTGATGTGGCCGGACCCGCTTCAACAGAGGCCGCATCCGGTGCCTCCGCCATGTCGGGCATGTCGGCTTCTTCGGCTACAGCGTCTTCCGTTGCTTGCGGCGCGGGGTCTACTGGCTCCGCCGGGACGGGCGTGAGCGGCTCTGGGGGCACAATCGTGATTGGGATGGCGGCGGCCTCACTATCCGGCACCTGGGCCACCTCGACATCCTCTTCTTCGGTGGCCGTTTCGGCCTCGGTGGGGGCGGCTTCTGGCTCTGTGCCGCGTGCCCCACTGCCCCTCCCAAACAGATCGGCCAGCGTTCGCGGGGCCTCATCCACTGCCGCCCCGGTTGCAATCGCCAAATCACGCGGGAACAACCCCGCCGTCACCAGCAGCGGCTGCACCTGCTGGATGGTGTAGGCGGTTGGCTCAGCCCCAGGGCCGTTCACCTGAGCATTCGGGCCGACGGGTACCCGGTAAACGGTGCCTTCGGTGATTGTCACATCCTCAGTGGTGATGCTGCCTTCCAGCACGTATAGGTTGAGGGTGGCTTCTGGCAGGGCCTGCACATACACCGCACTCTCTGGATTGAACACCACATCCAGGCCATTAAAGCGCAGTTCGGCACTTTCGGCGGGCGTTTGCACCAGCACCCCACTGTCCGGGATGTTCTCACACGCCCGGTCAGCAATCCCACTGGTGACGGTAAGCGCCTGCATCGGGGCCAGTTGGGGCGCATCCGGGTTGACGACTTCCGTCAGGCTGGCCACCAAAAAGTCCTCTGTAACGTCCAGGGCGGGTACCCAGCCGTCGCCCGCCTCACTGACCACGCGCACCCACGTTTCATCAGTGATGTTCAAGCCGTCGCCCACTAACCCGATTCCTGTAAGTGGTGCTTCGGCGTCTACCTCAGCCACGACTTCGGCATCTGTGGCCGGGGCAGCATAAATTGTTGTGGCGATGTTCGTCGTCAGTTCCAGTTCCAGCACCGGCACGACGTTGTTGGCCGCAAACGCATTGCCAATCAACACCACCCTTACGGACGCATCTGGCAAGCCTGCGCTCAGGTCGATAACGGCAGTGCCGTAGGTATCGTTAACCGCGTTCCGCGCCTGCGAAATTACTGCCTCAATCTGATCGACTCCCAAAATCGTGCCGGGTTCTTCAAACGCAAAGTCCGCCGTAAGGTAGCGGGGCAGCGCTTCGACCTCACCGCTGCCATAACACACCTGGTCAATGTTGGGGCCAGTGCAGTTCGCCTGGGCCGCCGCCATCGCATCGGCAACGGCGGCCTCACACACCGCGCTGTCTGTATCCTGGGCCGTGACCGGGACTGCCGTTAACAGCAGTATCAATCCCAGCAAGCCAATTAAGTTCCGTCGCATGGACGTGCCTCCACCGTTTAATTGCACGTATAGTGTGCTGATTATGGCGTGGGGGCACCCATCACGCCAACCGTGACTTTTGTTTTCGCGGCCATTGGGCTTGCCCCCGGCTTTCGTTTTTGCGTACACTGGCACCATTACTGGCCCGTCATGCAGGAAAATCCCTCAATGCCATTTGTCTCTCGTCACCTGTTGGCCGTGCTGCTGCTGAGCGCGGCCCTGCTTCCCGTCCCGGTTGCTGCCCAAAATACCGACGCCTTCCCAACTGTGGACGCGCTCAATGAGGCTGTTGTGCCGCCGCGCAACCTCACGGAGCTGTCGCAGCGCCTCAGTGGGGTTGGTATCATCGCGCAGCCGCTAACAAACCCACCCGCGCTCACCGTCGGCACGGTCGATACCTTCTGGGTGGATAACTCCTCAGAGGACCGCACGTTTGAGATCGAAGCCGAGCTTCTCGTCGTGGGCGAACACATCTACCTGTGGGTACAAACTGGCCAGGATGTGCCGCTTGACGGCCTCCAGCAGCTTGCTGACGACTTCGATACCCTGGTGTATGACAAGGTGCGCGGCCTGTGGGGCAGCGAAGCCACCCCCGGCGTAGACGGCGACCCGCGTGTGCATGGCCTGTTCACCCGTGATGTGGGCAGCGGGGTTGCGGCTTATTTTGCGTCTAAGCACGCCTATCCAGCAGAAGCCGTGCCCACCAGCAACAACCGCGAGATGTTCGTGTTTAACCTGGACGCGGTTGAGAGCATTATAGGAGATTTTTCGCTGACCAGCATCACCGCCCACGAATTCCAACACATGATCCGCGCTAACGTGGACAGCAACGAAGACGGCTGGATGGACGAGGGCTTTTCCGAGTTCACGCAGATTTACCTGGGCGATAGCAACCTCTTCCCCGCGTTTACGTTTCAGTCCACGCCCAACACGCAACTCAATACCTGGACGGAAAATGGTAACCGCACTGCCGACTACGGTGCCTCTCAGATGTGGGTGACGTTCCTGTATGAGCGCTTTGGTGAAGAAGGGCTGCTGGCCCTGAGTGCAGACCCGGCAAACGGCATGGTCGGCGTCGATAATCTCGCCCGGCAGCACGACACCACCGCTGACGAACTGTTCGCGGACTGGGTGGCGGCTAATCTCATCTTAGATGCGGACGCGGGCTACGGTTACACGCGCATTGAGGGCCTGACGGGGCCGCGCCTGGTGCCGCACGTCGCCCCGCCCGTGACTGAAACGCGCACCGTCAACCAGTATGCCGCGCAGTATATCAGCGTTGGCGGCATGAGCGGCCTGGACGAACTCACGTTGACCGTTACCATGCCGCCAACTGTTGGCCTTGCCCCGTTGAATTCGCCCACCGGCACCCCCATGTGGTACAGCAATCGCGGCGATGACAGTAACTCGCGCCTCACCGTGCCTGTTGACCTGACGGACGCCGCCAACCCGGTGCTGAGCTATGATCTGTGGTACCACATTGAGCAGAATTGGGACTACGGCTATGCGATGGCCAGCACCGACGGCGGCGCTACCTGGGACATCCTGGCTGCGCCCGGCACAACAACCGAAAACCCGCACTTTGCCGCGTTCGGCCCCGGCTACACCGGTTTGAGCGGTGGCAGCATGAGTTCTGATTGGGTTCGTGAGCAGGTCTCGCTGGCAGACTATGCCGGACAAACCGTGATGCTGCGCTTTGAGATGATCTACGATGACGCGGTCAATCAGCCGGGCATGTTTATAGATGGTGTGCGCGTTACTGATGGCGACACGGCCATCTATGCCAGCGATTTCAGCGGCACCACGGATGAATGGCAGGCCGAGGGCTGGGTGCTTACGGATAACCGCCTGCCGCAAAAGCTGTGGTTACAAGTGGTGCAGCGAATAGAAGACGGCGTTGAGCTATCGCGCTGGTTGGTGGAAGACGGCGGCGAGTACACGCTAGCGCTCAACCCCAATGTGGGCGATGTGGTGGTGATTTTGTCACCGTTTGCGCCTAAAACCACCGTCCCAACAGAGGTCAGCCTGAACGTAACCGGCAATTAGTTCAATGCAGGCTGCCCGGTGTGGTCATGGCGGCAGGCACACGTTAATCTGATAAGAATTCAATTCGCGGCCACATCGACTAGGAATGACTGATGACCGACCTTGCCGAAGGTTTCAAGTACGTGATGCAGCTTCAGATACGCTTCCATGACCTGGACTACTACCGTCACGTCAATAACGCCCGCTATGGCAATTACATGGAAGAAGCTCGCATGGCCTACGCCCGTGATGTGTGCGGTTGGGACGGCACGCTGACCACACTGGGGCTAATCATCGCCCATGTATCAGTGGACTTCCGTATGCCACTCTTTTTGGGCGATGCGCTGTCAATTTACGTGCGAACGTCACGCATTGGCAACAAGAGCTTTGATATGGATTATCGCTTTGTTGCCACCTCACCTGGGAGGGAGACGGTCATTGCCGCTGAGGCAACAACCGTGATGGTGACGTATGACTATGCTGAAGAGAAGACGATCCCTGTTTATCCGTCGTGGCGGCAGGCGATGCGGGCCTATGAACCCGCCCTACAGGGTTAGGCCACCCGCCCGCTAAGCCGTGCGGACGTGGGGGTTGTTCCCACTGGACGGGCCGTTCTGGCTGTCTTCTGATTGCAGTATCCGCATGACCTGCGTGCGCGTAATCGGGGCCACATCGTCATTCTCGATGAGCAGTTCCTTCGGCACAGACAGGCGCTTTTCCGACAGGAAGTCTACGAGGGCATCGCTGTAACTCCCCGTCGCCTCCTGGCCCAAATGCTCTCGCACCTGATGCAGGTGAGTAGCCATCCACACATACAGGTCGGCTTCGGTACGGGTGTGGCCGTCCTTGCCAGCAGGCACATGTTCTAACACACTGTACTTGCGAATTAGCGTGACGGCAGGCCGGTAAACATTGTCATACCAATGGGCAGACGCATCCCGCAGCGTTACCGTGCGCTTTTCCACCTGCTCTAGCAGTGATTGGTGCAGGTAGATGTGTTCGACCAACTCCCCGTAGCGCGATGGTTCACTCAAGTTGAGTGCCTGATGGTGCGGGCGCGTGATTTTCAATGACGTTTCGTTGAGGAACTCAGCGTAAGCGGTTGCGGCGTCCAATTCCTGCGAAGACATGCCTGGGTGCAGCGCAATTGGTGTACGCAGTTCGGTCACATGCGCTTCAATTGTCCTGGTCTTCAGTTGGCGGGCTACAGAAACGCGGTGGTTGCCATCGCGCACAAAGTACACATCGGCCACTTTGTACACCTCAATCGGCGGCAACCCGGCCATGCTGTTGGCCTGGGCATACACCCGGCTCCAGCGCTCTTGCATCTTGCTGGATTTGGGGAGGAAGTTGCTGGTAAAATCGCGGTAGCGGCCCACACTGCCCACAATCTTATCCAGGTCAATGTCTTGAATGCCCTTGTAGCTCTCTTCGCTCAGGCGCAGGCGGGCGCGGATGTCCTCAAAGCTCATGAGTTCGGCAGATTTGCCACGCATCAGCGCGGCGACTTCTTGCCAGAAGGCCATCATGCGTGCAGACTGGAACTTGCTAGCGCCTTCTACCATGTTATGCTTGAATGATGGATCGTATGACATGGTGATTGTCACCTTTCTGTCGTATCTACGAACGATAATAACGATGCTCAGTCATGTAATCGCCAGAAAACAATGGCCTACCCAACGAAAACCTGTCTGAAAGGGTACGACAACTTAGTTGGTGACGCTAAAGAAACGATTGTGGAGTAATCAGCTTGAGGAGTGACTATGGTTCACAAGCATTCACCGCTCCCGATCATTTTCAAGGTTCAACATAACACACAACCTGTAAAGTGGACGTTAAAGAACGATGTCTTATGTGTTACTCACCAACGACGATGGCATAGACGCCCCCGGCATCCGGGCCGTTGCCCACGCCCTCAGCCAGCAGGGTCACACCATCCGCATTATTGCCCCTGGCGAAAACCAGAGCATGAGCGGCCACAAAATCACGCTGTTTCAAAACATACGCATTGAGGAACGAACCGTTGCAGGTACATTCCCCGGTGTGGCCGTGTACGGCTCCCCGGCAGACTGCATCGCGTTGGCCGCGCTGGGCCTGGTGAACTGGCCGCCGCGCCTGGTGGTCAGCGGCATCAACCGGGGTGCCAACATGGGCCAGGATGTGTTCTACAGTGGCACCGTTTCTGCCGCGCTAGAAGCGACGATTCAGGGGATTCCCGCCATTGCCGTGTCGCTGGATAACCAGCAGGCCAACGACGTAGCAACCTACGCCGAAGCCGCCCGCATCACCGTGCAGGTGGTGGCCAAAGCGCTGCAACACGACCTGCCGCCGTTCACCGCGCTCAACGTCAACGTGCCGGGTGTAGATGCCGTCAAGGGCATTCG
Source organism: Anaerolineae bacterium (assembly GCA_034437575.1). GTDB lineage: Bacteria > Chloroflexota > Anaerolineae > Aggregatilineales > Phototrophicaceae > DAOTTY01. Next base: position 4,793 of record DAOTTY010000161.1, on the reverse strand, counting down.
CCTTACCCGGCAGGGCGTTCGCATCTACCGGGATGAGCTAGAGCGCAGCGCCGACGGCCAAACTGTGCGCGTCATTGGGGAGCCGCCAACGGGTGTGCTGGATGACATCGGCACTGACCTGTGGGCCGTTCACAACGGCTACGCCAGCCTTACCCCTATGCAGCTTGACCTGACCGAACACAGCTTTTTGGCAGCCCTTGCCGCGTGGGACCTCAACACGCCAGATGAATGATTCCGCAAAACCCCACCGCAGACCGGGGCCGTTCGTGTATTATTCCGGCATAGGCTGAACAAACAACGGAGACAACATTATGCCAGCAAAAGGCGAAACCGCCCCCAACTTTGAACTCCCTAACCAGGACGGCAATACGGTTAAACTGAGTGACTTTCGCGGTAAGAAGGTTGTGCTGTTTGCCTACCCCCGTGCGGGAACAGGTGGCTGTACCACCCAGGCGTGCGGCTTCCGCGATTCCACACCCACGCTGGAAATATCGAACGCGGTGGTGCTGGGCATTAGCGACGACGCCCCCGATAAGCTGCTCAAGTGGAAAGAAAACGAAAGCCTCAACTTCGATTTACTGTCTGACGCCGATCATAATGTGCTGGAAGCGTGGGGCGCGTGGGGCGAAAAATCCATGTACGGCAAAAAGTACATGGGCACCATCCGCTCACACTGGGTCATTGACGAAAACGGCGTTGTGATTGACGAGCAAATCAAGGTCAGCCCCAAAAAGAGCGTCGAACTGGCCATGAAAGCCATTGGGGACTAACCCGCTTACCCCTCAATGTACTGGCGGCGCACAGTGTCTACCAGGTCGTTGAGCTGTTCGGATGTGTAGGGTTGCCCGGCCAGCTCATAGCACAGTGCTGCTGTGACCAACCCTGTGCCAAAGGCGTAGCGCGGCCCGGCGGGTTCGTCACCCAGTAAAACGGCTTTAAAGCCCGGTAGCGTCAGGCCGCCATCCCCCAGGCGTGCCACAACGCCAGCCGGGTAGCGTGCCCACACGGGCAGCGGTCGCTTGAAAACCGTTTGGCGGGTTTTGGCGCTGCGGTGACTGAATCGTGCTTTACCGCCGGCGTCCTCACTCGTCAGCGTGTACTCATGTTCATCACCAACCACCGCCGCCAGCCACATCTCACGCCCCGGCGCTTGCACAATCCAATCGGCCTGGGGCGCGTCAAACACACGCTGCACACTCATCAATAGGCGCAGTGGTGGGTTGCAATCAGCAGGGATAGTTTTCACGGGGGTCTACTTCCAACTTTGATGGCGATTACAGGTTTGGCCCCATGCTAACGCCCTGTGACGATTTCGCAAGCGGCAGTCAGTTGGCGAATCGCCGCCCCCTGCTTATACTATCCCAACAACGCAGGCAAACTTGAAACCTAACGGCTGTGCCCAATGATTGACAGACGCGGACTATACACACTGATTGGGGTTAGTCTGTTGGGGCTGTGGATTGCAACCACCGCCGCCCAGGACACCAACAACGCACCCGCAGCAGATGAAGCGCCGCCCCTGGCCTGTGAAAGCACCCTGGAGGGCCTGTGGGCATTGAGCAGTGATGCCTGTGCAACCGGGCCGATTGGCTTTATTTGCAACGGCGGCAGCGCACCACAGGCGCGGCCCAGCGGCCCGGTCGCTAACAGCCTGGCCCCGGTTGGTGCTTTGGTTGAAACTGATGTCGTAGAAGCCGTGCAAACGTCACCGATTATCACGCAAGTTGTGGGCGGCGGTGTGATGTGGTTCCGCTGGGGCGACCCGCACTACCTGACGGGCGTGATTGTCGGCGAGGTCGTTATGTTTGACGTAACCGCCGACGAACTGGCCCCCTGGACGAGTATGGTCGTGCAAACGGGCATGAACCGGCCCGACTGCCCGACAACACCCCACAACACCCTCGTCCTGGAAGCCCAGCCTAACCTGCTTTCCCGCGTCACCGTGAACGGGGTTCCGCTGGAAATTGGTGGGGCGATGGCCGTTCGCACTATCGGGGAAACAACGGCCTTTGTCGCACTAGCTGGCAAGAATGCGCTCACTTTGCAAGGGTTAGAACTGCCCCTGTGGACGGGCCAGCAGATTCTCATCAATTATCCGCCAGGGGACTTCACGCAACCGCTGGCCACGCTCACCAATGTTACGTCACTAAACCCTGACCTCATCGAGCATCTGCCTGTCGGCCTGCTGGATCAGCCCGTGTGGCTACCACAGCCCGGTTATGCCACCACAGAGGGCACCGTCAACCTGCGAGCAGAACCCTCCCTGCAAGCGCTGATTATCGGCCAGGTACCTGCTGGCGAACTGCTCACCGTGATGGGCACGAACCCGGCGGGCGACTGGCTGCATGTGAGTGTGGGCAGCGGCTATTCTGGCTGGATGTTTGCCGACTTGCTCAACGCGAACCAGCTCGCGGTTAACGTAACGTATGAGGCCACGCCCCAACCGCCGCAGCGCTTCGGGGAGTTGAACGCGGTGGCTCGCGTCCGCGCCCCGGCGGGCCTGAACGTGCGCGAAAACCCGGATGTGAACTTCCCGGCGGTGAATGTGCTGGCCAACGGAGAGCAGGTCAACATGATTGCCCGCAGCCCGTACAGCCCCTGGGTCAAAGTGACAGATGCATCTGGCAATGCGCTGGGATGGGTGGCGGTCGTCGCATTGGACACCCGTGCCAACATCGGCGCACTGCCAGTAGATAACCGCGTGCCACTACCGCCTGCCGGGTCTGCCCCGGCTGAACCCACACCCGCACCCGGCTCGTTTGGCAACGCCTTCCCAGACCCCAACGGCCCCAGCTTCTAGCGTGTGGAGTTATTAACAAACCGCTTAGCCGCACAACCCTTGCCTCTCGTGACAGGTTATGGCAACATTCAGGTGTATTGGGGAGTGGCCTAACGGCAGGGCAGCTGACTTTGGATCAGAAGATTGTAGGTTCGAATCCTACCTCCTCAGTGATAGGCAAGATGTAAACTGGCAACGCAGTGTCACGACCTTGTTGACAGAAACCTCAACAATGGCGGCGTATACCTGATGCCAGCTTCACTTATCCCTTGTAGAAGCAAGTAACGAATTTCCTCGCAAATCCACAAAAGAGCTATCGTCTACAGTGGTACCACCCGCGCAGCCCCCGCGTAGCCAGCCGTCGCGTTGCGCGTATCAATCACCACGCGGCTGTGATCGAGAATGTGCTGGTAGTCAAACGCGGTGTGGTTCGTCAGGATGACCACGCAATCTGCACTGCTGAGCAGCGCGTCGCTGTAGGGCGTGTTGTCCAGCGTGATGTTGTGGCCGCTGTTCAGGTGCAGGTGCTTCACATGCGGGTCATGATAGGCCACATTCGCGCCCTTGTCTTGCAGCAGCGCAATCACATCCAATGCCGGGCTTTCGCGCACATCGTCCACGTCACGCTTGTAGGCTACACCCATCACCACCACCCGCGCACCGCGCACCGCCCGGCCCTCATCGTTGAGTGCGTCCGTGATGCGCTCCATCACAAAGTAGGGCATTGACGTGTTGATTTCGCTGGCCAGCTCAATAAAGCGGGCGCGGTAGTTGAGTGTTTTCAGCTTCCAACTGAGGTAGTGCGGGTCTACCGGGATGCAGTGGCCACCCAGCCCCGGCCCCGGATAAAACGGCATAAAGCCGAACGGTTTTGTTGCCGCCGCCTCGATGATCTCCCACACATCTAAGCCTAGCCTGTCGCACATCAGCGCCATCTCGTTCACAAGGCCGATGTTCACTGCCCGGAACGTGTTTTCCAGCAGCTTGACCATTTCGGCAGCGGTGGGCGACGACACTGGCACCACGTCATCAATCGCCGCACTATACAGCGTTGTCACGACCTCGGTGCAGTGCGGCGTCACCCCACCGATGACCTTCGGCGTGTTGCGAAGCTGATAACGGTCATTGCCGGGGTCAATCCGCTCAGGTGAAAAGGCAATAAACACGTCCTCGCCCACCGTCAGGCCATTCTGTTGAAGCTGTGGCACGATTAACTCGGTGGTGGTGCCAGGGTAGGTGGTGCTTTCCAGCACAACGGCCATACCCGGATGCGCGATGGTTTTAATGGTTTCTACCGCTTGAATGATGTAGGACATGTCCGGGTCTTTGGTTTTACGCAGCGGGGTAGGCACACAAATGCTAATCGCGTCTGCGTGGCGCAGGTCGGCGGCGTCGGTGCTGGCGCACAGCTTGCCCGCGTTTACGAGTGAGGCCACCTGCTGGGCGGGGATGTCCCCGATGTAGCTGTCGCCCCGGTTAATCTGCGCGACTTTGTCCGGGTCTACGTCGTAGCCGACGACGGTATAGCCCGCCGCCGCAAACTCAACGGCCAGTGGCAGCCCCACATAACCCAACCCAACAATGCCGACTAGGGCCTCGCGGTTGGTCAGGCGTTGCAGCAGCGCGTCTTTGCGAGTGGTGGCAGGTGATGTCATGGGGCGTGCGTCCGTTCATGGTTAGCGATAACGCAGCGCATTATAAAGGTGGGGGCGGGGCGTCGTTAATGGTGGGATGAGACAAATCACCGTGCAGACGATCTGCGAGTGAGGGAATAGGCTGTTGAAAACGGCTGTATCAGCCTCTTTTGAAAAAAGCGAACAAAAACTTGCCTTTGCGACAGCCCTGTTTCTGTTGTGCTGTTGAGGTTCTTCTTCGAGATACCTGATTTCATGACTCAATTGGCGTTGTTGAACGGTGTCCGTGAGCGAATCGAAGGCGTTTTTCATGAACTTCAGAACACCGGACGCAATCTGGAGCGGCTTTTGGCGAAAACCGTCATCGGCTTGGCCACTCG
>DAOTTY010000160.1:0-4824 GCA_034437575.1 Anaerolineae bacterium | reverse complement strand
GCGGGCCTGCTGGCGATTGCGTTGGGCGTGGCGATACTGCTAACCCAACCCCGGCGCGTTCTCGTCAATGGGGCTATGCTGACGGGGGTGGCGCTGTTGGCTTACCTGCCCTGGGGCCTGCGGGGTTGGATTCAATACAGTAACCCGTTCTTTCCGTTTTTTGTGGGCGGTGTTGGCTTCTCTGCGGAGCAGGCAGCGACATTCGGTGGGGCGGGTGATGGACTGCTGGCGCTGGGGCCGGGCGGCCTGTGGCGGATGGCGCTGCTGCCGTTCGTGGCCACAGCCGTTGGCACAGAGGGCGGGCTGCGCTATTCGTTTGATGCAGGCGTGTGGGTGATTCCACTGGGCGTGCTGGTACCGCTGGGCTGGCACAAACTCACTGAGGGTGAAAAGACTTTGAGCAAAACGACGGCATTACTGCTAGTTCCGATGCTTGTGATGTGGGTCGCGGGCAGCGCGTTCAGCGGCATTGGTGCCCAAACCCGTCTTGTGATTCCGGCTTTCCCGGCGTTTGTCGTGCTTAGCGTCCTCGGCTTTGAGGCACTAGCCCGTTGGGGCACACGACCAATCAACATTTACTTTGTTGTGCAGGCACTTGTTGTGTTTGCGCTGGTCGGCGGCGTGCTGAATGTCTTTGCCGCGACAGTCAACCGAAACCCGCTGAGGGTCATTCTAACAGACGTACCCGTTACAAACGCTCGTAATGACTATCTGCTTGCCAACCTGGGCACCCATTACCTCGCGCTCCCGCAGCTAGACAACGAACTACCGCCTGGAACGCGGGTCAAGTTCGTATTTGAACCCCGCGCCTACTACTGCCCACCCACCCTCACCTGTGACCCCGACGCCCTGACAGATCATTGGGCCTATCCGCTCACGCAGGGCCAATCGCCAGATGACGTGATGGCCGCGTGGCAAACCGAAGCCGACGCTGTGCTGCTGTGGCGGCAGGGATATACTTTCTATACGGAAGACCCGGCAGTAACGAGCTACAAAGCTGAGAATGCGCTGTTGGCCCCCACTCTGGATGAGCACATGCAGCTTATCTGGCAGGATGACTTCGGTAGCTACGAACTATACACCTGGAAAGACGACTGAACATGGATTTACTCATTGCCACGCAGAACCAAGGCAAACTGGCCGAGTATAAAGCTATCTTTGCAGATTTGTCCGTGCGTGTGGTCACGCTGGCGGACGTTGGCTTGGACAAGCTGGACGTTGAAGAAACCGGGACGACGTTCACCGCCAATGCGGAACTCAAAGCCCGCGCCTATGCCGCCGCCAGCGGGCTAACCTCCCTGGCAGACGACAGCGGCCTGTGCGTGGATGCGCTGGACGGCAGGCCGGGCGTGTACTCTGCACGCTATGCCGGGGAAGGCGCTACCGACGCTGACCGCCGCGCCAAGCTGCTTCGTGAGTTGGCCGATAAGCCCAACGACGAGCGCGGTGCGTACTTCGCCTGTGCCATCGTCGTCTATGACCCGCTCACGGACACCGCCCACGATGTCATGGGGCGGTTAGATGGCACCATCGCCAGCGCAGAAAGCGGCGGCCCGCACGGGTTCGGCTACGATGCACTGTTCATCCCTGACGGGTATACCGTCACGCTGGCCGATATTCCGCCGGACGAGAAGAACACCATCAGTCACCGTGGCCGCGCCGCCCAACTCGCCCGCCCTGTGATTGACAAACTGGCGTCAAATCGCCGATAATGGGTCACAGAGGTTCATTAAAGAGGACAACATGACCCAACTCATCACCAAGCGCCTGCTTTTACGCAAACCCGAACGAACCGACGCACCCGATATACAGCGTCTTGCAAATCATCCGGTTGTTGGCGGCAACACCCTCAATATTCCCTATCCTTATCCAGCAGGTGCTGCCGGGGAATTCTTAACCAGAGTCGCAGAAAGTTGGGCCAATGGCGACAACTACAGCTTTGCCGTCACGCGCCGCGAAGATAGCACATTCATCGGCATGACAGGCATTCATGGCACAGGGCACAATCGCGCTGAACTCGGCTACTGGATAGGGGAACCCTTCTGGGGCCAGGGCTACGCAACGGAAGCCGCCCGCCGCGTGATTCAGTTCGGCTTTGAAGCGATGGCCCTCAACCGCATCCAAGCCAACTACTTCACGCATAACCCGGCCAGCCGCCGCGTGATGGAAAAAGCGGGCATGACGTTTGAGGGCGTGCTGCGTGATTACTACCTGAAAAACGGCGCATACGTTGACGTGGGCGTGTGCAGCATCCTCCGCCGCGAGTACATCATATCTACTCCTTAACGCTACCCCGTTCCCCTACACAGTGACTCAAAAATGACAGTGATTTTTGTCAGTCACGTTCATTGCAATTGTTCCCGCGCCTCCTGTATACTCATCTGTACACTAAAGTTATGCAACTCATGAGTTTTGTATTATGGAAAAGTTATCTGTTGTAGTTGTGGGCGCGGGTATTTTGGGTGTCACCGCCGCCTGGGAACTCCACCAACGCGGGCACAACGTCTCTATTTTTGACCCCGGCCCCATTCCTCACCCTGAAGCCTCCTCCACCGACATCACCAAAATGATCCGCATGGATTACGGCAAAGACGATTTCTACTTCGACCTGATGGAAGCGTCGTTTAAGGGGTGGCACCGCTGGAACGCTGCCTGGGGCGACGACCTGTACCACGAGGACGGCTTTTTGCTGATGAAAAAGTCTGAGATGACAGATGGTAGCTTTGAGCTAGAGAGCTTTAAGCGGCTCACCGAGCGCGGTCACGGCCCCACCCGCATGACGAGTGACGCCCTTGCTGCCAGTCACCCGATGTGGAACGCGCCGCTGTACACGGACGGCTATCTGAATCTGAAGGCGGGCTGGGCACAGAGCGGGCGCGTGGTGGAACGCATCGCCAACACGCTGCGCGAAATCGGCGTGGCGGTACACGAGGGCGAAACCCTGGACTATTTCGTGGAGCGCGGGTCCAGGGTGACGGGCATCGTCACGACAGCGGGCAGCACCTACGAGGCCGACATCGTCGTGCTGGCCGCTGGTGCCTGGACGCCCACGCTGCTGCCCTATCTGAGTGACGTGATGTGGGCAGTCGGCCTGCCTGTGGTTCACTTTGACCCGGCCAACCCCGATGACTACCGCCCGCCGTCGTTCCGGCCCTGGGCGGCAGATATTTCTAATACGGGCTGGTACGGCTTCCCGCTGCACCCGACGGGCGTTGTCAAGATTGCCAATCACGGCGCGGGCATCCCGGTTGACCCGCGTGAGCCGAAGGTGCTGCCCCAGCACATGAAAGACCGCTGCGTTGATTTCGTTGCAGAAACCTTCCCCGCCCTGGCGGATCGTCCCATCGTAGGTGAGCGCCTGTGCATGTACTGTGATACCTGGGACGGTGACCTGTGGATTGACCACGACCCGAACCGTCTGGGCTTGGTGGTAGCAGCAGGTGGCAACGGTCACGGCTTCAAGTTCGCCCCCATGCTGGGCGGCATCATCGCGGATGTGGTAGAGCGCAAGCCAAACCGCTTCGCAGAACGCTTCGCCTGGCGTAAGCGCGGTGAGGGCAACCGTGTAGAAGATGCTCGCTACAGCGGGTAGCGTATCCGTCATTTAGAAAATGAGTTTATGAGGAAAACACACATGACTACCACACACGCCAATCTGGTTATTATCGGCGCGGGTGTCGTCGGGTGCAGCGCAGCCTACCACCTCGCCAAGCTCGGCTGGCGCGATATTCTCGTGCTAGACAAAGGCGAACTGATTAAAAACGATGGTTCCACGTCACATGCCCCTGGTGGGATGCACGTTACCAACTCATCGCGCATGATGACGAAGTTCGCCACCTACTCCGTTGAGGAATACGCCAAACTCGACCCCATCGAAGAAGGTCGCCCACCGCTGCGCCCGGTGGGTGGCATCGAAGTGGCCTATACCAGAGAGCGCCACGAAGACTTGAAGCGCAAGCACGGTCTCGCCACCTCATGGGATGTAGAAGCGCACTTGCTCACCCCACAGGAGGTCGCCCAGCACATTCCGTTTATCAACACGGATGTCATTCACAGCGGTTTTTACGTGCCTGGTGATGCCAACGCACTCACCCAACACCTGATGGCCGCTCTCATCCGGGATGTTGAGGCCACAGGCGCGGCAAAGTTCCAGGGCAACACACCCATTACTGATCTTGAGGTCGAAGGTGGGCGCGTGCGGGCCGTCATCACGGCAACGGGCCGCATTACCTGTGACCATGTGCTGATTTGCACCAACATCTGGTCGCCCATTCTGTCGGAGCGGCTGGGCTTCACCATCCCGCTGATGGCCGCCCAGCACCAGTACACCGTCACCACGCCACTGGAACCGCTCAAGGGCGAAACCCGCGAGATCGTCCACCCGATTTTGCGCCACCAGGACTTTTCGTTGTACTTCCGCCAGCACTGGGACAGCTACGGCATTGGCAACTACCGCCACGAGCCGCTGATGGTTTACCCGCACAACGTCGGCAAGACGGCCATGCGCGACTTCACGCCGGAACACTTCGAGATTGCCTGGAACGCCGCCCGTGAATTGCTGCCGCCGATTGAGCAGGCCGAGCTAAAAACCAAGTTCAACGGCATGTTTGCCTTCTCGGTAGATGGTATGCCCGTGATGGGCGAATCCCCGGTGAAGGGAGCGTGGGTTGCTGTTGGGGTGTGGGTGACACACTCCGGCGGTGTGGGTAAGGCTATCGCGGAGTGGATGACTGATGGCAAGCCGCAAATGGACCTGCGCGAAGCCGACATCAACCGCTTTGTGCCGCACCAACTCACGCCGAAGTACGTCCGGCTGCGAACGGC
>DAOTTY010000159.1:0-19310 GCA_034437575.1 Anaerolineae bacterium | reverse complement strand
TCGCAAGTCGCTTCATTGGGCTATTGCAAAGTCAAGTTTTCACATCGCGGGGACAGCGTCCCCGCACCCCTGCAAAGGGTTGGCACCCTTTGCACCCGTGTTTTCGGACGCAAAGCGTCCGAAAAGGCAAGTTTTTGGTCACTTTTTGAAAAAAGTGACGGGTTTGGGCAGCGCCCAATCATCAGCCATGCAACTTTGCAAAAGCCCTGAGTCGCTTCACCATTATCAGGTCAAGTGCAAGTCGCCGTTATTCCTTATCCGGCTCAATAAGCTGAATGTTCGCCAACGCTTCGTACACGGCAATGATGGCGCTGTTATCTAAATCGCCATGACCCATTTGCAGCAGGGACGTGTAAAGCTGCATCGCCAGCGCCGCCATCGGCTGCGGGACGCCGTAAGCACGGCCTGTATCTAGCACGATGCCCAGGTCTTTGTGCTGCATATACGCTTTAAAGCCCGGTTCACGGTTGCCTGCAAAAAGCTGCTCCGGTTTCACATCCAGTGCCCACATGCGGGCAGCACCGTTCTGGATAGCCGCCACCACACGCTGCGGATCGACCCCGGCCTTTTGGGCAGTTATCAGCGCTTCTGATAGGCCCAACATCTGGCCGACGACGGCAATCTGATTACACACTTTAGCGATTTGCCCGGCACCGCTATCGCCCACCAGCACATAGTTTTTGCCCATCGCGGCGAACAGCGGCTTGGCTTTCTCAAAGGCTTCTTCCGGCCCGCCCACCATAATCGTCAGTGTGCCCTGTTGAGCGCCAATGTCGCCGCCGCTGACGGGCGCATCCAGGGCCATGATGTTGGCTTCGGCCAGCTTAGCCGCGATGTGACGGGCGGTTTCTGGCTTGATGGTGCTGTTATCAACAAAGATGGTGCCCGGTTTAGCACCCGCAATCACGCCGTCGTCCGGGTCCAGCGCGATTTTTTCCACATCGGGCGAATCGGGCAGGTTGGTGAACACAAAATCGACCTGTTCGGCTACTTCTTTGGGGGAGTGGGCCGGGGTTGCTCCCTCTGCTGCAAGCTGCTCCACGATAGCGCGGCTGCGATTGTGTACCACCAACTCGTTGCCCGCGTTCATTAGGTTGCGGGCCATTGGTGCGCCCATCAGTCCCAGGCCGATGTATCCGACTTTTGCCATAGTTGTATGCTCCGGTTATGTGCGAATTTGAATTTGTGTAAAGCGGATTTTAACGCCGTTGGCTGTGTTCACCCAAAAATCGCAGATTGGCGGGACTGATGGTATACTGCGTGTAAACGTGTATTAAGTTCATAACACAGGTGCGGTATGGTGGCTCGGATACTGATTGTCGAAGATGATGCGGACATGGCACGGTCGCTGCAACTGGAACTCAAGCTCAACAGTTACGAAGTGCTTACAGCTAAAAACGGCCAGGAAGGGTTGCAGCGCTTTCAGGAAAGCAACCCGGACCTGGTGCTGCTGGACCTATCGCTGCCGGGAATAGACGGGATGGGCGTGTGCCAGCGCATCCGGGAGGTATCTGACGTGCCCGTGCTGATGATGACTGCCAAAGAAGTCACCGAGCACCAGATTGCCGAGGGGCTGAACATCGGTGCAGACGAGTTCATGCGGAAGCCGCTGCCTACGATTGAATTTCAGGCCCGCATCCGGGCGCTGCTGCGCCGCGCCAAGCTGTTTGACCCGTCCAAGTCGCAACCACTTGTCTACAAGGACGATTACCTGTCTGTAGACCTGAGCAGTCGCCGCGTATCGGTGGACGGGGAAGAAATTCGGCTGACGCCCACCGAGTTCAAGCTGCTGGCTACGTTTATACGGCACCCCGGCGAGGTGCTAACATTCCAGCAGTTACTAGAGCAGGTGTGGGGCTTTGAGTACACAACTGAACATCACTACCCGCGCATTTACGTCAGCCACCTACGCCGCAAAATCGAACCGGATAGCAAAAACCCCACCTACATCCAGAATGAGTACGGGGTGGGCTACCGGTTCGTGTCTAAAGCGACGGACCCCAGCTAATCGGCCTGCACGCGCCACACATCCAGGCCGGTGTCACAGCCAATGACGAGCGTGGTGCCGTCCGTGCTAATTTGCACCATGTCTGGCGTGCGCGTGCAGTTGCGATATTCTCCTAAGCTCAGGCGTTCGCCATCAACGGTGCGCCACGCCACCACCACCGGCTCCGCATTGACGTTAACACCCACAATCACATCCTCTGATGGGGTAATGAGCAGCGCTTGCAGGTAGTCCCCGTTGAGTGGGGCAATCAGGGTGTTCTCGCCAGTGGTGAAGTCCAGCAGTTGTAGTTGTTCGCTCATCGGGTCGCGCCAGGCCAGTACCCGCCCAGATGCCCCATTCATGTGACCGAACATGGGCATACTGTCCACCTGCACTGCGCTCAACTGCTCGCCAGATTCCAAATTCCACAGTTGTGCCAGCCCATCCACCGATGCGGTGACCGCTAGCGGCGCGGGCATCCGGCCAATGCGGGCGTCAGAAATCGGGTCGGCTTCCGGCGCAGAGTCAAGCTGCTGCATCACCCGCCCTGTTACGACATCCAACTGCATGACGTAGGGCACCACGCTGCTATCCAACGGCATGACCTCAATCCAGGTGCGGGCGGGGTCGGCGTCTGGCCACACGCGCACCGGGCGGTCATCTGCCGTCAGCGTTGAGATGATTTGCACCTCACCGCTGGCGACATCATACGCGGCCACACTGTAGGTTGCCCCGTCGGTGTGCAGCGAGTGGACGGACGCGCCGTCCGGGTGCCATGCTACGTCTAGCATGTTGGTGTTGGTGCCATCAGCACCGGGGATGGCGTACACATCAAGTAAACCGCCTGTGATAGTATCCCACAGCAGCATGTCATTGGCCCGGTTGACCGTCACGATATAGGTGCCATCATCGCTGACGCGCAGCCACCCGGATTCCAGCGACCCGGCGTTTTCAACCGTCGCGTAGTCGATCTGCACGGCAGGCTGCAACTGCGTGATGGTGCCCGCGCTGATGACGGGATTGGCAGCGTCTTGGGCGTGGGCGGCAACGCCGATTACGAACAGCAACAGCACCACTAGCATACCCCGAACGCGATATATCACGTCCCTACATAGGCAATTGTCTTTTTCGCAGGGACGCCATACATGGCGTTTGCTAACTACATCAAACATCTGTTTGACCTCAATTGGCGAGTTTGGCCGCATTATATACGCCCACCCTGCGGACGGGCTATTGTTGGCGGGCGGCTCGCTGATGCGCCGTCGCTGCCAACTACAAAGCTGTTATAATACGGCGCAATGTGACCAACTAACCCACACAGGACGACTATGCGACTCCGCATTACCGGTGGCCAACCGCTGGCTGGCACGTATACCCCATCTGGCAACCCCAACGCGGCGAAAGCGCTGCTGGCCGCGTCTATGCTCACGGACGCGCCGGTTTCACTGCGGCGGGTGCCGCGCAATACCAGCACCCGCAACCTGATTGACGCGGCAGGCCAACTGGGTGCCACCTTCGACTGGCACAGCGATCACCACGTCACCGTGACAACGGCGGCGCTCACGCGGCGGGTGCTGGACGAAAAGCAGGTCGGTGGGGCGGTGGGGGCGCTGCTGTTTTTGGGGCCGCTGCTGGTGCGCCGGGAACATGCCCGCATTGAGGTAGACTTTCCGCTGAGACGCATCCGCACACACTTGAACGCGCTGCGCGACCTGGGCCTGGATGTCATCGTCATGCGCGGCACTGTGGAAATCAACACGAAGACGTGGGACGATCAAGACATTATCCTGGACAGCCCCAGTGTGACCGCAACCGCTATCGCGCTGATGCTGGCGGCCCGCCTGGGCAAGCGCACCGTCATTCGCAATGCGGCGTGCGAACCGCACATCACCGACCTGGCGAATTTGCTCACAGCGATGGGCGGCTGCATCGAGGGGGTCGGGTCTAACATGCTGACAGTGGAAGGGGTGGCGTCACTTAGCGGCGCAGACGTTGCCCTCAGCTATGACCACATCGAAGTGGCCAGCGTGGCCGCGATTGCGGCGCTCAGCGGGGGGCGGCTGCAAATTGCCCCACATAACGGGGCCACGATGCCCGACCTGCGCGTGATTGCCCGCACGTTCGCCCACTTTGGCATGACCATCGACGCAGATGCAGACGGGGTACTGGTGCCCAAACACGAGCGCTTCGCCGTCGCCAACCGCGAGGACGACATTGATGCCTCAGTGGAGACGGCACCCTATCCCGGCTTCCCGTCGGATTTAGTGACGGTGGCCGCAGCCGTGGCCACACAGGCACACGGCACCTCGTTGATTCACGAAAAGCTGTTCAAAGACCGCCTGCTGTTCGTGGACACGCTCAAAGACATGGGCGCTCAGATCATCCTGGCCGACCCGCACCGGGCCATTGTCGTCGGTGGGACGCCGCTGCGCGGCACGTATATCGCATCTGCTGACCCGCGTTTTGGCCTGGGGCTGCTGGGCGCGGCGCTTATCGCTGAGGGGGAGTCGGTCATTGACAATGCAGAGGGTTTTGACTATACCTTTGACGGCGTTTTGCCCAAGCTCCGCACCCTCGGTGCCACCATCAGCGAGATACACCCATGACCACCGCCCCGACAACTCAGATTGAGGTTAACGGACTGGCGGCTGCTCACGCCGTCACGGGTGAGGGTCACCCTGTGCTGCTGCTGCACGGCTGGGGCGCGAACCTTGAGCTGGTGTGGCCGCTGGCGCATGAGCTGGCCAACAAAGGCTTTCGCTGCTACGTCCCGGATTTACCAGGGTTCGGCCAATCTGCACCGCCGCCGCAAACGTGGACGGTTCACGATTATGTGTGCTTTGTGCTGGCTTACATGGATGCCAACGGCCTTGAGCGCGTGCATCTGTTTGGGCACTCGTTTGGCGGACGGCTGGCGCTGGTGATGGGGGCCAATCACGCGGGCCGCATCAACAAAATCGTGTTGTGCGATGCGGCGGGGGTCAAGCCGCGCACGCCCTGGTACCGCCGACTGCCGGTCACACTGTACCAGGCTGTGAAAGACGCCCTCCCCGAAGACGGGGCGGTGGGCCGCGTGGTCGATAAACTGCGGGCGGGCTATCGCAGCCGGGTGGGCAGTGACGACTATCTGAGCGCGGGGGCCATGAAAGACACCTTCCTGGCAGTGATTGACGAGGACTTACTGCCGTTTGCGCCCCAAATCACCTGCCCAACGCTGCTGATGTGGGGCGAAAACGACGCCGATACCCCGCTGTGGCAGGCGCAGGCGCTAGAGCAGGCCATCCCGGATGCCGGGTTGGTGGTGTTCCCCGGCGCGGGGCATTACAGCTACCTGGACGCGCTGCCGGACGCAGTGCGCGTCATCGACTACTTTTTCAAACACGACGAGTAATCATGACACTGTATTCTGTTGTCTTACTGGGCGCTCTGTGGTGGATGGGTGCCTGCATCCGCGCATACCAACAGGCACGGTTCTTCCAGATAGAAGAATATATGAGCATCCGCTATGTGCGCTGGCTGTTCCGGGAGCGCGGGCGCTGGCTGCCGACGCGCCCGGTGGCGGCGGGTGTGGGCGGTGTGCTTGCCGGGTTGTTCGTCGGTGATACGGACTTCATCACGCTGATTGTGCTGCTGGTGGCGGGCGTCATCGCGGTGTGGCCGCCGCCACCCGGCGAGGTGAAAAAGGGGTTCGTCCGTACCCAACGCGCTACCCGAATGCTTGGGGCGGCATTTGCAGTCGCGCTGGTGCTGGCGCTTATCGCAGTGGCGGTGGCACGCAGCATCAGCGACGGTGAACTCGCGCTGGTGACGATACACCTGCTTGGCTTTGCAGTGTGGTGGATGGCCCCGCTGATCCTCGTGGCAGGCAGCCTGCTTATGGAACCCGTTGAGGCGTCGATTCGCAACGGGTTCAAGCGGCAGGCACAGCAAAAACTTCAGCGTGTGCAGCCAACCGTGATTGGCATCACGGGTAGCTATGGCAAAACCAGCACCAAGCACTACATCGCCCACATCCTGAGCGGCAACTTTCGTGTGTACCCCACCCCCAAAAGCTGGAACACCCTCATGGGGGTGACGCGGGCCATCAACGAGGGGATGCCTGACGACACGCAGGTTTTCATCTGCGAGATGGGCGCGTACATTCGCGGCGAAATAGAAGGTATTTCTGCGATGACGCACCCTTCTATTGGCATTATCACGGAGGTGGGGCCACAGCACCTTGAGCGCTTCAAAACGCTGGAAAACATTGCTATTGCCAAGTACGAGTTGATTAAGGCGCTGCCTGGTGACGGAACAGGCGTATTCAATGCGGATAACCCGCACGTTATGGGCATGGCGCAGCGCGGCCACCCACAAACGCGCCTCACCGTTAGCCGGGCAGTGCCGCCCGCCGATGACGCCCGCTTCATCGCCAGTGACGTGAGCGAAACACTGGACGGGCTGCGCTTTACCGTTAAGGACTGCGACACAGGCGAAACAGCCGCTTTCGAGACGAGCCTTGTGGGTCTGCACAACGTGACCAACATCCTGTTGGCGACAGCGGTTGCCGTCAACGAGGGCATGACGCTGGCCCAGGTTGCCGGGCGGGTGCGCTCACTCCAGCCAGCGGAGGCGCGGCTGGTACGCAACGTGCTGCCCAACGGCATGACCTTGATTAACGACGCCTACAGCGCCAACCCGGTTGGGGCGCTGTCCTCGCTGCGCGTATTAGCCATGTACACCGCCGGGCGGCGCTTACTCATCACACCGGGGATGGTCGAATTAGGTGACCTACACGACACGGAAAACTATAAGCTGGGCGAGGCGGCTGCCCGTCACGCCACAGATGTGATCCTGGTGGGTGCAGAGCAAACGGCCCCGATCAAAGCGGGCCTGCTGGCAGCGGGCTTCCCCACACAGCGCTTGCAGGTGATGGAAACGGTCACCGAAGCTATCGCGTGGTATCAGGGGCATTTGGGTGCCGGGGACACGGTGCTGCTCTTAAATGATCTGCCGGACACGTATTAACCAACTGTCCGGCACAAACACGACTTTTTGACGTAGGAGAGCCAAATCACAATGGCTGCAAACCGAAAAACAACTGTCGGCGTCATCTTTGGTGGCCGAACAGTGGAACATGATGTGTCGGTTGTCACCGGGCACCAGGCGATGCGGGCACTGCTGACCGCTGGCCGGTACGATGTGGTGCCCATTTACATTGACCGGGGCGGGCGCTGGTATACGGGTGCGCCGCTGATGGATTTGAACAACTACAACAGCAACCTGACTGACCTGATGGGCATACAAGAGGTGGCCCTTTCCCCCAGCACGCAGCACCGGGGCATCATTACCAACCCCGGCAGCGGCTTTTTAAGCAAGAGCCGCATCATTGAGCTAGACGTGCTGTTCCCCACGATTCACGGCAGTCATGGCGAAGACGGCACGCTGCAAGGGCTGTTTGAACTGGCAGATATGCCCTATGTGGGCTGTGGCGTGCTGGCGTCGTCGATTGCCAACGACAAAATCATGACCAAAGTCGTAATGCGCCAGTACGGCATCCCGGTGATTGATGCGGTCAGCTTCACCCGTGAGGAGTGGCAGGCCGACAGCGAGAAGGTGTTGCAGCAAGCCACGCTGCACCTGACGTATCCGCTGTTTGTCAAACCAGCCACGTTAGGCTCCAGCATTGGCATTGGCAAGGCCACCGACGACGCCAGCCTGCGGGCCGCGGTTGAAGTGGCGCTCAACTTTGACCGCCGCGTGCTGATCGAAAAAGCAGCAGAAGGCTGCATCGAGATCAACTGTGCGCTGATGGGTTACGGCTACAATGTGCGGGCCTCCGTACTGGAAAAACCCATCAGCTTTAGCGAATTCCTCGACTTCACAGACAAATACATGCAGGGCAGCGGCGGCATGAAGGGGGCTGAGCGCGAAATCCCCGCACCCATCAGTGCAGAACTCACCGAGCAGATACAGAGCGCAGCGATTAACGCCTTCCAGGCAATTGAGGGCACGGGCACCGCCCGTATCGACTTCCTCGTGAACGAAGAGAGCGGCGAGTTCTACCTCAACGAGATTAACACCCTGCCAGGGTCACTGGGGATGTACCTGTGGCAAGAGGAAGGGATGGCTGCGGCGCAAATCGTCACAGAACTGGTCGAAATTGCCGAAGCGGTTCACAAGCAAAAGCAGGGTAACAGCTACGACTATAAAACCAGCCTGGTTGAACTCACCGCTGAGCGCGGCTTGAAAGGTGTGAAAGGCACCAAAGCCAGGCGTTAGGTCGCGCAACTCGTTATCTCCGCCTATAATCGGGGCAGATGGCATGAGATAACAGACAAGCATCTTAAAGAGGGGAAGCCGCTATGCTAAGACTGCGTAATTGGGTTGTCGGGCTGCTGGTCGCAGCCTGTGTGATGTTGGCGGCGTGTGGTCGCGTTCCCCAGGCCCCAACGGATTTGCCGGGGCCAGTGGTGCCCACCCGCGCCCCCACAGCGGTTGCCCCAACATCCCAAGCGCCCCCGCCAACATCCGAACCCCCGCAGCCTGCCAGCATGGACGCCCCCGTTGACGTTCCACGCCAGACGGTGTTCGGGGGGCGTGATGGCGGCAGTATCAACATCGGGGGGACATACGAAGGCGAGATCACCGACCAGGATTATGCCGTATGGGTCAAGTTTGAGGGGCAGGCCGGGCAAACGGTTGACATCGAGATGAACGACATTGACGGCACACTGGATACCTACCTGATTTTGCTGGACGGCAGCGGGCGCGAACTGGCCCGCAACGACGACCGTGACGATGAACAAACCAACTCGCTGCTGGTGGGCATTTCCCTGATGGAAGCCGATACCTATACCATCGTGGCAACCCGCTTCCGGCAGCGCTTTGGCCGGGACAAAGGCGCGTTTGAGCTTGAGGTACGCGAGAGTGACCCGGTTGGCGAGCCGTCACAGCGCGCCGGGCGCACCAGTTACGGGGTCATGCAGGAAGGCACCATTAACGACGATACACCGCAGCAGGTCTATGCATTCCAGGGCAATGCGGGCGATGTGGTCACCGTGTCGATGGCCAACATTAGCGGCAACCTGGACCCCACTGTGAAACTTACCGATGCGTTCGGCAACGAACTGGCCATCAACGAGGACATCAACATTCTGAACAACTTTAACGCCCGGATTGATGCGTTGGTGCTGCCCTACAGCGGCTACTACACCATCGTCGCCACCCGCTATCAAGAACGATTTGGCGACACAGCCGGGCGCTTTGAGGTGCAGGTGCAACGCGGTGAGCGCCTGCCCCCGGAACAGCAGCGACTAAACATGCGGGCCGCCCTGGACGACGAAGAATCCAACACGCTGCTGGCAGATGAACGCGGCGTCCTGGAAACAGGCTGGTATGTGGGCGACCGGCTGGACGACGAGCAGGAAGTTCGGGCGCAGGTGGTATTGACCTACTACATTATTGCGCCCCCGGCCCCCGACCCAAATGAGGTGCTGGCCGCCACGCTGGACCTGAGCGAGTGCGACAGCGCGGGCCTGGGATTTGAGGCCGTCGGCGGCTACAACGTCTATGTGGACGATGTAGGCCGCATGACCTCACAAATGCTGTTTAACCCATCGCCGCGAGCAGAACTGGTGGGCAACTTCAATGCGTGCAGCGACGTGGACGTGACAGAGTGGGTGCGGGACGCCTTCGACGGGCCAGGGTCGGTGATACAGTTCCGGGTGCTGCCCCAGGCCACCCTGGAAAACGACCAGGCCGACTCTGTGGTCTTTTTAGACCCGCGCCTGACGGTTCAGTTTGGCAGCGAAGACGATGAAAGCAACGAGTAAGGTAGTGTTATGAATGCAGCCGCCATCCGGGTGCTGTTCGACTACAACGCCTGGGCACACGCCCTGCTGTGGAACGGCATCAAGCAGCTAACCGAAGACCAGTTTACCCAGGACTTGAACTACTCGCTGGGGTCCATTCGCAATCACATGGTTCACCTGGCCAGCGTGGACGCCCGCTGGTTTGCGCGGGTGCGCGGCGTCCGCCTGCCAGACCGTCTCGACGGTGACGACTTCCAGACGCGGGAGGATGTAAGCCGCCTGTGGAGCGTGATCTACAACGACATTGACCTGTATTTACAGCACTTGAGTGATGCCACCGTCACCGAAACACTGAGCTACAGCGCACGCGGCGAAGCCCGCGAAACAGCCAAGTGGCAAATTCTGCTGCATGTGATTAATCACGGCACCGACCACCGGGCACAGGTGATGCACCTGCTGCACAAACTGGGTGCCCCCACCGCCGAGCAGGATTTTGTGTACTACCTGCGCGATGAACTGCCGCCACGCGGCCACATCAGCGTAGACCCCGCCATGATTCGCAAGCTGTTTGAGTACGATGCTTACGCCACGAGTCGCCTCGTCAGCGAGTGCATGGCCGAACTCACCGAAGCGCAGCTCGATCACAGTTTCGGCTACTCCCATGACACAGTGCGGGCACAGCTCGCTCACCTGATGATGGGCGGCCAATACTGGCTGGAACGCGCTTTTGACAGGGAAATTCCGGGGAATGTGTCGTCTGTCTTCTCAGCGGCGGCGCTGCTGACGCGGGATACCACCGAAGCCCAGTTGTTAGAACCCGTTGAATACACCACCGGGGCAAACGTCGAAGCGGCAAACATTCGCTGGGAGATGCTGTGGCACCTGGTCAATCACGGCACCGATCACCGGGCGCAAACGCTTGCCTTTTTGCACGAGTTGGGCACGCCTACGTTTGAGCAGGACATGATGATTTACTTCTGGGATTACGACATCGACGTTTGAGCCAGTGCGGCGGCAATCTGTGCGGCGACGTGGGCGTTATTTCGCAGCAGCGCGGTGTTGGCCTCCATAGACGCCCCCCCCGTGATGCCTTCCACGCGCCCCAGGATGTACGGCGTCACGGCTTTGCCGCTGATGCCCTGAGCGTCGGCTTCCTGAACCGCCTGCTCAATGGCGGCTTCGGCCACCTCGTGCGCGATGCCTTTGCCCTGTGGCACAGGCACCGTAATGAGCAGCCCGTTGTGTGCTTGCAGCGCAACCGCAGCAGCGATGATCGCCGCCGCCTGTTCGGGGGTATCTACACGGGCGTCCACTGGTAAGCCGCTGTCACGGGTGTAAAACGCGGGCAGGTTATCCACACCGTAGCCGATGACGGGCACACCCTGTGTTTCCAGTGTTTCCAGCGTGAGCGGCAGGTCAAGAATCGACTTGGGGCCAGATGACACCACCGCGACGGGCGTGCGCCCCAACTCAATCAAATCTGCGGACACATCAAACGGGTGGCCGCGATGCACCCCGCCAATCCCGCCGGTGGCAAATACGCGAATCCCGGCCATGTGCGCGACAATCATCGTCCCGGCGACAGTGGTAGCACCATCCTCGCCTAACCCGACGGCAATTGGCAGGTCGCGGCGGCTGCACTTACGAACGTTTTCCGCCTGTCCCAGCCGTGCAATATCATCACCGCTGATGCCAACGGTAATCACACCCTTGAGTATCGCAATCGTCGCCGGGACGGCATCTGCTTCGCGCACAGCCGCTTCCATGCTAAGCGCGGTTTGCACATTGTCCGGGTAGGGCAGGCCGTGTGTAATCAGCGTGGATTCCAGCGCGACAACAGGTTGGCCGCTGTGCAGCGCGTCTTGTATTTGCGGGGGGATGGTCAGGTAACCGGGCATGGCATAGCTCAAGTGGGTGATAAGATAACAGGCTGATGATTATACCCAAGCGCGGCCAACTGCGATACAATCAGCAACATCAATCCACCCAACCAACGGAGCCGCCATGTCTGCAACCCACCTACCCGAACTCACCCCGGTCGAATCCGAACGGCTGCACCGCCGTCAGGTCTTCCGGCAGATCATCCTGCCGCTGGTGGGTGCGGGCGTGGTGCTGGTGGCGCTCGTCGGCGCGGCAGTGGCGCTGCTGTTCGCGCTGGAAGGGCCGGTACAGCTCCGGGCCGTAGCAGATTTGTTGACGATTTTGTGTATTCTGCTGCCGCTGGTGCTGTTCTTCCTGCCCACCTACATCATCCTGATGATTGCAGCGTTCGGCACAGGCGCGTTTCACAATTTTTCGGCACGGCGGCTGCGGCAGTTAAACCGCTTTACACGCACCATTACAGACCGGACAATTACGATGACCGACGCGGTTGACCGGCGCGTGCTAAGGGCGCGGGTGCGCTTGGCGGGTGTCGAACACTTCATGGAACATGCTTTCGACGGCAAAGATTCACAGCAAGCAGTAGAGAGGGATACAGACGATGACCCAACAGCAACCCCAACCGAAATTTAACTGGCGTGTGCGGGCCTACCTGATTGCCACCGGGGCCGGAACGCTAATCGGCTTAATTTCCGGCTATATGTACACCCGCTCTGCCGAGGAATACGCCGAGCGCAACGATGGCAACCCGCCCAAACCCGCTACGATAGAAATCGTGACGCTGCTCATCGCGGCGGTGACGGCAGTTCGGCAGATTGCGGAACTGGGCAAGCCCAATAAGCCGAGTAAGTAACCATGTGCGGACGTTTCACCCTCACTGCGGACGGCAAAACGCTGCAACTGGCACTCGCCCTCCAGGACGCGCCAGACGTGCGTGCCCGCTATAACATCGCGCCGTCACAGCCTGTTGGCGTCGTGACGAACCAGCAGCCCAACGTCCTCAATCAGTACCCGTGGGGGCTGATTCCGTCGTGGGCTAAAGACCCGGCGATTGCCAACAAGCTCATTAATGCCCGCTCAGAGACGGCCCACGCAAAGCCGTCCTTCCGCGATGCCATGCGCTCACGGCGCTGCCTTGTCCCGGCGGATGGCTACTACGAGTGGCAGGCGGCCCCCAACAGCAAGCACAAAACGCCCATGTACATCTTCCTGGATGAGCATGAACTGTTCGCGTTTGCGGGCCTGTGGGACGTGTGGCAGGCACCGGACGGCACCGAAGTGCGGACGTGTACGCTGCTGACGACCGACGCCAACGACGCCACCAGGCCGATTCATCACCGGATGCCCGTTATCATTGAGCGGGCGAACTATGAAGCGTGGCTGCACAGCGATGACGAGCGCGAGCGGCGGGCGCTGCTCAAGCCGTTCACATCAAAGCAGGTGGCGTTCCACCCGGTGGCGAAAACCGTCAACAAACCCGCCAACGACTCACCCGAAAATATCATCCCGGTGGATGGCGGTGCCCGGCAGATGACGCTACTATAAACAGGTGATGCACCCGCCACACACGGTCAAAAAATCACCCCGGCCACAAGAATCACATTGGCATACGGCGTAAACTCGCCCGTCCGCACCACCGCCTTTGCAAACGCGGTTTGCGCCTTGAATGCCTCGTGCGCGACCTCCGTCACCGGGATGTCGCCCAGCATGTCAGCCAGCGCTTTGTGCAGCTCCGGGCTAACTTGCGCCATCTCAGAAGCGATAATCGCGCTTTCCACCTGCATTTCATCAAGCGTTGCCTTCAGCACCTCAAGGAACAGGGGTAAACCTTCTTTCACGGCCAGGTCGATGCGTTCCGCCGTCACCGGGATGGGCAGCCCCGCATCGGCAATCACGATGGTATCGGTGTGGCCCAGGCTGGCAATCACGCTGGATAATGGGTAGTTGAGCAGTCCGTTTTTCTTCATGTGTGGTGTTCCTCTTTGTGTGCATAGATCAAAAGCCGGGGACGATGTGAGCCGCCGTCGGCCACCCGGCATCGAGTTTGGCCAGCGTCTCGTCCCACGTCAACAAACCGGATGTCGCGTCGGCCTGCTGTACATTGAGCGCACCCAGCGCGTTGGCAATGGCGACCAGCCGCCCTGGCGGCACGCCCCGCAGCAGCCCTGCCATAATTCCCGCATAAGCGGCGTCCCCCGCGCCAGTTGTCCCCACCACATCAATTTGCAGCGCCGGGTGATACGCCGACGCGCCCGCCCAGGTAGCCACATCCAGCGCAATGCGGTTCAGTTGGGCCAACCGCTGCTTATCGCCAGTGGCGTGCAAATACAACCCATAGCTAGACAGCTTAAACCCGGTAATCGCCGCGCCCATGCCGATCAGTTCTTCCGCCCGGCTAACCAGCATTTCCCGGTTGAGCGTGGGCAGTACGTCACCATTCACCGCGTCGTATTTGTCACGGTGCAGCATAAACGTAATTTCTTCCATGCTGGGCACAAACACATCCACGTAAGGCAGCACGCCACCCAGTATCTTGTGCCAGTCTACCCGCCCAGCCAGATTGTTCGGCCCTGGCATGGCGGTATCCAGCGAGGTGACGACACCCGTTGCTTTTGCCCGCTTAAATATCTCAACAAGCGGGGCACCGTCGTCTACCAGCAGGCCGGGCAGCAGCGGTGGGTAGCCCAGGTGAAAAATTTTCGCCTGCGCCACCTGCTCAAAATCGACTGAATCCGGGCCAAACACCTCGTTGGTGCCCGTACAGTGGAAAATAATGCGGTCTTTGTTCTGCGGAGACATCAAGATGGAATATGAACTGGCTTCGCCCTCCCGCACATGAACCATTTCCGCCAGCCGGGGGTCACGGTCTTTGAACAGCGCAATCAAAATACGCCCGATCATATCGCCGCCCACATTGGCCATCAGGCCCACGTCCACGCCCAGGCGATGTAACGCCAACCCGGTGTTCGACACCGCCCCCCCGGTAGATATATCCAGCCCTTCGATTTCAAACAGCTTACCCGGTGATGACATGCCCTCAACAGGCACCGTACTCATGCCGGGTAACAGGTCCAGGCACATATGCCCGGATACGATCACGTCAGCCATTGTTTCTTTCGTCCCTGAAAAAGCATCTTCTCAACAAATATTATTGCACTTGTGAGCGGACGCCGCCTGCACGACGACCTACCCCAACGCCACCACCGACGCCTGCTTCTGGCTTTCCAGCGCCGCCGTCAATACGCGGTGATGCTGAGCGGTTTCTTCCGGCGTGACGCAGTAAAACGGCTGCTGCATCCCATTGCGCCCATGCGTGTATTCATCGCAAAAGGCAGCCCACATCTGCAACAGGCTGTCAGATAGGCCAAACTCAAAAATGCCGCCCGTGATGGCTTTATAGGCGGTTTCGTAGCCCAGGCTCTCTTCTGACCACGCCTGGCTGCCCCCCGCTGTATAGTGCATCTGCCAAAAAGACTTGGGATAGCGCGTGCTGTAGGCCACGCTGCGCCGGGTGCCGTTAATGCGGATATACCACGTATTTGTCTCACCCGGCGCGATGCGATACGTCTTCAGCGTCATGGGGAAGCTGCCATAGTCGTCGGATTCAACTTCACAGGCAAGCATTGCGTTGTCCCACGTTTCGCACGGCACCTTCTCCCCGCTGCCGTTATACCGTTCGGTCATGATGTTGGTGAGCAGCGCCCGCACATTTTTAGGCTGCCAGCCATACCGCAGCGGGATGTGAAAGACGTGCATCCCCAGGTCGCCCATGCAGCCGTACTCGCCATTGACGGCAATCGTGCGCTTCCAGTTGATTTTCTTATCCGGGTTAATGTCGCTGCTGTGCAAAAAGCCCGCTTCCACATCCACAATCTTGCCGAAGTCGTTGGCTTCTATCGCCTGTATGACGCGCTGCGCCCCCGGATAGAACGGGAACTCCGACGAGCAGGCCACGTAGACATCCGGGTTGGCTGTGATCGCGGTCAGAATTTCGTCGTTGGCTGCTTTATCAATGCCAAATGGCTTTTCACCTAGCAGCGCCTTCCCCGCCTTGATGATGTCCACGTACAGTTGGGCGTGCAGGTTATGCGGCACCGCGCAGTACACCGCGTCCACGTCGTCGCGGTTCAGCAGTTCGTGGTAGTCCATTGTGGCAAGCTGCACGCTGTCAAAGTTAGTCTGGTACCAGTCAAACAGCGCCGTGTTCGTATCGCAGATGGCCGTAATCACCGGCTGGAAGTCCAAATCAAGCAGGTGCATCCAGCGGGCGGCAGCACTGGCGAACTCGCGCCCCATCAACCCTAGCCCGATGATGCCAAACCGGATTGGCTTTTTTGTCGTCATCAGAACATAAACTCCACACCACCTGTATAGCCACACATCCCCACACGCGGCGAGTTCACGACAGGCAGCAGCGCGAACTCAGCCCCTTCTTCCTTCACGCACGGATGCTCCGGTTGGCACTTATCACACAGCCACCCTTTGCCCGCCGGGTCCCAGCTACAGTGAACGCACACCGCCGTCGCCTCGCGTTGGTTGCAGTTCAAGCACATGATCTCAGGGGGGTGGTTACGCGCCATCTGATAGATCGGGGCTTGCCTGGGGTCAAGCGGAATTCCGGTGCGCTCGCTGATAACCTTCAGCTTTAGCTCTGTTGAGGTGCCGAAGTCGTAGGTATGCTGGAATACCCCCCCAACCGAGAGCGCCTTCGACAGCTTGTGATTCATATCAACCTCAACAATACCCATCATGCCAAAGCCGCCATCATCCGGGTAAGACGAGTAATGGACACCATCGACCACAAATTCGCTCATATGGCCGCAGCATTCCAGCCACAAATGGCGCAAATACAAATCCAGCGTGTTGAACGTCGCGCTGCCGGGGATTTCCAGGTGCACCCAGTACAGCGGGCTGTAAGCGTCTTCAACCCGCAAGTGAAGCAGCTTTTCCGGCTTGCGTTTCGTCCTGGTGGCTTTAGCCGCTTGATCGGCTTCATCAATGGCCTGCTGACGCGCTTTGCACGCCGCCAAGTGCCGCGACATGCCGCCTTTGCTGTAGTCTTTACCGCAAAACGTGCATTGGCCTTTCGGTGTCGTAACGTGATCTAAAAACGCGGTTATCATTGCAAATACTCCATTGCTTCATCTACAGTCACCCCTTCATGAACAACAGCCATCAGGGCTTTTGTCATGCCAGCGGGGCTTTCATGTTGAATCACATTGCGCCCGTACACAATCCCCTTTGCGCCCTGCTGCATGAGTGCGTGCGTGCGCTCCAAAATCGCACGGTCTGGCACACGGCCCCCACCCCGCACCAGCACCGGCTTACCCGCCGCCACGTCGATCACCCGGTGGTATTCTTCCACATCGTCAGTTGGGTCTGCTTTGATAATATCTGCACCCAGTTCAATCGCCTGACGCACCAACGGCAAAATCTTGTCGATGTCACCGTCTACCATGTAGCCGCCTGCCGTCGCGTTGTCCTGCATCACCAGCGGCTCCACCATCAGCGGCATCCCGTAGCGTTCGCACTGCGGCTTGAGCGTCATAATATTTTGGACGCAGTGTTCCCAAATCTCCGGCTGTTCGGGCAGCATAAACAGGTTGGCCACCACACACGCCGCGTCCAGGCGAAGCGCCTGCTCTAACGGCTCGTGAATGATGCGGCTGTACAGCGTGCGCGGCAGCGCCTTGCCATACACGTTCGCAATGTCAGTTCGCAGCACCAGCGCCGGGCGGTCTTTGCCGGGGTGGGCCTGCAAAATAGGGGCCTGCCCGATGCTTAACTGTATCGCGTCGGGGGCAGCGGCAATCACCGTCTTCACGGCCTTGTGCATGTTCTCAATACCGTCAATAAAGCGGCGCTCACCGAAGAAGCCGTGGTCAATGGCCACATCAAAGCACTTGCCATCGGGCGCAAACAAACGGTTCATGCGGGGTTCAATCGACATAGTTTTAAATCCTTTGCTACAGAGCGCCGCGACAGGGCAGCGCGTGGGGTCACAGGTAATATTGACGTACACGGGGGCAAGTCGTCAAGCAGTGAAATTAGGTAACTGCTCAGCTTGCCCCCCACCCCGGCGCTAAAGCGCCACCCTTCCCCCACTATCGCCGCTACGCGGCGGGAGGGAGGGGTTTGTGCCGCCTTCGGCGGTGTTCCCCTTCCCTCATTTTGGGGGTAAGGGGCTAGGGGATGGGGGAATTCAGCCGAGTACCTGAGCAGTTACCCACTGTGGGAAAATAGAGCATCCACGCTAGCTGAGGGTCGTACCCGTTCCAGGCGAAAGCTGCCCATAGGCGCGGTATGGGTTCTGGCACAGCGCGTTGTCCTCACTCACAGATGGTTTCGGGCATACAGTTGGTTTGCGCCAAAAACGCCAGCCCTTCGCGGTTTTGGATGTACACAGCGCGGCCTTCTTTACGCAGCAGCCCCGCGTTTAACAGGTTGCGTAGGGCGCGGCCCACCACTTCCCGCGTCGTCCCCAATATAGACGCGATGTCCTCCTGCGTCAGTTGGGAGGGGGTTTCTGCGATGGTATCGGCATAGGTCGTTTCGTGTAAAAACAACTTGGCCAGCCGTGACGGAATCGTGCGGAAGGTCATATCTTCCAGCCGTTCGATGTACTCGCGGTTAATGCGGGCCAGCGCCCGCACATAGTTATTCAGCAGCACCGGCTCATCGCTCATCAGGCGCAGCAGCCGCTCCCGGTGGATGACAACCACAGTCACATCTGTGACGGCAGTGGCATAAAACGGGTTGGGGCCGCCGTCTACCGCGCTCACCTCGTTGAAGGCACTCATCGGGCGCAGCAGGCTTAGCGTGTGCAGGCGGGCTTCTTGCCCTACCCGGTAAATGCGAACCAGCCCGTCTGCAACCACATAGAACCCGGCGCAGCGCTCACCTTCGTTAAAAATCATGGCCCCCGCCTGATAGCGGCGCTGATGAGCAGCAGCCTGCACCCGCGCCAGCGCGTGGGGGGGTAAGTCGGCAAAGTAGCTAATCTGGCTAAGGTCTACGTCCGTCATCGGCAGCACATCTTCCATTAAATGACACGAGCTAGGGGTCGGCGCGGGCTGTAAGTTGTCAGTCGAGAGGCGTCGGTTAGGCGTATCTTAGCGGGTTAGCCAGATGGGTGGCAAGGCTAAGCGGTACGGTTGCTATAACATGATGCGGGTGCTATCGTTTGCCACCACACACGGAGGACATGCGATGGTCAATATTTACCGGGCGACCCTGATTAAGCACAACGAACGCAGCGCGATGGCCCCCCCGTTGGCCTGGGAAGACGAAACCACCACACTCGATCAGTTCGCTACAGACAACGGCTTCCCCAATCTGCTGCAACTGATCCAGACGAAAAACCCGCTCATCGAAGAGGCACGGGTGTTCGCGGCGGTGAGCGGTGTGTACCCGGAGTTTTTGCTGACGGTGCGGGCCTTCGATGAGTGGTATTGTGTGGTGGCCTGGGATTTAATGGACCTGTTTGAAGCGCTGTACACCTTCCGGCTAACCTTAGCAGAAGAACCGTAAACGGTTGATAACGACTCAGCCCTCACCCCAACCCCCTGTCAGGGGTAGGTTTTTAATGGACAAGACGCCATACTGAAAGGAGATCAATCCTTTAACAAGTCAGTGTGAAACAATGTCTT
>DAOTTY010000158.1:0-49249 GCA_034437575.1 Anaerolineae bacterium | reverse complement strand
TGATTTCGATGATCCAACACCTCCCTATCCAACGACGCGATTTTGCGCCGTATGAACAGGGCCTTTGGGGACTACAATTAAAAACCTACCCCTGACAGGGGGGTTGGGGTGAGGGCTGAGTCGTTACACAAAAACTTGCCTTTTCGGACGCAAAGCGTCCGAAAGCACGGGTTCAAAGGGTGCCAACCCTTTGCAGGGGTGCGGGGACAGCGTCCCCACAATGTGAAAACTTGACTTTTGCAATCGCCCTACCCGCACAAATGAAAATCCACCTTGATTGCTAGTCGTTTATTTTACCCCTCTATCCCCAGCCCTTTCTCCCACAGTGGGGAGAAAGGGAGCAAGCACAGGGTTCTTGAAAGTCCCCTCGCCCCTTGTGGGAGAGGGGATTTAGGGGTGAGGGGTGGAGAATCTCTAACTAGCAATCACGGTAAATCCATGCGCCCCGGCCACATTTCAGGTATGATTGTAAGTAATCTCCAATCGCTAAGCAGCATCTAAGCTTTTACCTGACCATTGATAGTGTTTTAGGAGTAAGTGGCCGTGAGCCAGATTAGAATTCAGGAAACCCAACTGCCCGGTGTGGGCGTGCAGCACGACTTTGAAACGGAAGCCGGGCGGCGCGTGGGGGTGATTACCCACCACACAGGCCGTCGTGACTTTTTGCTGTTCAGCCCCAACGACCCGGATATGTGCGCCAGTTCCATGCCATTGAGTGAGCAAGAGGCCCAGTTGCTGGGGGAACTGATGGGCGCATCTAAGGTCGTAGAAACCATCGGCAGCATTCGGCAGTCGGTTGGCGGCCTTGCCATCGACTGGATTCCGGTTCAGGAGGACTGGGTGTGCGCCAACGCCAGCATCAAGGGGCTGGGCCTGTACCAGACGGGCACGCACATCGTGGCCGTCATCCGCAATGAAGAAACCATCCCCGCACCAGAGCCTACTTTCCACATTCAACCCGGTGACACGGTGCTGGTAGTGGGTAAGCCAGAAGGCATCCGTAAAGCATACGACATGATGCACGGGGAAACTGCCTAATGCCTTTTATGCTTGCAGCGGCCAGTGGCCCAGAAATCGCAATCATGTTCATCGAACTGGGCGTTGTGTTTACAACGCTGGCGCTGGCTGCCCGGCTGTGCAATGCGTTAGGCATCTCGCCAATCCCGATGTATCTCGTCATCGGGATTGTGTTGGGCAGCGGGAGGCTGCTGCCCATCGAATTTTCTGAGGCGTTTATCGCCGCCGGGTCAGAAATCGGGGTGATTTTGCTGCTGTTCGCGCTGGGCCTGGAATATACTGGCCCGGAGTTGAGTCGCAGCTTACGCACCAGCTTTGCCGCTGGTGTGGTAGACCTGGTGCTGAACTTCCTACCGGGTTTCATCTTCGGGCTGCTGTTAGGCTGGGATGTTGTATTGGCCCTGCTGTTGGGCGGCGTCACCTATATCTCGTCGTCGGGTATTATCTCCAAGCTGCTAAGCGACACAGGCTGGTTGGGCAACCGAGAAACCCCGGCCATTCTGTCTATCCTCGTGTTTGAAGACCTGGTGATGGCGGCTTACCTGCCGTTGATGACGGTGCTGCTGGTCGGTGAAAGCCTGTCAGCGGGGGCGGTATCGCTGGCCATTGCGATTGTGACGGTGTCGGTCATTGCCTTTGTCGCGCTGCGGTTTGGTGCGCGTGTCAGCCAGTTCGTCAACAGCCGCTCTGATGAGATCGTTTTGTTATCGGTAATAGGCGTGATTTTACTCGTTGGCGGGGTCGCCCAGCAGTTTCAGGTCTCGGCAGCCGTGGCCGCATTTTTGGTGGGCATTGCTTTATCCCGCGAACTCAGTGAAAAAGTCCATGAGCTTACCACATCGCTTAAAGACTTCTTCGCAGCCATCTTCTTTGTGTTCTTCGGCCTCAATATCGACGCCAGTACCCTGCCGCCCGTCATTCTGCCAGCGCTTGCCCTGGCTGTCGTTTCGGCAGTGACCAAGCTCATTACAGGCATCTACGCTGCCCGTCGTATGGGCATTAGCGCACGCGGGCAGGCCCGCGCCGGGACGATCCTGACGATTCGCGGCGAGTTTTCCATTGTGATTGCCGGGCTTGCGGGCACGGCAGGGGTGGCGAGCGGGGCGCTTGCACCGATCACAGCGGCGTATGTGCTGATTATGGCGATGGCCGGGGCGATTGTGCTGCGCTTTTTGAACCCGATCATGGATCGGTTGCTGAACCAGAGCCGCAAGCCTGCGCCTGCCGCATCCGTCACTACTTCAGAAGAAGTCGCGGGGGACTAACGCCCCTGCGCCAATCAGGGTTCTCTGCATTTCATAAACATGAGAAAGCCGCTCATGTGCCCGTTCTGGCCCTTCCCCACACGTAATGTGAAACGCTATACTAACCCTTAGTTGAAGAATCAGTCATAACACAAACTGAGTGATATGCCTTGACACTGGTGTGGGGGCCTGCTAAAGTTCATTACGCTAGATTTTAAGCAGTCCGCAAGCTGCACCCTGGCCAACAGGCAATGCCAAGCGGGAATTCAAGATTTGTGACGATAGTACGTGTCGGCAGGCGCGTGGCTCGTCATCCTGTAAGGGACAATTACGGGCGGTCTTGTGTTGTGCAAGCAACGAGAACGCCCGTTTGTACGCCCTCACACAAATGACAATGCTGATGGATTGGTGTGGCTGCTGCTGCGAACCTGAATCGGCATTTTTGTTTGTCGGGCGGCCAGTACACAAAGTGAGGAAGTCGAATGCCGACGATCAACCAGCTAGTCCGTAAGGGGCGGCAGACAAAGAAGAAGAAGTCCACCGCGCCTGCCCTCCAGTATACATTTAATGCGTTTAACCAGCGGCGCTCCCGTCAAAACAGCGGTGCCCCGCAAAAGCGCGGCGTTTGCACACAGGTGAAAACCATGACGCCGAAAAAGCCAAACTCCGCGTTGCGGAAGGTGGCGCGTGTGCGTTTGTCCAACGGTATCGAAGTGACGGCTTACATCCCCGGTGAGGGCCACACGTTGCAGGAACACAGCGTCGTGCTGGTGCGCGGCGGGCGTGTGAAAGACCTGCCCGGTGTACGCTATCACATTGTGCGCGGCACCCTCGATACGGACGGTGTGAAAAACCGTGAGCAGGGCCGCAGTAAGTACGGGACCAAGCGCCCGAAGAAGGGTTAATCAGGGAAAACTATGTCGAGAAGAAGCCGAGCACAAAAGCGCCCAACGCCGCCAGACAGCAAATACAACAATGTTCACATGGCCATGTTCATCAACCGCATGATGTACGGCGGCAAGAAGAGTACCGCCCAAAAGATCATGTACACGGCGATGGACATCATCGAAGAGCGCCTGAAGCAAGACCCGGCGGAAGTTTTCGAGCAGGCGCTGCGTAACGTGGCCCCCGCCGTAGAGGTGAAAGCCCGCCGTGTGGGGGGGTCCACCTATCAGGTACCTACTGAGGTGACGCCCTACCGGGGGATTACGCTGGCGATGCGCTGGTTGCTCATGTTCAGCCGCCAACGCAATGGGCGCGGTATGGCCGAAAAGCTGGCCGCCGAACTCATGGACGCCTATAACAATACCGGCAACGCGGTCAAACGTAAGGACGACACGCACCGCATGGCCGAAGCCAACCGTGCGTTCGCGCACTTTAGCCGCTAACCATGAACTACACACGCACCCTTACACTGGATTTAGGTGGAGCGTGAGGTAGAGCATACAGTGCTAAGACAAAGGCAGACAAATGGCAAAGAAAAGTGAAAAGTTCGAACTGAATAAGGTTCGCAACATCGGAATTATTGCCCACATTGACGCGGGCAAAACCACGACCACCGAGCGTATCCTGTTTTACGCTGGCCTCAGCCACAAAATCGGTGAAGTTCACGACGGTGCTGCCGTAACCGACTACATGGACCAGGAGCGTGAGCGCGGGATTACGATCACCTCCGCTGCGGTGACGGCAAGCTGGGACGGCCACCAGATCAACATTATTGACACCCCCGGCCACGTAGACTTCACGGCTGAGGTGCAGCGCAGCTTGCGCGTGCTGGACGGCGGTGTGGTGGTGTTCGACGGGGTTGCCGGGGTTGAGCCGCAGTCCGAAACCGTGTGGCGTCAGGCCAACGAATACAAAGTGCCGCGCATGTGCTTCGTCAATAAGATGGACCGCACCGGGGCCAACTTCCAGCGCTGTGTGGGCATGGTGCGCGAACGCCTGAACGGTAACCCGGTGCCGATTCAACTGCCCTACGGTGAAGGCGACAACTTCGCCGGGATCATTGACCTGATGTTGATGCAGCTTATCACCTATGGCGACGACATTGGCAAGGACATCCAATATGTGGACATCCCGGCCAGCCACATCGAAGGGGCCGAAACCGCCCGCGCCGAGATGATCGAGGCCATCGTTGAACACGATGAAACCCTGATGGAGCGCTACCTGGAAGGTGAGGAAATCGCCACCGAAGAACTCATCGAGGGGCTGCGTAATGCAACCATCGCGGGGGCCATTCAACCGGTACTGTGTGGCAGCGCCTTGAAAAACAAAGGGGTGCAGCGCTTGCTGGACTGGGTAGTGACCATTTTGCCGTCCCCGCTGGATATTCCGCCGGTGAGCGGGATTGCGCCAGAGGACGCCGAAGCTCAGCTTGAAGGCAGCACTGAAGTGGAAGCCATCATCCGCCGCGCCGACGACAGCGAACCGCTGGCCGCCCTGGTGTTCAAAATCGTATCTGACCGCTACGGGGCGCTTTCGTTTGTACGTGTGTACAGCGGCGTGCTGCGCGCTGGCACCAGCCTGCTCAATTCCACACGCGGCAAGCAAGAAAAGATCGGGCGTATCGTCCGCATGTTTGCCGACAAGCGTGAAGATGTTGACGAAGTCCATGCGGGCGACATTGCCGCCATCGTGGGCCTTAAAGAGAGCTTCACCGGGGACACGCTGAGCGCCCCCAATGCGCCAGTGATGCTGGAAAACATCAAGTTCCCAGAGCCGGTGATCGAAATCGCCATTGAGCCAGAAAGCCGCGCCGACCAGGACAAACTGGGTATGGCCCTGCGCAGCCTGGCTATGGAAGACCCGACCTTCCGCGTTAATGTGGACGCTGAACTGGGCCAGACGAAGATTGCAGGCATGGGCGAGCTGCACCTTGAAGTGCTGGTAGACCGCCTGAAGCGCGAGTATGGGGTGGTTGCCAACGTGGGCGCACCGCGTGTAGCCTACCGCGAAGCCATCACCCGCAGCCACCAGGAAGACACCGTCTTCAAGAAGCAGTCCGGGGGTAGCGGTCAGTTTGCCCGCTGCGTGGTGGAATTCGCGCCGCTTGACGAGGAAAACGACAACCTTGAAGAAATCAAGGACGGCGTGCTGTTCGTTGATGAGATCAAGGGTGGCTCGATCCCGCGTGAGTACATCGAGCCGACACGTAAGGGCATCGTGGACGCCCTCAGCGGGGGCATCATCGCCGGGTACCCGGTGGTGCGCGTGAAGGCCCGCCTCGTGGACGGTTCCTTCCATGATGTGGACTCCAGCGAGCAGGCTTTCCGCATAGCTGGTTCTATGTGTGCCAAAGACGCGATCCGCCGCGCTAACCCGGTTATCCTGGAGCCAACCATGAAGGTTGAAGTCGTCGTGCCGGAAGACTACACGGGGGGGGTAGTGGGCGACCTGTCCTCGCGCCGGGGGATCATCGGTGGCATGAACCCGCGTGGTGACGGCACATCCGTTATCGACGCGCAGGTGCCGCTTAGCGAAATGTTCGGGTATGCCACCAACCTGCGTAACATCACGCAGGGGCGCGGCAGCTTCACTATGGAATTTGATCGGTACGTCATCGCACCGCAGAACATCGCCGATGAGGTGATTTCGGGCAAGCGCTAAGCACGCCCGCTGCCAATGGGGTTGGGTTGGGCTGTTGGGATGAGACGCCCGGCCCCATGCGCTTTCGTTACGTCATCCTAAAACACAAGTCACATGGCGCGTGTGCGCCGCAAAACGTTCAATAACAGTCAAGAGGGTTGAACACACAATGGGTAAGGCTAAATTCGATCGCAACAAGCCGCACGTCAACATTGGCACTATCGGTCACGTTGACCACGGCAAAACCACACTCACCGCCGCTATCACCAAAGTTTTGGGGATGTCCGGTGCTGCTGAAGCCATGAACTACGAAGATATTGACAACGCGCCGGAAGAGCGTGCTCGTGGGATTACGATCTCCATCCGTCACGTTGAATACGAAACCGAAGCCCGTCACTACGCCCATGTGGACTGCCCGGGCCACCGTGACTATATCAAGAACATGATTACCGGTGCCGCTCAGATGGACGGGGCTATTTTGGTGGTAAGCGCCCCCGATGGCCCGATGCCGCAAACCCGCGAGCATGTGCTGTTGGCCCGCCAGGTGGAAGTACCGGCGATGGTGATCTTCCTGAACAAGATCGACCAGATGGACGACGAAGAACTGCTCGAACTGGTTGAACTGGAGCTTCAGGAACTGCTAGACAGCTACGGCTTCGACCCGGACACGCCCATCGTTCGCGGCAGCGCCCTGGCCGTCACCGAGTCCAGCAGTAACGACCCGCAGGCCGACGAGTACAAGCCGATTCACAATCTGATGGCGGCTGTAGACGAGTGGATTCCGACGCCTGAGCGCGATACCGACAAGCCGTTCCTGATGCCGATTGAGGACGTATTCACCATTCAGGGGCGCGGTACGGTGGTAACGGGCCGTGTGGAGCGCGGCCAGTTGACGCTGAACCAGGAAATCGAAATTGTGGGCCTGCAAGAAGACGGCAAGGCCCAGATGAAGACGACCGTAACCGGTATCGAAATGTTCCACAAGCAGTTAGACAGCGCCGAAGCTGGTGACAACGCTGGTATTTTGCTGCGTGGGACCAAGCGCGACGAAGTGGAGCGCGGTATGGTTTTGGCCAAGCCCGGTTCCATTAAGCCGCACAAGAAGTTCCGCAGCGAGGTCTACATCCTCAAAAAGGAAGAAGGGGGCCGTCATAAGGCTTTCTTTAGCGGCTATCGCCCGCAGTTCTACATCCGCACGATGGACGTAACCGGTTCCATTACCCTGCCCGATGGCGTGGAGATGGTGATGCCGGGCGACAATGTGAACCTGGACGTTGAACTGATTACGACGGTCGCCCTTGAGAAGGGGTCCAAGTTTGCAATTCGTGAAGGCGGTCTAACGGTCGGTGCTGGTATCATCACCGAAATCCTGGAATAAGACCCGCTTCTGTTAACACCCACTGGGGGCGGGGCAGCCCGCCCCCGTGTGTGACCATGCAGCGCCCTGATGCCGGGGTACGTCAACAGTCCCCCGGTTTCATTTTGCCCAAATTCAGGTGGGGTGCGGCAGGCTTTACACGCTTGCTGGCCCATCTCGCACGGGTAGGGGTTTGGCGTGCCAAGCCTGAACTGTCAAGAAACGAGGGCCGGGTAGCCGGTCGAGGTTGAAGGAACACTTATGGCAAAGAGTAAGATTCGCATCCGCCTGAAGGCTTATGACCATCGCGTATTGGATGAGTCGGCCAGGCGGATTGTGGAAACGGCTGAGCGAACCGGTGCCCGTGTGGTTGGCCCGGTGCCCCTGCCCACCCGCCTGGAGCGGTTCACGGTACGGCGCTCAACGTTTATCGACAAAGACTCCCACGAGCACTTCGAGATTCGCACGCACAAGCGGCTTATCGACGTGCTGGAACCGGACAGTAAAACGACGGACGCGCTGATGCGTCTCAACCTCCCTGCCGGGGTGGATATCGAGATCAAGATTTAGGTCTCACACGCAGCAGGTTTGCGTTCAGCCCTCGCCACAGGCAAAACGGCTGAACACCTAAAAGCAACGCTAACCAGGTACGTATGCGGGCGCTGAAGCAAAGCCCGCCAATGCGGAAAAGTGAATGTAACGGGGCAGTTGGTGCCCTGTGGAGGACGTGCGATGAAGGGAATCATCGGGAAAAAAGTCGGCATGACTCAGGTCTTCGACGCGGACGGGCGTATTATCCCCGTCACTGTAATCGAAGCCGGGCCGTGCTTTGTGACCCAGGTGCGTAATGCCGAACGCGACGGCTACACCGCCATTCAGCTTGGCTTTGACAGCACCAAGCCCAAAAACCTGACGCAAGGTCAGTTGGGGCACCTGAAAAAGTTTGACCTGCCCGCGCTGCGCTACCTGCGCGAGTTCCGCTTGCGGGACGGCAGCGTAGACGTAGAAGAAGGCCAGGAAATCAAAGTGGATGTATTTGAAACGGGCGAACTGGTAGACGTTATCGGCGTCAGCAAAGGGCGCGGCTTTGCCGGTACCATCAAGCGCCACGGCTTCGGGCGTGGCCCCAAAACGCACGGCCAATCTGACCGCGAACGCTCGCCGGGGTCCATCGGCATGTGTGCCAAGCCGGGCCGCACCCTCAAGGGCAAGCGCATGGGCGGGCGCATGGGCAACGACCGCACCACTGTGCAAAACTTGCAAGTGGTCGTCGTAGATGCGGACAAGAACCTGTTGGCCGTGCGGGGCAGCATCCCCGGTCACCGGGGCGGTATTGTGCTCATCCGGCGGGCACGCAAAGCCAAGAAAACGGCATAGGAAGGACGAGCGACGATGAAGTTTCCAGTAATGAACGCCGTTGGCACCCAGGTTGACGAGATCGACCTGCCAGATAACGTGTTTGCAACCGACATCAACGTCGGCTTAATACACCAGGCCTATGTACGCCAGATGGCCAACCGCCGCCGGGGTACACACAAAACGAAAACGCGCAACGAAATACAGACGAGCAAGAGCAAAATCTACCGTCAAAAGGGCACGGGCCGCGCCCGTCACGGCTCGCGCAATGCGCCCATTTTCGTGGGTGGCGGTATCGCTCATGGGCCGAAGGTTCGCAGCTACGTCAAACGGATGCCGCAGAAGATGCGCCGTCAGGCCATCCGCTGCACCCTCAGCGCCCTCGTGCGCGACGAGCAGTTAATCATTGTTAACGACCTGACGCTGGACGAGCCGAAGACCAAGCAGATGGTCGCCCTGCTCCAAGCTGTGGCCGACACACAAAGCGCGTGCATTGTGCTGCCGCGTGAAGCGCGGGACGGGGCGGTGTATCGCAGTGCGCGTAACCTGCCCAATGTCACTGTGATCGACGCGCAGTATCTGAACATCCGCGACCTGCTTAACCACGAAAAAGTGGTGATGACACTGGGTGCGCTGGACGTGGTGCTGAGCATTTGGGGCGACAAGCAACCCGCCACCGAGGAGGTTTAACCCATGCGAGGCGATATTCACATTTACGACGTGCTGCGCCGCCCGGTGATTACTGAAAAATCCACCCAGATGGGCGAAGAACTGCGCCAGTACGTGTTTGAAGTACACTCGAAGGCCAACAAGATTCAAATCAAGGAAGCCGTCGAGATCATCTTCGAGAAGCGTGTGAGGAAGGTTCGCACGATGATTATGCCCGCCAAGCGGGGCCGCCGGGGCCGCAACTATTACTTGCGGACGAAAGAATGGAAAAAGGCCATCGTGACGCTCGAAGACGGCGAAGGCGAAATCGAGTTGTTCAACGTCTAGGGAATGAGGAAGCGTAAACGATGCCAGTAAAAGTCTATAAGCCCACCAGCGCCGGACGGCGCGACATGACGGGCCACAGTTTTGACGAAATCACCAAGAAAAGGCCGGAGCGCTCCCTAACTGAGCCGCTTCGTAAGAAGGGCGGTCGTAACAACACAGGCCGCGTCACCGTGCGTCATCGTGGCGGCGGCCACAAACGCCGCTACCGCATTATTGACTTTAAGCGGAACAAGTTCGATGGCATCGCTGAGGTGCTGGCCATTGAGTACGACCCCAACCGTACCGCCCGCATTGCGCTGGTGCAGTACGAAGACGGCGAAAAGCGCTACATCATCGCGCCGATTGGCCTCACCGTAGGCGACACTATCGGCAACGGTGAAAAAGCCCGCTTGCGCCCCGGCAACGCGCTCAGGGTTAAGGACATTCCGCTGGGGACGCAAATTCACAACATTGAGTTGCAGCCAGGCAAGGGCGGCCAGTTGGCCCGCGCTGCCGGGGCCAGCGCCCAGCTTGTTGCTAAAGAAGGCCGTTATGCACAGGTGCGCCTGCCATCGGGTGAAGTGCGCCTCATCTTTGAGGAGTGCATGGCGACCATCGGCCAGGTCGGTAACACCGATCACGGCAACATTGTACTGGGCAAGGCAGGCCGCCGCCGCTGGATGGGCTGGCGACCGACAGTGCGCGGTACCGCGCAAGACCCGGCCAGCCACCCGCACGGCGGGGGTGAAGGCCGCACAGGTATCGGTATGCCGGGGCCGAAAACGCCCTGGGGTAAGCCCGCGCTGGGTAAGCGCACCCGCCGCAACAAGCGCACCAGCAAGTTCATTGTGCGTCGTCGTGGCAGCCGCCGGGGTGGGCGGCGTTAATACAAGGCCGGGCACAACAATCTTGTAGGGGCGAGGGTTGCCTCGCCCGCCATGCGATTCGTATGAACCGCACACACGCACCAAACAGATTCTAGACCGAAGGAGCAGGCTAAGGCATGTCACGCTCATTGAAAAAGGGGCCATTTGTAGACCCCAAACTGTTGGAAAAAGTCATCAAGATGAACGAGGGCGGGAAGAAGAGCGTTATCCGTACCTGGAGCCGCGCTAGCACGGTCTTCCCGCAAATGGTCGGCCACACCATCGCGGTTCACGACGGGCGCAAACATGTGCCCATCTACATCAGCGAAAATATGGTCGGCTACAAACTTGGCGAGTTCGTCCCCACGCGCACGTTTAAGGGGCACCTCGTTGAAGAGAAGAAGAAGAAGCGCTAACGCGAGGAGCTACTGTCAATGGAAGTTCGAGCAAGAACCAAACACCTGCCCATCTCCTCGCAAAAACTGCGCCTGGTGATTGACCAGGTACGCGGGATGCACGCTGACCAGGCGCTGGTTGTGCTGAAGTTTATGCCGCAAAAGGGGTCGGACCTGGTGTACAAAACGCTGCACAGTGCCGTCAGCAATGCAGTTAACAATTTCGAGTTGGAGCGGGACGATCTGTTCGTGTCTCAAATCTTCGCGGACGAAGGCCCGACCCTAAAACGCTATAAGGCAGGCGCACGCGGGCGCTACAAGCCCCGCCTAAAGCGCACCAGTCACCTGACGGTGATCGTAGAAGATCGAGGCGAGGAACTTTAGTTATGGGACGTAAAATTCACCCGATTGGCTTTCGACTGAAGGTCAACCGTGATTTTGAATCACGCTGGTATGCAGACGGCACCCGTTATGTAGACCTGCTGCAAGAGGATCGTATGATCCGCGAGTATGTGAAAAAGGAGACGGCCCAGGCGGGCATTTCGCGCATCGAAATTGAGCGCTTCCCCAATCAGGTCGTCATCAACATTCACACCGCCCGCCCTGGCATTGTCATCGGGCGCAAGGGCGACAGTGTAAAGAAGCTGCGCAGCTACCTGGAGCGCACGACCAACAAAAAGGTCAAAATCGAGGTGCTGGAGGTAGACAAGCCTGACCTGGACACGACGCTGGTGGCCGAGAGCATTGCTGACCAGCTTGAGCGCCGCATCGGCCACAGCCGGGCGATTAAACGCGCCATCGGCCAGTGTATGCGCCAGGGCGGCCAGGGCATCCGCATCGAAGTGAGCGGACGCCTGGGCGGGTCAGACATGTCTCGCCGCGAGTGGCAGAGCGAAGGGCGCATCCCGCGTAACACGCTGCGTGCCAACGTGGAATTCGGCAAGGCCGAGGCCGACACGACCTTCGGTAAAATCGGCATCAAAGTGTGGATTTACAAAGGCGACATCCTGGACGATGCCGGGGCCGTCAACGAAGACAGCGGCAAGGCTTACGTCAGTAAGTAAGTGCCGGGGTGTGCCCCCGGTGAAGGAGATTATCAGTCATGTTAATGCCAAAGCGCACCAAGCACCGCAAGCAGTTTCGCGGTCGCATGAAGGGCAAGTCGCACCGGGGCAGCACGGTGCAGTTCGGTGAGTATGGCCTGCAAGCGCTGGAACCGGCGTGGATTACCTCCCGCCAAATCGAAGCGTGCCGCCGGGCGATGGTTCGTTACATCCGCCGTCGTGGCAAAATCTGGATTCGTATCTTCCCAGACAAGCCCATCACGCAAAAAGCTGCCGAAACCCGCATGGGTAAAGGGAAGGGGTCGGTTGAGTATTGGGCCGCTGTCGTGAGGCCCGGTCGCATTATGTTTGAGATGGGCGGTACTGACGAAGAGGTCGCTCGTGAGGCACTGCGTTTGGCGTCGCACAAGCTGCCCATTCGCACCAAGTTCGTCAAGCGTATTGACCCGATCAGCGGCCAGGAGGTCAGTTAACCATGCACGCTGATGAAATGCGTAACATGAGCTACGACGACCTAATGGAAGAAGTAGAAGACCTGCGCGAAGAACTGTATCGCCTGCGCTTTCAGAAGACCGTCGGCCAGCTAGACGACGGCAACCTGATTCGCTATGCCAAGCGCGACATCGCCCGCATCATGACGGTGCTGCGCGAGCGCGAACTGGCCGCAGCGTTGGCCGCAGCCGGGGCCATCACTGGCGTACCGGCGGTAGATGCTGACGTAGAAGACGAGGAAGAGGACGACAATGTCGAATAAACGGCGGCGGCTGGAAGGCCGCGTAGTCAGCGACAAAATGGACAAAACGGTGGTCGTGGAAGTCGAACGCCTCAAACGTCACCGCATCTACGAAAAAGTGCTTATCACCACCAAACGTGTGATGGCCCACGACGAAGCCAACAACATCCCGATGGGGGCTGTCGTCCGCATTGTAGAAAGCCGCCCCATCAGCAAAAACAAGCGCTGGGTGGTGGAAGAAGTGCTGGTCGATCCGGGCAATAAGGTCGTGGAATCCATCAGCGATGAATCAGAAGTGCAGGAATACGAGTCCGTCGGCGTTGCCCAAGGCGACCCGGACGGAGACGACGAAACCACCCCCACCGACGCTGCGGCAGAGGCCGCCGCCGAAGACACCCAGGAGAGCGAAGAATGATTCAAACAGAATCTCGCTTGAAAGTGGCCGACAACACCGGCGCTAACGAACTGCTCGTCATCCGTGTGTTGGGCGGCAGTGGCAAGGTGTATGGCCGCATCGGGGATGTGGTTGTGGCGACGGTGAAGTCCGCTTCGCCGCAGGGCAGCATCAAAAAAAGCCAGGTGGTGCGGGCCGTTATCGTGCGGACGAACAAGGAATACACCCGCAGCGACGGCAGTTCCATCCGCTTTGAAGACAACGCCGCTGTCATCCTGGCCGACGACGACGGCAACCCGAAGGGCACCCGCGTGTTTGGCCCCGTGGCGCGTGAACTGCGCGAAAAGGGCTACATGAAAATCGTCTCGCTCGCGCCGGAAACCCTGTAACAAACGGAGGCAGCAAACATCATGCAGAAGATCAAAAGCGGCGATCAGGTTGAACTGATTGCTGGCAAAGACAGAGGCTTTCGGGGTGAAGTGCTCAAGGTCATCCCGAAAAAAGGCCAAATCGTCGTTGAAGGGCTGAACATCGCCAAAAAGCACCAGCGTGCCCAGGCGCGTGGTGACGGCCAGCAAACGCCTGCCGCCATCGTAGACCGCCCGATGCCGCTGGACTGGAGCAACGCGATGGTGGTATGCCCGTCTTGTGACCAGCGAACCCGTGTGGGCTTTCGCTGGAACGATGACGACGAGAAAGTGCGCTTTTGCAAAAAGTGCGCGACAGACATCGACCGGCCAGCGTAACAGGAAGGTCATAGGACATGACATTCAACCCAACTCACGACAAGTACCATGAAGCGGTCGTCCCGGCACTGATGGACGAATTCAAGTACGATAACCTGATGCGTGTGCCGCGCATTACCAAAGTTGTTGTTAACATCGGCATGGGCGAGGCCAACGACAACCCGAAAACGCTGGACAGCGCCACGACCGACCTGCGCCTGATTACCGGCCAGCAGCCCATTGTCACGCGGGCCAAGAAGAGCATCGCCGGGTTCAAGCTGCGCGAAGGCCGCGCCATCGGCATCAAGGTCACGCTGCGCGGTGAGCGTATGTGGTCGCTGCTGGACCGGCTGATTAACGTCGCCCTGCCGCGCATCCGCGACTTTCGCGGCGTCTCGCC
Organism: Anaerolineae bacterium; assembly: GCA_034437575.1. Classification (GTDB taxonomy): domain Bacteria; phylum Chloroflexota; class Anaerolineae; order Aggregatilineales; family Phototrophicaceae; genus DAOTTY01. The sequence goes on along the minus strand of DAOTTY010000158.1, from coordinate 35,138 downwards.
AGACACGTTCGACGGGCGCGGCAACTACACGATTGGCCTGCGCGAGCAGCTCGTGTTCCCAGAAATTCAGATTGACCAGGTGGATAAGGTGCGCGGCATGGAAATCACCGTCGTCACCACCGCTGAAAACGACGAGGAAGGCCGCCGGCTGCTGCGTTTGCTCGGTATGCCCTTCCGTGAGAAATAGGAGACACACACGACATGGCAAAGAAGTCAATGATCGAGCGCGAAAGCAAGCGCAAATACAAGGTGCGCGTGCGAAACCGCTGCCAGAAGTGTGGCCGCCCGCGTGGGTACTATCGCCGCTTCGGGATGTGCCGCATTTGCGTGCGCGAACTGGCGCTCAAGGGCGAAATTCCTGGTTTAACGAAGTCTAGCTGGTAGGAGGTCGCAGACTATGGTTACGAGCGATCCAATAGCGGATATGCTGACCCGCATCCGCAACGCACTGATGATTGGCCGCCCCACTGTGGAGGTGCCGTCTTCCAAGCTGAAGGTCGAAATCGCCCGCATCCTCAAGGAAGAGGGCTACATTGCTGACTACAGCATTGATAGCAGCGGCAGCTACCCGGTCATCACGCTGGACCTGAAGTATTATGGCGACCGCCGCAACCGCCGCCCGGTGATTACCAAGCTGGAGCGCGTCAGCAAGCCGGGGCGGCGCGTCTATCGGGGCCGCACCGACCTGCCGCGGGTACTCAGCGGGGCCGGGATTGCCATCGTCACCACGCCCAAAGGTGTGATGACCGCCAGTGACGCCCGCCGCAAGCGCGTGGGTGGTGAAGTGCTGTGCTACATCTGGTAGCGCGGCGTTAGAGGAGGAAACGACCTATGTCACGTATTGGTAGAGCGCCCATCACCATCCCCGATAAGGTGGAGGTGAAAGTGGACAACCAGACGGTGTCCGTCAAGGGGCCAAAGGGCCAGCTTGAAATGGCTGCCCACCCGAACACGTCTGTTAAAATCGAGGACGGTAACGTGCTGGTAGAGCGCGTAAACGACGAGAAGTTCAGCAAGAGTGTGCATGGGCTAACCCGTGCCCTCATCGCCAACATGGTGACGGGCGTAAGCGACGGCTTCAAGCGCACGTTGCTAATCGAAGGGGTGGGCTATCAGGCAGCAGTGCAGGGCAAAACGCTCAACCTGAAGCTGGGCTTTTCCCACGAGATCAACGTTGAGCCGCCCGACGACGATACCAAGTTCGACGTGCCCAAAGAAAGCCGGGGCCGCACCATCATCATTGAAGGCATCGACAAGCAGGTGGTCGGGCAGACTGCCGCCAACATCCGCGAACTGCGCCCGCCAGAGCCGTACAAAGGCAAGGGCATTCGCTACGAAGGCGAGCAGATTATCCGCAAGGCGGGTAAAACCGGTAAGAAGTAAACGCTATCATTGCAAATCCTTTACCCCGGCTGCGTGCCGTCGCACGATTCACTGGTGGCCCCCGTTAGGCGTTCCCGCGTGGGGGTGCCAGCAGCAAGCACCAGCCGGGTTTATCAGGTAGAAAGGGAACTGACCCAATGGCAGATATTAGAGGCAAAAGCAAAGCAGCGGCCCGCAAGCGCCGCCACTATCGCAGCCGCAAGAACATTATTGGCACAGCGCAGCGCCCCCGTCTGGCGATCTATCGCAGCCTGACAGCCATCTACGCTCAGGTCATTGACGACCAGGCCGGGCACACCCTCGCGTCGGCGTCTACGATTGACCGTGAGGTCGCCAGGAAGATCACCGACGATATGTCCAAGACCGACCAGGCCAAGCTGGTCGGGGAAGTGGTGGCGTCACGGGCGAAGGCCGTAGGTGTAGAAGAAGTGATTTTTGATCGTGGCGGCTTCCGCTACCAGGGGCGAGTTGCTGCCCTGGCAGACGCGGCCCGCGAAGGCGGACTGAAGTTCTAGGAGACGATTGATTATGGGTAAAGATCGCAGAGATCGTAATAAGAAGGGCCGCGGCAACGACGAGCGCGAAGAATTGGATGAGCGCGTCATCGACATTGCCCGCGTGGCCAAAGTGATTAAGGGGGGCCGCCGCTTCGCCTTCCGCACGGTGGTGGTTGTGGGGGATGGCAAGGGCAAACTCGGCATTGGGGTGGGCAAGGCTCGCGGCGTGCCCGATAGCATCCGCAAGGCGGCTGACCGCGCCCGACGCAACATGAAATACGTCTACGTGACGGAAGCCGGCACGGTTCCCTACGAAGTGACGGCCCGCTACGCCGGTGCCCAGGTGATGCTCAAGCCCGCCTCACCCGGTACCGGGACGATTGCCGGTGGCGCGGTGCGTGCTGTGCTGGAAGTGGCTGGCGTCAGCGACATCCTGACCAAAAGCCAGGGCAGCAACAACATGCTCAACGTGGCCCTGGCGACGTTCGAGGCACTGCAAATGGTTCGCTCACCGAAGGAAATCGCCCAGATGCGTGGCAAAGACCCTGATGACGTTCGTCCGTTTTGGGAACAGGCCGCGCTCTATCAGCAGCGGCAGGCTGTCGAAATTGTCAAGGACAAGCAGAAGGAAGAGCGCGAAGCCCAGCAGGGCAAGTCTGCGGGCGAAATCGCGGCTGAGGCCGCCGGACGCAGCGGTAACAACGACGACGAGGCGAACAGCTAATGGCCGACAAGAAACTGCGCGTCAAGCTGGTCAAAAGTACCATCGGCTACAACAGCAAGCAGCGCCGCATTGCCGAATCGCTCGGCCTGAAGAAGCTGCAATCTGAGCGCGTTCACTACGACACGCCGATCATTCGCGGCATGGTGAACAAAATCAGCCACCTGCTGGAAGTGGAAGAATTCGAGGAGTAAAAACCTCTATTGTTGTGCAGGGCACCAGGCCCTCACCCTAAATCCCGCTTTCTCACTGGGCGAGGGACTTGAGCGCAGGTCGTTCTCCCCCTTTACCAGCGCAGCGTTCGTGAGGGGGGGCCGGGAGGTGAGGGCCGCCCACACAACCATTTAACCCAATGTCTGTATGCGAGGCGGGGCAACCCGTCGCTTAGAGTAAGGACAACCTATCTCATGAGACTTCATGACCTACGCCCGGCCAAGGGCAGCAAGAAAAAGCGCACCCGTGTGGGGCGCGGCATTGCCGGTAAGCGCGGTAAAACGGGTGGTCGCGGGACCAAGGGCCAGGGTGCCCGCAGCGGTGGCGGCAAGGGGCCGTACTTTGAAGGTGGCCAGCTCCCGTTGGTGCGCCGCCTGCCGTTTAAGCGCGGTTTTAACAACCCGTTCCGCATCGAATACCAGGAAGTGAACATCTGGCTGCTGGAACGCACCTTTGACGATGGTGCCGAAATTACCCCGTCCATACTGGAAGAAGCGGGCATCGTCCGTGACGCGGGCGAACCGATTGCCATTTTGGGCAGTGGTGACCTGACCAAAAAGTTCAACATCAAGGCCCACCGCTTTACCAAAAACGCCCAGGCCAAAGTCGAAGAAAAGGGCGGCCTGGCAGAAAAGCTGCCGCTGCGGATCACCGGCCCCCACGCCACCATCCGCAAGCTGCCCAAAGCCAAAGAAATCCAAATGTACGGGGAGCCGAAGTAACTCCCCGTATCGTGCCCCATGCTTTCCGGGTAGAATCCTGTTAGTATGGGGCGGGCTGGGCGGTCATCCCGCTTTGCCCCTGCCATTTGAAACACATCACACAGCAGTTAAAGGTCTTCCCACATGATTCAGGCTGTCAGACATGCCGTTCGCGTGCCGGACGTGCGGAACAAACTTGTGTTTACGTTGTTGATTTTGGTGATTTACCAGTTTGTGGCCCATGTGCCCGTGATTGGTGTGAACCGCACTGCGCTTGACCAACTGCTTGACCAGGGCAGCGGCTTAATCGGCGTCCTGAACCTGCTGAGCGGCGGGGCGGTGTCTAACTTCAGCGTTATTGCCAACGGCGTGTATCCCTACATCACCGCGTCGATTATCTTCCAGTTGCTTGTACCGGTCATCCCGCAGCTTGAGGCGGTTCAGCGTGAGCCGGGCGGCCAGGAAAAAATTCAGCGCTGGACGTACTACCTGGCGATTCCGATGGCGATGATGCAGTCGATCGCCCAAATCAACATCTTCAACATCCTGGGCGGTACCGACGGCACCCCCATTCAAATTATCCCCGGCTTCGGCAGTGATATTCTGCTAACCATCACGGTGATTATCACCATGACGGGCGGCACCATGTTCGCCATCTGGCTGGGTGAACTCATTACCGAGCAGGGCATTGGTAATGGGATTTCGATTATCATTTTTGCGGGCATTGTCGCCGTTGCGCCGCAGCAGTTCATCCAGTTGATTGTCAACACCACTGGCGGCTTCCGCTTCTACAGCATTCTGTCGTTCGTGGTCATTACCCTCATCAGCATCGTGACCATTATCTACGTGCAAGAAGGCGTGCGCCGCATCCCCGTGAACTACGGCAAGAAGGTGCGCGGGCGCAAGCAGTACGGCGGCGCTAGCACCTACATCCCGCTCAAGGTGAACCCGGTAGGCATGATCCCGCTCATCTTTAGCCAGAGCGTGATTACCTTCCCGGCCATTATCTTTAGCCTGCTGCCTGCCAACGACTTCACCCGTGACCTGACGGCATCGTTCGGTAACCAGACGGGCTTCTGGTATTGGTTCACGTTCTTCTGGCTGACGGTGGGCTTTACGTTTTTCTACAGCGATGTGATGGTGCAAAACCAGAACCTTGCAGACAACCTCCAGCGGCAGGGTGGCTTTATACCAGGTACCAGGCCGGGTGCCCGCACCGAAGAGTACATCCAGCGGGTGACGCGGCGCGTGACGCTGGTGGGCGCGGTCTTTTTGGGGGCGATTGCCATCTTGCCGGGGATTGTGGGTGCCCTTAACCGCCTGCTGTTCGATGTCGCCGCCACCCAATCGACCAATGCCGCGTTCGTGATTGGGGGGGCGGGGTTGATTATTGTCGTGGGTGTGGTCATCGACACGCTGCGCCAGCTCGAAGCGCAGTTGGTCATGCGGAACTACGAAGGCTTTATGCGTTAATCGGTTCCATCGCACATCGGGTGGAATTCGCTTAGCAGAACAACATGGGGTGCAGCGCGTTTGCACCCTGCTTGCTTTTATGGGCCGGGACGCTGACCCATTTACTCGTTAAGCTGGATAGGCTTTTTTGGAGCGTTTTACTTATGAGTTTGTATCTCATTATGATGGGCGTGCAGGGTGCAGGTAAGGGAATGCAAGCGGGCATCCTATCAGCAGCGTACAATATCCCGCACGTTTCTACAGGTGATATTTTTCGCGGCATGAAACACCGCGACGACGACCTGGCCCGCGAGGTGAAAGCGATCATGGATGCGGGCAAGCTGGTCAACGATAAGCTGACTAGCCGCATCGTGGCAGACCGCCTCAACGAAGACGACGCCGCCAACGGCGTTATTCTGGACGGCTTCCCGCGTAATCCGGTTCAGGCCGAGTGGCTAGACGATTACCTGGCCAGCAAGGGCGAGTCGGTTACAGCCGTCGTTTGGATGGAACTCGACCTGTACGTAGCCTTCAAGCGGGCGTTTGGGCGCATTACAGACAAAGAAACCGGTGACAGCCACAATATCTTCTACAACGGAGACGCCATCGACGCCTGGGAGTTTGTCAAACACCCCGAAGAAGCCTTTCCGCCGCACCTGGATGTGACGCTGAAAAACGGTCACCCGGTCAAGCGCCGCCCAGACGACGAAAACGCCTTTGCCGTGATTAACCGGATTGATACCTACATGGAACAAACTGCCCCGCTGCTGGAATACTACACCGGGCAGGGCGTGGTCGTCACCATCAATGCCGAACAGTCCATTGACGCCGTGACGCAGGACATCAAAAAGGCCATTGGGGCACGCAAGACCCAAACCCAGGCATAACGCAACCGACCCGGCACAGTGATTCAGTGGGTCGGCTGGCGCGTCGGCCCAGTGCCCTGCTTTGCGAGTCGCTGCCCCCCGTGACCCCATCTTGACAATGCACTGATACCCCTTCCCTATGACATTTATCACACAGCAACACATTGTGCGCGGCCTGGTCATCCTGCTTTTGGCCGCGCTGCTGGCCGCGTGCGGTACCAATAACCCACAACAATCCTTCCAGGCAACCCTCCCCGGCAGTGGCAACGACGCCCCACTCTACACCGCCACGCCGACGGTCACGCCCACACTGACAGCCACATTTACGCTCACCCCCACCCCCTCCCAGACGCCCACCCCCACGCTAACGCCGACGGATACCCTGACGCCAACGAACACGCTGACGCCGACGGACACGCTAACCCCTACCCACACGCTGACGCCTTCCAATACGCCCACGCTCACGCCATCCCCCACACTCACGCCATCCCCCACGCCTACCCAGCCGTTGTTCACGCTCACCCCGGTTGATGCGGCGGCCAACCCTGCCGGGGTGACGGTCACGCCCGCCGCCTTACCCGTTGATGGCGGCTGGTCCTGCGGTGCCTTCCCGTGTGAAGACGACATCGACGGCTGGCTGCAAAAGCTCCAGGTGCCGCCGGGGTTCACTGTCGAACACGCCGGTCAGTTCCCCGGCACACCGCAGCAGCTCACCGTAGGCCGTGACGGTCGCCTGTACGCGACGACGTTTGTTGAACCGGGGCGCGTCGGGGGCGTCGGCGTCCTGAATGCGGACGGTGAGCCGTCGGTTTATGTAGATGGCATGGTCTCGCCCGTCGGCTTGGCCTTCCAACCGGGCACAGATGTGCTGTATGTGTCTGCACGGCTGGCGGCAGCCAGCGGCGGCGTGATCTACCGCGTGCCCCCCGGCGGCGGTGCCCCCGTCACAGTGGTAGATGACCTGCCGTGCTGCTGGCGCGAAATTGACAATCAGGTGAATGGCATGGCCTTCGGCCCGGACGGGCTGCTGTACGTGGGGGTGAGCGCCCTCACCGATCACGGCGAATCGGACGACCCGGAGCGCGAACCCTATACCGAGTCAGTCGCGGGTGAAGCATCCGTGCTGCGCGTGAATCCGCACACTGGCGACTATGACGTATACGCGCAGGGCATCCGCCACCCGTTCGACGTGACGTTTGACAGTGCGGGCCAGTTCTACACGACGGACAGTGGCACCCTCGAAGGGCCGGGTGACCGTTTGTTGGCGATGAATGAGGGCGGGCACTATCGCTTTCCCTACTGGCGCAGCCTGGGCTGCACCGAATGCCCGCTGCTGCGCCGCGATGCGACCTACGCTGATGCGCTGCTGGCCCTGCCCGACTTTTCGCTGCCGCGTGGACTGGTGGCCTACACAGGCGATCAGTTCCCGGCGAGTGTGTTTGACAGCCTGTTCGTTGCGCTGTGGCACGACAACGGCAGCGGTCAGCGGGTGGTGCGCGTTGCCCCGGACGGCATCCCGGAGGATGACGTGAGTTTAGCCGCCTACACGCCGGAGCCGTTCGTCACCGGGTTGATGCGCCCGATTGATGTGGTCGTCGCGCCGGATGGGTCGCTGTTGGTGCTGGATTCGGTGTATGGGCATGTGTGGCGGGTGCGCTATGTGGGATAATCCCCCAGTTAGACATACCGGGCAAAAATGGCATTCAGCCGGTCAAGCGCCTGCCGCCGCACCGTTTCCAGGCCCTTCGTCGCGTGGTACATTATCGCCGATTGGCCCATCTGCCGATACAGGTTCAACAGCGCGGCTTCTTCCTGATGTGACAGGTCATCGGCCCCGGCAATCCGCAGCGCCACCGAGGTGAGCGCCGTTAGCCCCCACTGCATCCGCCCGGACTGCGCCACGATGTCCTCGGCGGTCAGGCTGCGGTAGTCATCGCTAATCAGTACGCGGATTTGCGCTTCTGACGCGCCCCAACTCCGCATATAGGCGATAAACTGCTCCATCTCATCACTGGACGGGATGCCATCCGCGCTCATCACATACAGGATAGCCCTGGCAAACACAAAGTTCTCCGATGCCAGCAGCGCCCATTCCGGGGTGGTGGGCACGTAGCCGGGTTCAATTTCCAGCGTGTCCTGGCTATCAGACCAGCTAGCTGTAACGGCGTCCGTTGAACTGTCCATGTTTTCGGCGTCTTCCAGTTCGGCCACCGTGAGCAGGGTGGCGTTGGTCAGGTTCACCGTGTCGAATACGTCCAGCAGGCTTTGAACCTCGTGAACCACGTCCTCGTTCATGTTGAGCAGTTCCGCCGCATACAGTATCGCCCGGTACTCCGCCGGGGACAGGTCATCGGCGCGGGACATGCGAATGGCCCCCTGCACCAACGAGCGCCGCACCCATCTGGCATACGGCCCTTGCAGCAGCGGGTCCAGCAGCGGGTCTAGCTCAGCAGATTTATAGTCGAAGTCGTCCAGGGTTTTAATCACCGCGCCACCGGCACCATAGGCGGCCATGTACGCCGTCAGCCAGCCGCGTTCCCACATAGAAAGATGATTATCAGCCCCGGCGATAATCATTAGCACTTTGCCGAAGCGCTCCAGGGTTTGGGCGTCAATGCGGGTGTTGGCGGGCATCCCAATGGACTGAAACAGCACTGCCGGATGTTCGAGGGGGTATTCCAAAGCCATGATATGCGCTCCTGTGTGTGCGCGTGAACCGTTAAGGCTATGGTAGTGCAAATGCAGGTGCGGGGCAACTCACCCGGTAGCGGCGAAGCCGTCGGGGTAGGGGGGGCAAGCTGAGTCATTACAATCACTCAATCTTGTTATGTGCTGGATTGGCTGTTGTGTCTTGACGGAGAGTTGTTCATAATGGTTATGATACTAACTCCACAAGGAATCTCGCCTGAGATGTGTTAGGAAGCAATTATATGGCGCAGGGAACCATACTGGTTGTTGAAGACGACCCTATATTACTGGACGGCATTCGGGACATTCTAGAGTTTGAGCAGTACAACGTGCTGACTGCATTGAACGGTGCCGATGCCCTATACATTCTCGAAGATACATCCAGCCCGCCGGATTTGGTTGTTTCCGACATTATGATGCCCTGTATGAATGGGTTGGAGTTCCTCAAGCATGTGCGGCAGATAGACCGCTACGTGTCGATGCCGTTCATCTTCCTGACAGCCAGGGGCGAAAAGACAGATATTCAAGAGGCCAAGCGCCTGGGCGTAGACGACTACGTGGTGAAGCCGTTTAGCGCCGATGATGTCATCGTCGCCATTGAATCGTGCCTGGCCCGCGCCCGCGACATCCGGCGCATCCAAACCGGGCGCGAAGACGAACTCAAGCGCAGTATCCTCACCATCCTCAACCATGAGTTTCGCACCCCGCTGACGTTTGTCGTAGCCTATTCTGATTTGCTGGAAGACCTGAGCGCTGAACAAGAAAACGCTGAAATGCTCACTTTTTTGCAAGGTGTTCGCAGTGGAGCCAATCGCCTGCAACGCCTGGTGGAAAATTTCATCACGCTGGTTGAACTGGAAACAGGCGCGGCCACCGGCAACTTTGAGTACCGGCGTCAGTCGATACCCGACCTGAAAATGCTGCTCGCCGGGGCGATTGAGCGCAGCACCCTGCTCACCAGCCTGCAACGGACGTGTACGCTGACAGTGGAAAGCGGCTTGCCGCCGCTGGTCGGTGATCGTAATTACCTGACGACGGCGGTGGTTCACCTGATCGAAAACGCCTGCAAATTCTCTGACGCGGGGACGCCCATCGAAGTGCGGGCGGCCCGCAGCGACAACTACGTGGTTATCTCCGTGCATGACCAGGGGCGGGGCGTGCCCAAAGACGAGTTCGACAACATCTGGAAGACGTTCTATCAGGTGAACCGCGCCCACCACGAAGACCAGGGGGCCGGGTCTGGCTTGGCGATTGTCAAAGGGGTTTGCCAACTACACGGCGGTTACGTCGATGTACAAAGCGAGGTAGATGTGGGCAGCACCTTTTCCATTTGCATACCCTTAACATCGGAACCTGCCCTCCGCCAACAGCAGCTTTGAAACTTCCGTGCTATATTAGACGCTATACTGTCGATACATTGAGTTGATTACGCTTAACAAGCAGGAGAGAACTACCCAATGACCTCACCGTCTTTTCTGGATAAACTGAACACCCTCATCAGTGCCAACTTGCACAGCCTGGTTGACCGCGCCCTGGAATCCAATTCCGTAAAGGTCATGGACGAGTACATCCGCCAGGTAGAGCGCAACCTGGACGCCCTCGAAGACAGCACCGCCACCGTTGGCGGCACCGTTCGCACGCTCAAGCGCAAATACGAAGAGTTTGCGTCCCAGGCAGAAAAACTGGACCGCGACATTGACACGCTCATCGTAAAGGGTAAAAACGACCTGGCCGCCGCAGCCCAGGCCGAACTGAACACCAAGCAGCAGCTTGCCCAGGAATACTATGAGCAGTGGCAAACGCAAGAAAACCAGTACCGGCAGATGATGGGGATGCGCCTCAAGCTGGAAGCCAAGCTGACCTCCGTCAAGCAAGAGCGTGAGCAGGTACGCGCCCTGATGGAACTGGCCGCCGCCAAGCAGCAAACCCTGAAGACGGTCAAGAGCCTGGACGACATTGTGAAGTTGGGCGACAGCGACGTGAACCGCATTGCCGAATCCATCCGCAGCCGCATTGACCAGGAAGACGCCCGCCTGGAAATGGCCACCATGTCGATGTCTGACAAGATTGACGAAGCTGTGAGCGGTGGCGAGGTCGAACGCCAGATTGAAGAGCGCCGCCGTCGTTTGCTGGGTGGCGAAAGCTAACCCACCGGGCCGCTTATGCCCCAGGCACAGCCATGACGGGGGTTGCCCACCACACATTGGGCAACCCCCGTTTTCTGTTTGGGAACCTTGCGCTATCATTGCACGTACAGCGGTTACACATCAGTTCACAAACAACGGGATAGGCCATGTCCAACAATTTATCGAATGAAATCCGCCAGCGGGCTATGGGCGCAGTGTTTCGCAGTGCGATTTTGAGTTGGCAAAGCGCGGTGACGCTGGCCATCACTGCCGGGTTGTACCTGCTCGCGCCAGAGACGGCCATCCCCGGCTGGCAGCCCTGGTTCTGGCTGGTGGGTGGGGCCGTTGCCGAAACAGCGTGGCTCGTCTCGTCTGTCACCGACCCGGAAGCGGCACGGCAGGCCGTCGCCCGTGAGTTTCAGCGGCAGTACGACATCAACGACATTAAAAACCGCGTCTCGCGTGACCGGCTGCAAAGCGCCCTGGAATATCGTGAAAGCATGATGGAACTGGTCAAACGGCACGACGGGGCCATGCGCATGAGCCTGAACCAGACGGTTGAGGACATTGACGACTGGATCAGCCACATGTATGACCTGGCTCGTCATATTGACTCGTTCGAGGGCAACGAACTCGTCGCCCGTGACCGCCAGCGCGTACCGACAGACATTGAAGCGACCCGCCGCCGCATCGAGGTGGAAAAAGACCCCAAAGTGCGCCGTGACCTGGAAAACAAGCTGGAACAGCTCGAACAGCAGCTTGCCAACCTGGAAGCAACGATTAACAGTGTCAGGCGGGCCGAAATTCAGCTAGAAAGCACGCTCAGCAGCCTGGGCACCGTCTACGCGCAGATGTCGCTGTTGGGCACGAAAGAAGTTGATAGCTCCCGTGCCCAACGCCTGCGCCTGGAAATCAAGGACGAGGTGGCTGGCCTGCAAGACACCCTCGACGCGATGGACGAGGTACAAAGCCAGCAGTTGCGTCTGCGCGGTTAGCGTTCGCGGGTCGTGTCGATGCCCAACTCGGCTTTGTATTCGTTAACGATGTAATCGGGCACCAGTTCCTCGAACAAGCGCAGCCCCCCTAGCAGGATGGCGAAGTCGTCCAGCGGGAAGAACGGCAGCAGGTCAATGGGGGAGACGATATAAACGATGACGAAAACCGGCACCGCCTTCACCCACAGCGACACGCGCCCGTCTAACATCAGCTTGTAGGTGAGTTGCAACTGCGTGATAAACGATTCGATCATGGGGTTGGCTCCGTTTGGGGTTCAGCCTGTAAGTGTGATTGAAAAAACGCCTCGATAATCTCGAAGGCCCGGTCGCGCTCCACATCCTGCGTGATGATGTGGCCGCACTGCTCAAAGATGTGCGTTTCGATTGTAGAACTGCTGCTGTGCTGCTTGATCTCGTCAATGGACGCCATCGACACGCTGTTGTCGTTGCGGGTGTACAGCAGCGTCATCGGTGTGCTGACGTGGGGTAGGCTGCGGCGGGCTGTTTGCGTTAGATTCCACAGTTCGGCCAGCGCACTCACCGACCAGCGGCGGTAGTGCGTGCGCCCGATGACCGTTTCGCCCCGGCGTTCCTGCTCTGTACAGATGGTTTCTACCAGCGGGTGATTATCCGCAATGTTGACCGTGTGCTTCAGCCACTTCAGGTAGCGTGTATAGGCAATCCGGCGCGCACGGTAGATAACAGGCGCGGCGATAATCGCCGCTGCCGTGATGTCCGTCTCGTCGGCGGCGGCCAGCAGCAGCGCCAGCAAGCCCCCCATCGAAATACCCGCTACATACACCTGATCGCACTGGCCGGCCAGGATTTCATAGCCATCGCACACACTCGCGTACCAGTCGCCCCAGCGGGCACGGTACATATCCAGCGGGTCGGTACCGTGCGCGGCGAGGCGTGGGGTGTAGGTCGTCATGCCCAGTGTGGCATGTAGGTGATCGCCCAGCCAGCTAATTTCGGTGGGTGCGGCACTAAATCCATGAATCAACAGGCAGCCAGCAGCGGCACTGCCCCGGCGGAAGACGGGTTTAGCCCCCTGGCTCAGATAAATTTGCGCGTCAGTCATCTGGCAGACCGCCTCTTGCGTGCGTTTGACATTCAGAGTGTGCGTGGGCACACTAAACGAGCTAATCATTGCAAAAAGAGGGGCTTTTTCCAAGTTGCGCTTTTACAAATGGGGATGGGGCCTGCTGCTGGCACTGAGTGTCGCAGTGGGTGCTGCCGCCCAGGACGACGCGCTTAACCTGCCTGCCGCGCTGTACGTGCTGCTCAACGACGGTGTGATTGAGCGCTATGGCGTGGGCACCGAGGGCGTGATGCCCGTCACCCCGGACGACGCATTTATTATCGACTTTGGCGTGGCCCCGGACGGCAACTGGCTGGCCTACCGCACACAATCCGCGCTGGTGATGCACAACATCTGGTCGGGTGAGGCGCGGGTGCTGGATGACGAACCGGGCTTCCCGCTGCTGCGCGGGCAGGGGGCGACGGTCGCCTGGGCACCGGACGGGCAGCGTGTGGCCTATACGACGGCTTTCGGGCTGCGGTTGACCACCCTGGCCACTGCCGGTGGCATCACCACAGTGGATGTGCTAGACGCTGGCGCTAACGAGATCATGTGGTCGCCGGATGGGCGCTATCTGGCGGCGCGGGGTGAGCAGCGCGGCTGGCACATCCTTCAGGTAGTGGGCGCAACTGCTGAGGCGCTGCTGCAACTGGATACGCGCTCTGTGCTGTGGACAGGGCCGGGGCAGTTGCTCTATGCGCCGCAGGGCGGCGGGCTGGTTCAGCTTGACGTGGCCAGCGGCAACCAGACGGACGTGCTGCCGCCAGGGGTGTTGTACCGGCGGCTGGCAGAGCGCCCCACAGGTGAAATTGCCGTCTTCCGCCGTGATCTGCAAAATCCGCTGGTAACTGACGGCCAGGGCAGCTATGCCTGGGTCAATGTGGCAGCGCGGCGCGAAGCGCTCATCGGTGCGGTGAACATCGACCTGGACGGGCTGCGCTGGACGCCGGACGGGGCGTTCCTGGTTGCGTTTGAGGGCGGGGCACTCGCGCTGATTAACCCGATCAACGGGGCGGGCTTTACGCTGCCCGTGACGAACGCCGTCGCATATGACTGGGGCGTGCCCCTGCCGCCGGAAGTCACCAGTTTTGCCCTGCCAGATAACCTGTTCTTCCTGGCGGCAGATGAAGCGGGTGTGGTGCAGTTGTGGCAAATGCCACCGGGGGCCGCGCCCTTCCCGCTAACACAGGCCACAGCCGATGTGACGCGCTACGCCGTCGCCCTGGATGGCCGCTTTGCGGTGTACAGCAGTGACAGTCAACTGTGGCTGGCCAGCTTCACCAATGGTTTGGGCACCCCCATCCCGCTGACCGCCCTCACAGCCGATACAGACCCCGCCCCTGACGTTAGCCCGGACGGGCAGACGATTGCTTATGCTGACGGGGGCGTGCAGCTAGTCAGCACCAGCGGCGATGGGCTGCCACTGCTGGCCGATACGGACACCGAAACGTATCACAGGCCGCGCTGGTCGCCGGATGGGACGCGGCTGTTAGTTGAGGTGCGGCGCGGTGATGGGGCTGCCGATGCGCTGCTGGATTTAGGCACGGCATCGGGGTTGCAGCCGCTCACGCCAGCCACAACGGGGGCATTCTGGCTGGCGGATGGCCGGATAGCCGCAGCGGGCACCTTTGCGGACGCTGTAGCGGGCATTCAGATAGTGACGCCGAATGACCTCTCCGTGCAGAATGTGTTCCCGCAGCCGGTATCGGTGGTAAATGCAGTGCCCTTCGGCGTGGATGGCTTCCGGCTGGTTGAGGGGACGGGAATAGGGCCAGAACAACTGCACATCGCGGACTTCCGGGCGGTGGCAGGGCTGCTGCCCGTGCTGAGCGGCGGGTTCGTCCAGCAGCCGCGCCTGTCACCGGATGGGGGCATGGTGGCCGGGTACGTGCAGGCCAGCGCCACCCCCGCCGGGCGGCTGACGCTGGTCAATGTGGCGACGGGCGAGCAAGTTGTGCTGGCCGCACCGGAGCGGGTCGCTCAGGTGCAGTGGCAGCGATAGAACACACGCTCACAGCAGAGGATAAGGCGGTGATTGTACGCATTTTGCAGGTGATAAACGGGCTGCTGATTTGCCCGATAATAGAAACGATGAAAAGATATTGCGATACATCGGATTTTTGATCGGTTTCTACGGCAAATCGAACCCGATGCTCAAGGGTGACCTCGAAGACCTGTATCGGCAGGTCAAGGCATACCAACTTGATATTGCCATTGAAGAGCTATCGCAGTTGTACTTGCGAAACGGTTCCTTCCCTGGTGATATGGTTGGCTGGTCGGAAGATGACCTGCTCACAGATGGCGACGAAGACGACAGCAAAGACAAGACGTAGACGGCCCCACAGGAAATAGCACCAATGCCCTGCATCGTTTACAATATACAGGACATCAGCTAAACACCAACAGGAGACATCCCACATGGCAGAAGCCGCCGTTTTCGAGGTCAAAGAGTACATGGTTGTGCTGCGCCAACTGGAAAACATGGACTTCCAGGGGCAAACCGTGCAACTGAAGGGCATCCTCCGCTGCCTGGGCGACGAGTACACCCTGGATGTGTACTGCCTGATGGAAGACAGCGTCTACCCACAGCCTGTGTTCGACAGCGAGGCGAAGAAGGGCTATATGTTTGTGCCTTATGCTGACCTGCCCGTGTTTGTGGACCTGCTCCGCAACGAGAAGCCAATTTATGCCCACCTGCGCGGCGACCGCCCCGAGTGGACGAGCATTACCACCATCAAAGAACCCGTTGGCGAGGGTGAAGACGCAATGCTGCGCCGCTAATGCGTTCATCGTCATCATAGGCGAACGGACGCAGGCGCGTTATAATCACCAACGTTGTGAGTATACGCACGCAAAGGCAACACAATGAACGAACACTATGAACAGTGGAGCCGCCTCAGTGGCATTGGGATGCTGTTGATCGGCATGGGTGCCAGCATTATCGGTCACGCAGCCTGGCTGAAGGGGTCACGGCGTGGCTTTTTCGGGTGGTTTTTCGTGGGCAGCCTGGGCCTGGTGATTTTGAACGCAGGCGTAGCCGTCTTCGGGGATGCGATCAAGCACCGCTCGCTGTACGAAGTCCAGCTCGAACAGCTTACCAAGCGCAACACCTAGTCTACCCTATCACAGTAAAAGTCCCTGGCCCCCGCCGGGGATTTTCGCCCCCATTCATGACGGATTCTATTGTGGTTTTGGCCTCACGCAGCCGCACATCGTACACGCTGGTAAACCATCTGGCGGCGCGGTTTAACGTGGCGGCGGTGATTTTTGAGGCGGGGCACTACCGCAAAATGCTGCGCTATCGCCTGCGGACGCTGGGCTGGTGGCCGGTGGCTAATCAACTGGCCTTCACACTGTACGACCGGGCTATCATCCGGCCCCGCTCACGAACACATATCGACGCGCTGCTGGCCGCCCACGACGACAGCCCGCCTGATGCCCGCCTGCCCTGTCATGATGTAGGCAGCCCCAACACACCGCAGGCACGCGCTTTACTGGCCGACCACAAGCCGGGGTGTGTGGTCGTCAGCGGTACAGGCATCATCAGCAAAAAGACGCTGGCGCTGGCCCCCGTGTTTTTGAATGTGCATGTGGGCATCACGCCGCGCTACCGGGGGGTGCATGGCGGCTTTTGGGCGCTGGTTGAAGGTCGCCCCGATCTTGTGGGCGTGACCGTCCACCAGCTTGACCCCGGCGTTGATACGGGCGGCATTGCGGCGCAGGCCATTGTGCCCGTTAACCCGCATACAGACACATTCCGCACGCTGCCCGTCAAGCAGTACCTCGCCGCGCTGCCGCTGATGGCCGACGCGGTAGAAAACGCGCTCAATGGCACACTTGCCACGTCTAACCGCGCCGACCTGACCAGCAAGCAGTGGTATTCCCCTACGCCGCGTGATTACATCACGTTTGTGCAGCGCCTGCGGGCCATGCGCTAGACCTCAATCGGCTGCTCGTCACGCGGCTGACCGAGGTACACCTGTTCCTGCTCTACCATTTCCGGCTCCAACTTGACGAACAGCGGCTCCGGCTTTTGCAGCACCTGACCGGGTTCCAGCTTGACCGGCTGCCACTTGCCGACGGCATTTTTGCCGTCGTACACCAGCCCCAAATGCGAGCGCGTGTCTTCCTCAATCGGCTTGATGGCCAGCGAGCCGTAAAACTGCCCCTCAAAGCCCAAGTAGCCCCACACCTGCTGGGCGCTAAACGGCAGCCAGGGCGACAGCAGCGTGTTCAGGTTGGTGATGGCTTGCAGCACCGTGTAAACCGAGCGGGCGGCGTCGGCGTCGTCGGTTTTGAACGTCTTCCAGGGTTCGCGGCGGTCCAGGTAGCCGTTGGTATCGCGCACAAGCTGCATGGCCGTGCTAAGCGCCTCGCGCAGCTTGACCGCTTCTATGAGGTTGCCCACATCATCGAACCCGGCTTCGACTTTCGCCAGTATCGCTTTGTCGGCGTCGGTGAGGTCGTCATAGGTGGGCACCACGCCGTCGAAGCGCTTGTAGGCAAACCCCAGCATCCGGTTGACGAGGTTACCCCATGCCGCCACAAGTTCGCTGTTGGTGCGGTTGAGGAAGCTGTCCCAGGCGAAGTCGCTGTCTTTGGTTTCTGGCATGGTCGCCGCGATGTAATAGCGCACCGCGTCCGGCTGGTAGCGCTCCAGAATGTCTGGCAGCCAGATGGCCCAGTTACGGCTTTTGGAAAACTGCTTGCCTTCGATGTTCATGAACTCGTTGGCGGGCACATCATACGGCAGGCTGATGGGGGTGTCGTCGCCGTCGTTGTAAACGCCGCTCACGCCCAGCAGCTCCGCTGGCCAGATAATGGTGTGGAAGGGCACGTTGTCTTTGCCCAGGAAGTTGTAAATCTTGGCGTCGGGGTTGTACCACCATTGCTTCCAGGCGTCGGGGTCGCCTGCGATGTGTTTGGCCCACTCCACACTGGCAGTGAAGTAGCCCATCACCGCGTCGAACCACACATACAGCTTCTTATCGTCCCAGCCGTCAAGCGGTACAGCCACGCCCCAGTCGATGTCACGGGTGACGGCCCGCCCGCGCAGCCCCTCATTGATGAAGCTGCGCGTGAAGTTGACCGCGTTCGCCCGCCAGTGCGATTCGTGCTGGCTGATGTAGTCCAGAAGCTGCTCACTGAACTTGGGCAGGTCGAAAAAGTAATGCTCGCTCGTGCGAACCGTCAGCTTATCGTCCGGTTTGTTGCGGCTGCGCGGGTTAATCAGCTTGGTGGCGTCTAGCAGGTTGCCGCAGTTGTCGCACTGGTCGCCACGGGCGCTGTCGTAGCCGCAGATGTAGCACTCGCCTTCCACGTAGCGATCTGGCAAAAAGCGCCCCTCGCGCTCGGAATACATGAGTTCCTGGGCCTCTTTGTACAGGTAACCGCGCTCAAGCAGCAGCGTGAAGAAGTCCTGGGCGATTTTGTGATGGTTTTCGGTATCGGTGTGGGTGAACAGGTCGTAGCTGATGCCGATTTTCTGTTGGGTTTGCACAAAGCGCTCGTGATAGCGTTCAACGACTTCCAGCGGCGTGATGCCCAGCGCGTCCGCCTGGATGGAAATGGGTGTGCCGTGGGTGTCGCTGCCGCTGACCATCAGCACCTTGTTGCCCTTCAGCCGGTGATAGCGGGCGAAGATGTCTGCCGGGAGGTAGGCCCCGGCCAAATGCCCGACGTGCAGGTCGCCGTTGGCATAGGGCCAAGCCACCGACACATGAATATATTCGCTCATACTCTCTCTCGCCTTTCTGTAATTGACCTTTGTGGTTGATTGTAACGTAGACAAAACAAAAAACCGCCTGCCACGAAGCAGACGGTTGGAAAAATCACAATGGGAGGGTGGAACGCAAAGCTAACCCATCTGCTGGGTGGGACATGTGAGGGGCATTGGCATTCGGGAGGCGGTGCAGTGGGTATTATTCATACCTTTAGTATAGCCCGGCGCAGGGATATGTCAACGGGCGGGTGTATTTCAGACGCATTTTAGGTAACTACTCAGGCACCGGGTGCTACTGTTTAAGCCCCTCTCCCAGGGCCACAGGCCCGTTTGGGAGAGGGCTGAGCAGTTACGTGGGAGAAAGGGCAGGGGGATAGAGGGGGAAAATAAGGCATCCATGCTGTTCTGTAATCGTACCTATTTTGGGCGTAATTTGTAAAATCAGCCCTTACGAGTGATTTACGATTAACGCGGCCCGGCTCAACCTTATTGCAGCAGTTTGCGTGCGCGATCCACGCCCAGCCACAGCGCGGCGGCCCCGTTGGGCGTCACCCGCACCGGGAAGTCTGGCGGCACATGGGCGAGGAATTCCGCATCGGTGGCAAACGGGAGCGCCTGCAAGCCGCTTACCTCCCAGGTGGCCCCCATGTGTGCCTGGAACCACCCCGGCTGGTGAATCAACAGCAGCGCACACAGCGCTACCTGCGTGGTGAGCATATTCATGGAAAAGCCCGTAAAGTGTAGTGAAGCGCGGCCATCGGCCAGCATGGCATCCAACTCACGCGCTTCGGGCACCTGCGCGTGATCTGCGCCGCCGCCTTCCATTTCCGGCACGTTGAACAGTTCTTCCAGGTACTCGCGCTTGACCTGGGCAGCAAAGCTCCACTCAGCCGCCGGGTAGTCCAGGGCGGAAGGCTGGAATATAAACGCCGGGGCCACATGATACGCGCCGGGCTTATCAGCGGCCTGCGCTGAGCGCTGAATCAGAATCAGGCGGTAGGGGCCGTCGTCGTGTTTGAACACGGTCAGCACGCCTGCGCCAATCGCGGCGCTGCGCCCCGCCCCGGTGCGCCACAGGTCAGCCGGGGGCACAGCGGCGTGCATCGCATCGCGCAGCGGGTGGCTATCCCCGCGCAAAAACTCCTGCTCTATCGCCAGCGACGACGCGATAAAGTCAAAGTAGCGGCCCAATTTGGCGTGCAGGCGCACGGGCTGGCCGTCTACGTTTTCTTCCAGACGATCAAACGCAAATGTCACCCCGTTGAACAGCCGCCGCCCATCCGCTTTGAGGCGCGGCACCAGTGTATCGTCGTAAACGGGCAGGTCGTCCCGCGTGAGTTCTACAGACGGCACGGCGGGGGATAGAATGCCATCGGCGGGCACGTTGAGGTCGGGGTGGCGCACCGTCACCGGGTAAGTCGCACCGTGCCGCTGCAACAGCGTCAGGCCGTGCGGTTCGTACAGCGCCCGCAGCTTATCAATGATGTGCGGATAGGTTTCAGCAGTTAGCATGTGTGGGCGCTCCCGGCAGCGGCGGTCAATACTGATAGCATAACATCCCCGGCGGCTTGCGCCCATGACGCACTGAGGGCATGTTCTGCGTCAATCCCGAAGCAGCATATAGTTACAGTGTTTATTTGTAACGACTCAGGTACTCGGCTGAATTCCCCCATCCCCTAGCCCCTTACCCCCAAAATGAGGGAAGGGGAACACCGCCGAAGGCGGCACAAACCCCTCCCTCAGTGGGGGAGGGGTGGCGCTTTAGCGCCGGGGTGGGGGGCAAGCTGAGTCGTTACGACGACCCTCTCCGTTCTAAAGGGCGCAGGGAAAGCAGAACGGGTCAAGAAGTCCCTGCCGCTGGGGGAGGGATTGAGGAGAGTGAGGGTTAAAGTGGGTCACCACGCTGTTCTGTACTCGTACCGACAATAGCAATGTCACCGCGACTCAACCTGCTCTATCTTGGTCAGCAGGGCAAGCCACCTGCTGATCGCTTGGGGTCAGGCTGGCACAAGTTTGAATGCCAGCATACGCATTTCGGCTGTTTCCAGTGCCGCGTGATACTGCTCCACCCTGTCGAAGCGCTTTTGTGGCACATAGCGCCCCTCCACACTTAACACCGTTTCCGCATCACGGAATGGGTAGGGTGCCAACGCAAGGGTCACATCATCGGCAGGTGTGTAAGTGATCGTTACCCGCTCTGATGCGGAGCCACCCGGTACGTTCTCAATTTCACCAGCAGTAAGCGGCCCGGTGCAGCACGCCAGTGACAGCAGATCAACCGTCCGCAAGACGCGGTAGTTGGCTTCAAGCTGTTCAGGGGACAGCGCGTCATCGTACAGGTCGAAGCCGCGCAGGTAGGCTTCTAAGTCACGTTGAATTTGCTGCTGATCCGTGAGCAGCGTTTCAAAGGCGGCGCGGTCTTCGGGCGTATCCGTGTTGCGGGCCAACCGCTGCATGTAAATCGTCGCCGCGTGCATACTCACTAACAACGCGGCATATGGGTTAAACTGGCGCAGCGTGGTCACTGCCCGCCGCCAGATGGCATCCGTTTCTTCGATAGTTGTTTGCAAAAAGCTGATCGGCGTGCCATCGTCGTTGAGGCGTGGGGTGCTGTCCCATTCGGCCCAGCCGATGTCGTGCAGGTTAGTAGCCTGCATCAGTTCGCGCCGCGCCACTGGCCGGGCAAATTGTTCATTACCCCACAGGCGCACCAATCGTCCACAGCCCCAGGCGTGGCTCGGCTGTGTGATGAGCAGCCAACCGTCTTCGTAGTCGCGTACAATCATGAGCGCACCTCCTGCGGCTTCTGCATTAATACACCACGCGCCCTAGCGTTCTCGTTCATCGTAGACACGGTTACAGCCCCAGGTAAGCCGTGCGGATGCGGTCATCGTTGAGCAGTTCATCGCCTGTTCCAGCCAGTTCCACTACCCCATGACTGAGGACGTAGCCCCGATGGGCCATCTCCAGCGTTTGCACCGCGTTCTGCTCCACAATGAGTACCGTCACGCCCAGCCCGTTGATGTCTTTAATCACCTCAAAAATGTCTTCAACCAGCATGGGGGCCAGCCCCAACGATGGCTCATCCAGCATGAGCAGGCGCGGTTCGGTCATCAACGCCCGCCCAATCGCCAGCATTTGCTGCTCACCGCCGCTAAGCGTGCCCGCAAGCTGCGATTTACGCTCTTGCAGGCGCGGGAACAGGCGATAAACCCGTTTCATGTTTTGCGGGCGATTCTTCCGCACCGAGCGGATGAACGACCCCAGTTCGAGGTTTTCCTGCACGCTCAGCTTGGGGAACAGCTTGCGCCCTTCTGCCACCTGAATTAAGCCGGACGCTACGATTTTATCCGATGGCGCTCTTTGAATCGGCTGGCCGTCAAACATAATCGTGCCTTCCCAAGAGCGCATCAACCCGGAAATGGTGCGTAGGGTGGTTGTCTTGCCTGCGCCGTTGGCCCCAATCAGCGCGATGATTTCGCCCGCGCCAATGTGAATGGAGACGCCGAACAACACCTGTACATCGCCGTAGCCGGTTTGTACATTATCCAGCGTGAGCATGGGCGTATTCCTTTCCGAGATAGGCTTCAATCACCTGCCGATTGCTGGCAATAACACTGGGCGCGTCAATCGCAATCAGTTCACCGTGATGCAGGACTGCAATCCGGTCGCTGAGGGCCATAATCGCCTTCATGACGTGTTCAATCACCAGCAGCGTAATGCCGCGCTCGTCGCTGATGCGCCGAATCAACCTGACGATTTCCGTGCTTTCGGTGGGCGTGAGTCCGGCCATGACTTCATCCAGCAGTAGCAAACGCGGGGTCGTTGCCAGCGCCTTCGCCAGTTCCAGGCGCTTACGTCCGGCAGTGGTGAGGTTACCCGCCTTCTGATCGGCAAATTTGCCCAGGCCGACGAAATCGACCACCTCACGGGCGGCGGCGCGGGCGCTTGCCGTGCTGTTCGTGTTGCGGAAGGCCCCCACCATGACGTTGTCCACAACAGACAGGGCCACAAACGGCTTCACAATCTGGAAGGTGCGGGCCAGCCCACGCCCACATACCATGTGCGGCGGCAGCCCGGTGATGACTTCCCCCGCAAACGTGATACTGCCTTCTTCCGGCGCGAAGGTGCCGCTGATGCAGTTAAAAAGGGTCGTCTTACCGGCACCGTTCGGCCCGATGAGGCCCAGCACCTCGCCCGCGTGCAATTCCAGCGAAACGTGATTCACCGCCACCAGCCCGCCAAAGCGCTTAATAACGCCGTCCAACTGAAGCATCATCGGGTCTGTCGTCATGGGTTAGCCTTCCGTCTTCGGCTGGATGGGTTCATCAGTGAGGGGTTGTGTGGGCGTGGGCATGGTCGCTTCGGTGCCACTGCGCCCGCGTTGGCTGCCGCGCCGCAGCCGGGTCCACAGTTTGGGGGCGGTGCCCACGATGCCATCCGGCATGTAAATCACCACAATAATAATCAGGATGCCGAACAGCATCACGTCAACACCGGCGCGGCCCTCGATAAAGCTCAGGAAGGCCGGGGGTTCACGCACGATATGCCGCGTGGCTTCTTCCAATGGGGTGAGCAGCAGCGCCCCGGCAAACGGCCCCCACACGGTTCCCGTCCCACCGATGATGGGCCGCAGCAGAATTTCAATGGAAACAGCCACCCCAAACGCCAGCGCCGGGTCCACAAACGTGAAGAACTGAATGAAAAACGAGCCACCCATCGCTGTGAGGGCACCGCTAATCATCACCGCCACGATTTTGTAAACCATTGTGTTAACGCCGAGCGCTGCCGCTGCGTCTTCATCCTCGCGGATGGCCATAAAGTAGTAGCCGAGCTTGCTGTTGGCCAGCGCAATCGTGATTATCATCCCCACGATGAAGAACCCTAGAATGACATAGTAGTAATTGGTGCCCGTCTGCCCAAACTGCATCATCGCCCAGTTATCCGT
Source organism: Anaerolineae bacterium (assembly GCA_034437575.1). Lineage (GTDB taxonomy): Bacteria > Chloroflexota > Anaerolineae > Aggregatilineales > Phototrophicaceae > DAOTTY01. Next base: position 11,745 of record DAOTTY010000158.1, on the reverse strand, counting down.
GCGAATAGGCGGGATTTGAATGCCAATTGTCGTGCGCAAAATCGACATCTCACCTGCAATCAGGCGCAGCATCTCTGCGAAGGCAAATGTGCCCAGCGCGAAGAAGTGCCCCTTCAATCCAAACTGGAAAAACAGAAACCCCAGTATCAGGCCAAACAGGGCTGCAAACCCGGCCCCCACCAGCATCCCAACCCAGGGCGTCACCCCGTAGTCCACCAGCAGCACGGTTGAGGTATACGCGCCAATGCCGAAAAACGCCGCGTGCCCAAACGAGAACTGGCCCGCATAACCGCCCATGACGTTCCAGGCGTTGCCCAGGTAAGCCCAATAGAGGACGAAAATGGCAATGTTAATTTGAAACTGGTTCAGGCCGAAAGGCACAAACAACAGCGCCACGCTCAGCACCGCCAGGATAATGTAGTTCCGGTGCATTCCGTTTACAGCGAACATCAACCCCTCCCTAACAAGCCCTGGGGCCTGAAGAATAACACCAGGATGAAGATCACAAATACACTGAGCAGCTTGGGCGTGCCCATAAACACCACGCCGAACACTTCTTGCGCCAGCCCAATAATCAACCCGCCCAGCAGCGCCCCCAATACATTCCCCATGCCGCCCAACACCACAATCACGAACGACGCGATGTTAAACGTATTCCCCGCAACCGGATCAACAGTGAGGAAGGGCAGCACAAGCGAGGCCGCCGCGCCCACACACGCCGTCCCGATACCGAACGTGATCGCGCTGATGCGGTCTACATTGATGCCCACCAACGCCGCGCCGTCTTTGTCCTGGGCTGTGGCCCGGATGGCGCGGCCCAGGTCGGTATGTTGCAGGATGTAGTACAGCACCCCGGTCAACAGCACAGCGAACACAAACGCTGCCAGTCGCGGCAGTGAGATCGTCACGCCCCACAAGCGAAGGGGAAACTCAATGGCAAACAGGCCGAAGTTAATCAGGCCGCGCTCATAAGGCAGGCGGATGGCGTTCGGCGTGGCGCTGAAGATGACCAGCAGCAGGTTTTCAATCAACAGCGAGAGGCCCAACGTGAGCAGTAGCTGGTTTTGATGGGGGGCAGCTCGCGCCGGATGAATGACCACCCGGTAAACGATAATGCCGATAACGAACAGCAGCGGTACATTCAAGAAAATAGATAGGTAGGGGTCAATGTTGAGGTGACTGTACATCAAAAAGGCGGCATACATGCCCACCGTCATCAGGGCACCGTGTGCAAAGTTGATAATTTCCAGCACGCCGAAAATCATTGTCAGGCCCATGGCCACCAACCCGAACACGCTCCCCACCAGCAGCCCGGTCACCAGCGCCTGTCGCAGCACCACCTCAAAGCGGTCTAGCCAGGTGATAATGGCACCAAACCGCAAGGCAAACCACAGCCCCGCCCCGATCAGCAGCACGGCCCCGCCGATCATTCGTCGTCTTTGCATGGATAAAGTCATCGTCAAAACTCCGTATGGGTTGCTTTTGCGTGCTGTAACGGGGGCGCTGCGCTGCACACCGCACGAACTAACCAGCCTGGGACGGCGCATTTGCCCCGCCCCCTAACACTTAACGCCCTAGCTGCCCCACGACGTACAGAAAATCGGCTCGGTGGGGTTGCCCTCTTCGTCCGTTTCCTGGAGTGCCTGCGGGTATACCTGCACGATGCCGCCGTCCTGAACCTGCATCACAACCGGAGACGCGATGATGGTTTCGCCCGTTTCATCGAATTCGATGGGGCCGTCATATGGCAGGATGTGGTCTTCGTAGCGGGTTTCGCGCAGCGCATCGCGCACAGCAACCGGGTCTATTGACTCGGCCCGCTCGATGGCGTCTGCAATGATGTATGTGGCCTGATAGGACAGCACAGCAGCGGTACGCATTTCCTCGCCGTATTCTTCCTGGAACGTCTCACGCACGGCAACAGCAGCCTCGTCAGAAGCGTCCCAGTGATAGTTGGCATCAAAGAAGCATTCAGCCAGGTCGCCCGCGTCATCCACGAACTGCGGCAGGTCATACGTGCCCTGCGCGATGCCGTACACAATGTCAACATCAATGCCGACCTCTTCCGCATTACGGGCGATGAGCAGGCCGTCGTTGTAGTAACCCGTGACGACAAGTGCATCCGGGGCCAGCGCATTGACCAGCGTCATTTCGGTGGTCAGGTCGGTCACATTGAACGGGTCATAGGTAATTTCTTGCAGAATCTCGATGCCCAATTCTTCCGCTTGTATGGCGAAAGCATCGAACACGCTCTGGCCAAAGCCGGATGTGCCGTCATAGGCGTAAACAACGGTTTCAATCGGGCTACCCTGTGCTTCGCCCATTTCCATCAGGAAGTTGGCACCGTTCACACCCATTGACGTTGCATTCGGCTGCAAGCGGAAGGCGTACTCATAGCCCTGGTCCAGGATGGCGTCGGCCACGGCCACGTCAATCACCAGCGGCACCTGCTCACGCTCTGCAATAGCAGCTACGTTCGCCGTTACAGCAGACTGGAAGCAGCAGATAATCGCGCCCACGCCATCTTCAACCAGGCGTTCGGCCTCTGTTTGGCCTACCTCAGCGCTGCCAGTGGAATCTGCCCCGGCAAATTCCAGCATGATGCCCGCTTCACCAATGCCGCCCGCTTCGTTGATTTCGGCAACGGCCATCTGAATCGCGTTGTTCATCTGGGTGCCATCAGCGGCAAGGCCACCTGTTAGCGGGTGAATGCCGCCAATAATAAAGGTTTCGCCTTCGTCCTGGGCTGCCGTCAGGCCCACGGCCAGCAGCATCAGCATGATAGCCGTTAGCGTTAATGCAATGCGTTTTGTGTTCATCTTTGTTCTTGTTCCTTCGTCATAGATAAAAGTAATCCTACGGTTGTGTCTACACCCTCAGATACGTGCCGAATGCGCCTCCTTGTGGCTTAACTGATCTCATAGCCGTCAGCAACACACATACAATCGGATGCACCTGCTGTGCGGCGTTGTAAACAAGCTGTGGGGCACCACACTGTCCTCGCTAGCCCCGCACGGCCTGCGCCGCGTGTTGACCGGCCAACATGCCATAAACCAGCGCAGTGAGTAAGCCGTTGCCACTTAGATAGCCCGCCGCGCCGTGACCACTCACGCCCGCTGCTGTGCCCCCGCCTGCATACAAGTTAGCAATCGGTGTGCCATCTTCACGCAGTACGCGCCCGTCAAAATCAACGGTCAGGCCGCCCTGTGTGTGGAACAGCGCCCCCGTCACTTCAACACCGTAGTAGGGTGGCTCCAGCACGCGCAGCCCCGTACGGCCCTGCGCATCGGGAGCGTGGCCGCGTGCCGCTGCGTTAAACGCATCAAGTGTGGCGGCGAGGCCGTCGGAATCAACGCTCAGCCTGGCTGCAATTGCTTCGGGGGTGTTCGCGCCCTGCACGGCATCGTGATCGACTGCCTGTAGGTAGTAGTCGAACTTCATGCCGAACTGGTGAATTTTTTCGTCGTAGATGTTATAGGCCACGCGCCCCGGTTGGGCCAGCACCTCTAACGCCCGCTCGGAGTAGCCCTGCTGTTCTGTACCAAAGCGCTGCCCGGCCTTATTCACCTGGAAGCCGCCCTCGGTGACCAGCGCATAGGTCATCAGGGTGTGATGCTTTGTCGCCACAGAGTTGTGCGCCTGATAAGCGTCCATGTAGGCTGTGCCCGCGCCGAGTTCCATGCCCCACAAGATGCCCTCACCTGTGTTGCCCTCACTGCCAAAGTAGAGCGCATCGGCCATATCGGGGATGTACTGCCGCACCATAGTCGGGTTAGCGCCGTAGCCGTTTGTCGCCAGGATAACTTTGCCGCACCGTACCCGCTCCGTGGGGCCGTTTGCCCCACCGCGCCAGACGACCACGCCTACCACAGCACCGCTCTCGTCTGCGATCAGCCCTTGCACGGGCATGTCGGTGCAGAAGTCTATGTTGGGCATGGCTTCGGCAGCACGGCGCATATCTGCCACGAAGTCCGCGCCGGTGCGGTTGGCGGGGGCGTGCATCCGGTGGGCGGAGTGGCCAGGATAGGTAAAGTCATCCACGAATTGCAGCGCCACGCCGCACTCGTCTACCAGCCATTCCACCACATGCGGAGCCGTGCGCGTCATGTGCAGGGTCATGTCAGGGTCGGATTGGTGGTGGTTTTTGTTGAGGATGTCGTTGGCGAAGTCTTCTGGCGTTTCGATGACGCCCGCCTCACGCTGAAAGCGTGTGCCTGCCGCCGGAATCATGCCGGAAGAGCGGGCCGTGTTGCTGCGCGGTTGGGCCTGCTTTTCCACCACGGTGACTTTGACCCCGGTTTGCCCGGCTGCGAGTGCCGCCGTCAGGCCACAACCGCCGCCCCCCACGATCATCACATCGGTTTGCCAATCCCATTGGCCGCTATCTGCAAAGATGCCGCTCATCCCGGCTAAGCCTCGGTAGGCACGGGCAGTGCCGATGGGCGCTTTTGGTATTCGCCAATCATCTCGCCCACCATCTCACCATTGTCGAACACGCGCTGGCCGCGCACAAACGTCGTCTTCACCCGCCCTTTGACTTCAATACCCTCAAATGGAGTGTAACCCTGTGCAGAGAAAGACGCTTCTGCGCGGATCGTCCATTCTTCTTCAGGGTCCAGCAGCACCAGGTCCGCATCGTAGCCGGGGGCGATGTCCCCCTTGTTGAGCAAGCCAAAGCGCTGCGCCGGGTTCCAGCTTGTCAGTTCGGCCACCCGGTTCGGCGTCAGGCCGCGCCGGGTACCCTCACTAAAAATCCCCGGCAGCATGTACTCTGTGCCACCAAAACCTGCGCGTGCCTTCCAGACGCTCGTCGGGTCGTCGGCATCTACCTTGAGGGCTTTAGGGCAGTTGGCATGGTCGGTCATCACCCACTGTAACGTACCGTCTAGCACACGCTCCCACAGGTATTCAACGTGTTCACGCGGGCGCAGCGGCGGGTTGACCTTCGCGTATGCCCCCATATGGCAGGTTGTATCCAGCAGCAGGTGGCCCGCTGTCACCTCCAAACCGAACTCCACATCCGGGTAGGCGGCACGGGCAGTCAGGGCGGCGTCCATCGCCTCGCGTGACGTAATGTGCAGAATATTGACTTGCTTTAGCCCAGCGGCTTGCGCCAACGACCCCACCACCCCCACAGCGACGGCCTCACTGTGCGGCGGACGGGCTTCACTGTAGGCGGCGAGGCCGTCCAGCTTGCCCTCACTGCGGATTTTGGTTTCATAGGCCCGCAAAATTTCAGGGGTTTCACAGTGCCAACTCACCTGAATATAGCGGGCGATGTCCGGGTATTGCTTTTGCAGGCGGGCTGCCTCGCGGCAGATAAAGTCGAAGTGGGCGATGTCGTAGTGATCGCCTTCCGCCAGCATCAGCCATTTGGACTGCGTATCGGAGCGGCCATGCAGCCCGTGCAGCCCGTAGAACATGAACACCTCACCGAAGTTGGGCGCACCACACTCGGTAATCAGATATTCCATTTCGTCAATCTGGCTGCCCGCGATAGGTGACACATGATAGGCATAGTCGATGTAATAGCGGCCTTCGCTTTGGGCCATCAGGGCGGGCCAAAAGTCTTTGAGCGAACCGCCCATATTCAAATACAGGCTGCCCGTTCGCACATAGGGGATAATCACCGTTACACCGCCAGACGCCGCCGCTGCCGATTCGGTGGGCGCGTCGTCTTTGGTGGGCACGTAAATCCCGACGTGCGTGTGCGAGTCGATGGCACCGGGGAAGGCCATGCGCCCCTGCCCGTCGAACACATTCGCCGCGTCTTCCGCCGGGATGTCAGCTTCAATACGAGCGAAGCGACCTTCTTTGATGCCGATGTCCATCGTCTGAACAGCGTCCGAGTGCGGGCGTACCAGGCGCACATTTTTTACCAGCAGGTCGAGCTTGTCCGTCATGATGTCATCGTCTCCTCTTTGGGGGGCAGGTAAGTGCGTTCTAAATCATGGAAGCGCTCAATGCCCAGCAGGTCGTTTAAGTCGCGGAAGTCCATCATCTTGTCGAGTTGGGGGGCGGTGGTGCCGTGTTCGCGCAGGCTTTGCAAAAAGGCCAGCCCGGTGTGTACGAAATGCCGCGTCACCGAGTTGGGGAAGATCACCAGTGAGTAGCCCATTGCTTGCAACTGTGCTGCGCTCAACAGCGGGGTTTTACCCCCCTCCACCATGTTGGCCATCAGCGGCGTATCCGGGAAGGCATCTGCGACGGCTTGTAGTTCAGCCTCACTCGTGGGCGACTCCACAAACAACACATCGGCCCCGGCCTCAATGTACATGTGGCCATAGTCAATTGCGGCACCTATCCCATGAACAGCGCGAGCGTCCGTGCGGGCAATAATCAGGAAGTTCTCGCTGGTGCGGGCGTCTACGGCGGCCTTGATTTTACCGACCATTTCCGCTGCTGGAACCAGTTCTTTGCCAGCCAGGTGCCCGCAGCGCTTGGGGAAGTTCTGATCTTCAAGTTGAATGGCACAGGCCCCAGCCCGCTCATATTTTTTAACCGTTTGGAGTAGATTAATTGCGTTGCCATAACCGGTGTCACCATCAGCAATGACAGGCAAAGAAGTGCTGTCTGCGATGGCTTCAAGCCGCTCAATCATCTGGGTGGCCGTCGTAATGCCAACATCTGGCGTGCCGAACGTTGAATAAGCCACTCCGGCCCCGCTCATGTAAACTGCCTCAAAACCGCTTAGTTCAATCAGGCGGGCGATTAAGCTGTCGTAGGCACCCGGCGCTACCAGGATTTCTGGCTGGGCCAAACGGTGTTTCAGGGCGTTATCTGCGCTTGTCATGGGTTACCTTATTCGTGTTAGTGCCGGTACTTTTCCAGGGTGAGGCTTTACACAGGTGACCTTGATGTGACGCGGGACATAGACCATCGAATATGCGGAATGAGGCAATCCGTGTGCAGTTGTCATGATGAAATGATGGATCACTGAATTTAGATTCGCATAATCGGCCATCAGCCTTCCACCTGTTCGCTGCGCTCACTGTCCCCTTTCCCCAGGGAACGGGGACGGAGAATCGAAGGTTCGGAAGGGGTGAGGGCTAAAAGTGTTAGATGAGAAGCACCCGGTCAGCAAGGGATAGATCATGCAAGCCCCTTTCACTTTTTCCATGAGCTTACCCTGAACTAATGATTTAACACGATCATAATCACCGTGTTGACAAAAGGCAAAAATTATCACACAGAGTTAATCAAATACACAGTTAGCGTATGGCGGACTGCCGTCAGGTGTCGCCGTCGGCCAATGGCAAACTAATCCAGAAGGTCGAGCCACCGCCGGGGGGCGATTCCACACCAATGTCACCGTTTTGCAAGTGAACGAGATGACTGGCAATCCACAACCCCAACCCATGACTGGACTCGCCGGCGGTGGGCTGGTTGCTTAGCTTGCCAAACGGTTGAAACAGCTTGATCTGTTCGTTTGGTGGGATGCCTGTGCCATTGTCGGCCACGAAGATGCGAAAGGTGTCGCGCTCTTGCACTGCCCAGACGTGAATCGTCTCACCGGATGGGCTGTATTTGATGGCATTGCTCACAATATTACCCAGCACTTGCACCAGCCGCGCCCGGTCGCCCAGCAGCGTGCCATGAATATCACTGACCTGAATGTGAATGCCTTTTTCGTAGGCTGCGGGATGATGTTGTACAAGAACGGTTTGCACCAACTCGTGGGCGCGTAGCGGTTGGATGTTCATATCCAGGGCACCGCTTTGCACCGCTGCTGTATCTAAAAAGTCAGTAACAACCTCTGTCATGGTATTGATGGTCAGTTTCATTGTGTCTAGCACGCTTTGGGCACGCTCATTTTGGGCGTCAACCAATTCACGCAGCAGGATATTGGCGGTTTTAAGGCTGGTGAGCGGCTGCTTCAGGTCGTGCGAGGCAATGCGAAAAAACTGTTCACGCATGGTTTGCGAGGCTTCCAGGCGGTGAATCGCCTCTTCGCGTTCATCGATCAAAAACTTGAGGGCCAGTTGCGTTCGCACGCGGGCAAGCGCCACTGCCATATCAACCGGTTTGGTGATGTAGTCATTGGCACCTAATTCCAACCCGCGCACAATGTCAGACGTATCGGACATGGCGCTAACCAGGATCACGGGCAGCGAGGCCGTATCTCGCTTGGACCGGATGCGCTCCAACGCGGTCAATCCGTCCATCACCGGCATCATGATGTCCAGGATCACCAAATCGAAAGCGTCACGTTTGAGCTGCTCTAGCGCCTCGTGACCGTCTGCCGCTACTGTAACATGATGCCCTTCTCTGGCAAAAATGCGTTCGAGCAGCAGCCGGTTGATCTCGTTATCATCCACAATTAACAGTCGGGCAACCCGACCGGATGATGACAGCGAAAAGGTGTCAATGGTTGACATCGTTCATCCCAGGTATGCCCTCCAATCCACAACGGGGCGGGCGCAGTTCAACAATGGCTGTAATAACTCATTACCGCCATTGTACGCGACCCATGCTTTGAGCGCTATTTGAAGCGCAGCCTTATTACGATGTTTTACGAATCACGATGACTCAGAGCGTCCTTCATCTGTTCCAGGGCGTCTTTGAGGGTACTACGCGGGCAGGCCAGGTTCATACGGACGAAGCCCTTGCCATCGTCGCCGAACAAACTGCCCTCATTGAGCGCCACCCGTGCGTTATCTACAAACCACTTACCCGGTTCTTCTGGCAAGTTCGCCCCCCGGCAGTCAATCCACAGCAAGTACGTCCCCTCCAGTTGAGCGGTCTTTAGCGCGGGCATGTATTCACGCAGGTACGCCACAGCAAAATCACGATTGCTTTGCACATAATCCAATACAGAGCGCAACCACTCGTCCCCGTGCTGGTAAGCGGCCTCAGCAGCGGTAGCGCCCATCATGTTGACCATCGAATGCGCGTATTGGTCGGTCAGCATAATCAAGATGCCAGCCCCTGCCTCCATAAATCGTCGCCGCAGGTCCGGGTTTTGGATGATAGCGACTGAGAACAACAGACCGGGGATGTTGTATGTTTTGCTGGGTGCGATGAGGGTTACGGTGCGCTGGGCGGCATCTTCGCTGAGGTTGGCAATTGGAATGTGTTGGGTGCCATCTAGCACAAGGTCACTGTGAATTTCGTCGGAGCAAATCGTGATGTCGTGGCGCTGGCAAATTTCCGCCATGCGGGTAAGTTCGTCCTCGGTAAACATGCGCCCAACAGGGTTATGCGGGTTACACAGCAAAAACATTTTGGTTTGTGGCGTAATGGCTGCTTCAAACGCCTCGAAATCAATGCCATAGGTAAAGCCAGCGCTTGTTTCTAGGTAGCTGAGCGGTGCTTGCTGCAAGTCGGTACCGCTCCAACGCGATGTGTAGTGAAATGGTGGGTAAACTGGCGTTTGGATTAACACAGCGCCATCCTGGGCGGTGGCCCGCGCCGTCAGGTTAATGCCCGGCACCACACCTGGGATGTACACAATGTCTTCCGGCTGGATGTGCCAGTTATACAGCCGTGCCATACGCCCCACAATGATGCTTGCCAGGCGCTGCGGCGGAAAGGTATAGCCGAAGATGCCGTGATCGACACGTTCGCGCAGCGCATCCAGCACGGCTGGTGGTGCCTGGAAATCCATATCGGCTACCCACAGCGGCAGCACATCTTCGCCGAACACACTCCACTTGGCGCAGCCTGTACCACGCCGATTGATTTGCTGATCCAGGTCAAATGGGATTGTTTGGGTCATGGGTTCGATCTTTGATAACGAGTATGAAATGATTGTAACCAATGCAATCGTGCTGTGGAAATGGATTTAGCGCATACTCAGCGTGGTTTCATTACCGTTTACGCCCCGGATTTGTTAAACTCTTACAGCGTACCGACCTGCCTACAAATACGGAGAGGGCCGATGTTCAAAAAAGGTTTGCTTATCATGGCGGTTTTGCTGTTAGCAATTGCCGCTGCTTTTGCCCAGGACGACCTGCCAGACGCCGACATGACCGCCGACGAGGGCGGTGTTCAGGTGATTAGCGGTGAATTGGCATACACGTTCGGGTTCTTCAACAGCCTGTGGCAAGACCCCTACGTGCTGCTTTATGACGGCGCGGGTGTGCTTGACAACGACTTCGAGTTTGTGCCGTCGTTTGCCTCACAGGTGTTTGGGCGCTTCACATCCGATACGACCGAATCGCCCATCAGCTATGAACTTGACTTGCCATTTGTGCCTAACGGTGAGTTCCGCGATGTAGACAACGACGGCGAAGACGACACGGGCGTGCAGGTCTTCATACCGGGCATCTTCAACAACCTGTGGGGCGACCCCTACATGGACGACCGCGACGATTTCTACTTTGCCTATGCCAGCCTGGTGATTAGCGATGATGCAGCCACGATTGGTCAGGTAGAAGGGGGCAAAGCGCTGGTGTGGGCACCAGACGACGAGCAGGGCTTCCCGTCTGGCTTTGGTGAGGACGAGACGCTGTTTACCGAGGACGACCCGGCGGTTGCGCTGCCCGCAGGCTGGACGGTTGTGGACATGGCTACCGAGCCATTCACATTCAACCGCTCACGAACGGTTCGTGTTGATTTGCTGGAACCGGAATCTGCCGAACAGGAAGACTTTTCGGATTTGAGCTACACCGAAGCCTTCGACGCCATGATTGACCTGATGGCCGAGGAATACGCCTTCACCGAACTGAAGAACATTGACTGGGAAGAAAAGCGTGACGAATTCCGCCCGCGCATTGAAGAAGCCGAGACTAACGAAGACCCTGAAGCCTTCCGGCTGGCCCTGCGCGACATGATCTGGTCCATTCCTGACGGGCACCTGTCTGCCCCGATTGATTTTGGTGCTTTTCAGCAGGCTACAACGGGTGGCCTGGGTATTGCCGTCCGTGAACTGGACGATGAACGAGTAATCGTCAACTTTGTGACGGAAGGCAGCCCCGCCACAGAAGAAGGTATCCAACTGCGGGCAGAAATCCTGGAAATCAACGGCCAACCCATTGCCGAGGCCGTCGAAGAAACGATTGCATGGTCAGCGCCGTTTAGTACCGATCATGTGCGCCGCTTGCAGCAGCTTCGCTACGTGACGCGCTTCCCGGTGGGTGAGGAAGTCGAAATCGTCTACCTGAACCCCGATACCGTCGAACCTGTGACAGCGACCCTCACCACTGTTGAAGAACCAGACAGCTTCCGTTTTTCATCGTTTAACAGCGGGCTAACGGGCACCGAGTATCCCATTGAGTTTGAAGTCATGGACAACGGCTATGGCTACATCAAGATTTTCAGCTTTTCTGATGACCTGCCATTGACTGTTGAACTGTGGGACCGCGCCATGCGGACGTTCATTGCCAACGATGTGCCGGGCGTCGTGGTGGACATGCGGCAGAACGGCGGCGGCTTCACCGCCATTGGCTATCAGATGGTGTCTTACTTCTTCGATGAGGACAAGATCATCGAAATTAGTGGGTTTTATGATGATAGCATCAGCGACACGTTTATCTTTGAGGAAAGCCCAGATCGCTTTACGCCGCCCGTGCCGGAACTACAATACGGCGGCGATGTGGTGGTCCTGATTGCGCCAAGCTGCGCCAGCGCCTGTGAGTACGTTAGCCGGGCCATGACGATTGACGGTCGTGCCGAAGTGGTCGGCTTTTACCCGACGAACGGTATCGGCGGGGGTTGGTCACCGTTCCTCATGCCTGAAGGCATCCAGATTCCGTTGATTACTACCACAGCTTACGACGAAGACCTCAACCTGATTATTGAGGA
>DAOTTY010000157.1:0-23122 GCA_034437575.1 Anaerolineae bacterium | reverse complement strand
TCGTCCGCTGCACGCCGACCGTATCATTCGCATGGCTAGGTGAATCATTACGCCTTCTGGGTAATGTATAGCCCTGGGGAGAGGGGATTTAGGGCTGTCAGGGGTAGGTTTTAAGGGTTGTACCTTTCATAAAGCCCTCATCCCCACTAGCCCCCTTCTCCCGACCGCCGCTGCGCGGCCAGGGGCCTGGGGTGAGGGCTAAAGTGCGTCTCCACGCCATCCTATGATGCTACCGCGATCAATGGGCATGGCTTTGTTCAGTTGGTCAAGTTCTTTGGGGCGCTTGTTTTCTTGACACATACCCCCACAGTGTACCCAACTCGCTGATTTTTACCTCATCTCACAGCAAGGTGAATAGATACCACCCCGCAATAACCTAAACGTAATCTGCCGGGTTGCCGCGAGAGCCGCGCTTGCTATCTGGCCAAACGGTACTCTCGTCAAAGCGGACGTTGTCTACGTTGGCCCCGCTCAGGTTGGCGTCTAGCAGGTTGGCCCCGCCCAGGTTGGCCCCGCTCAGGTTGGTTGACGACAGCCGCGCCTGCTGTAAGTTGGCCCCGCTCAGGTTAGCGCCGCTCAGGTTAGCGCCGTTAAAATCGGCCCCGACGGCCTGAACCACCGTCAGGTCACTGTAGGGCAGGCTGGCCCCACGCAAGATCGCTTCGCGCAGGGTGGCCCCTTGCAGGTTGGCCCCACGCATAAACGCCCCTTCCAGGTTGAGCCGCGTCATGTTCAGGGCAGAAAGGTCCACCCCACTCAGGCGCGGGTTATCCCCGGCAGGGATGAGGGCGAGAATCAGTTGTTGACGGTTAATTTCGGCCATTGGTTAGCATCTCCTCCTGGCAATAGGCAATTACCTGATCGATAGTCTCGTTGAGCGGCGTTGTGGGCTGCCAGCCAATGGTGCGGTGGATTTTCTCTATAGAAGGCACCCGGCGGCGAAAGTCCTCAAACCCCGATTCATACGCTTTTTCATAGGGCACCAGCCTGATTTCCGACGCGCTGTCTGCACGGTCGCGCACGCGCTGGGCCAACTGCATGATAGATACTTCCTCGTTGGTGCCAATGTTGAACACATCCCCCACTGCCTCCGGCGCTTCTAAGAGCTTTTGCAACGCGCCAATGACATCGAACACATTGCCAAAACAGCGCGACTGCTCGCCGTCGCCATACACCTGAATCGGTTCGTGGGCCAGCGCCCATTTGACGAAGCGCGGCAGCACCATGCCGTACTGGCCGCTTTGGCGTGGGCCAACCGTGTTAAACAGCCGCACAATGGTCACAGGCAGCCCGGCCTCACGGTGATAGGCCAGCGCCAAAAACTCATCAATGGCTTTACTGGCGGCGTAGCTCCAGCGGTTGCGCGTGGTAGGGCCAAGCAGGCGGTCGTCGTCCTCTTTGAATGGCACACTCACGCCCTTGCCATACACCTCTGACGTGGACGCAATCAACACGCGCTTGCGGTAGCGCCGCGCCGTTTTGAGGATAATTTCGGTGCCGCCGATGTTCACTTCGATGGTGTTGATGGGGGATTCGATGATGCGCTGTACCCCGACCATCGCTGCCATGTGGAAGATCACATCACACTCGCTCACCAGCCGGTCAATCACATGGATGTTGCGGATGTCTTCAATGGCGTAGCGGAACCGGGGATGGCTTTGCAGGTGGGCAATGTTGTCGAAGCGCCCGGTAGATAGGTTGTCTATCACCGTGACGGTGTAGCCTTCGTTCAGCAGCCGCTCCGACAGGTGACTGCCGATAAACCCGGCTCCCCCGGTAATGAGTGCGTGAGTCATCTACAATAAGCTCCTTCAATCGCAGAGCGCAATCTTAACCTGAAAGGGGGCAACTCACAACTATCGGGGCCAGTGCAATATGGACATTCGGCCCGGTGAGCGCCGCCTTCGTAAACAAACTCCAACCCGAAACCCCTTTGCCCTGTGCGGCTTTCCCCTATAATGCAGGCTATGGCTTACCAAATCACACCGGACACCCTGCCGGACTACCACTTTCTGTTCATTGTGCCCAACGTCGAAGCGGACTGGCTGTTTAGCGCGGCCCGCGCCTACTACACGCGCTTTGAGCCAACCGTCATCCAGGATGCCGGACTGATTGCTATCGTCCCAGCAGAGTACACCATAGCTGTGTCTTTGCTAACGCGCCGAGATGCCTTCCGCACCTTTGCGGTAGCGATTGCCAAAGCCCGTGAAAACGCCTATCTGGATGCACTTGTCTACGAAAATGTGACGGAGGCTGCGTCTGCATTGAATGCTCGCGCCCAGGCGAACCAGCCGTTTGGCGTGCCGCTCATCCCCACGCCCACGCCGTCCCTGCGCGACCCGATTGTGCCCACACCGGGCGCTATCACAGGCGGCGCGGTGACGGGCAGCAGCCAACCGGGCACCCAGGTGCCCACGCCGTCGTCGGGCTTTATCACCATGACGCCCTCCCCCACATCAGACCTGCCCGATTATGAATCTGACGCAGGCAGCGCGGAGGTTTCCCCCACCCCCGGTGCAATTGTCGGTGATTCGGAGTAACACCCCATGTTGTTGACAGACTATCAGTGGTCGCGCAATCCGCGCGGGATGCACAACACCAACATCTACGCCCCCACAGACGTTTCGCTGTACACGCGCACGGGCATGGGCTGGGCCAAGCTCGTCGTCTACGGCAAAGATCAACTGAGCTACGTCGGCCAGTTCAATGATCTGGGCATCACGCCGTTGGTGCGTGTTTACCTGGGGCGGCATGGCAGCCGCCCGATGAACAGCGATCAGCGCAACAATTACGTTCAGTATGCACGGGCGGGGGCGAAGTGGTTCGAGTTTTATAACGAGCCAAACCTGCCCGTCGAATGGCCCGGCAATATGGCCCCAAGCTGGCAAGATACCGGCCAGATCGGGCAGTTGGTCGATCACTGGTTGGACTGGGCGGAGTTCATCATCGAGGATTTAGACGGCTATCCGGGCTTTATCTCCCTGGCCGAGTCTGCCGCGCCAGATTCATCGGCAGTGCGCTGGATGGACGCTATGCTGAACTACGCTGCCGACCGTCACTATGACCGCTTCGTCAATGTGCTGCGCGGGGGGGCCTACTGTGCCACGCACCCCTACATCCTCAACCACTTCTATCAGGAACGACCCGGTGGTGGCCCCACCAGCACCCGGTTACCCAGTACCCAACGGGCACGCGAACCCGGCTGGCACTTTGAATATCCATATGACCCCATCAGCCAGATGGTAGACCCCGGCAGAACCGTCTATGGCGGCACGGACCTGACCCCCTACGGCGACCCCAATGGCCTGACCGCAATGGGCCGCATGTTCAATGAGCGCTGCGCCCAACTGTTCGGCACGCAGGCCATTCCGGTTGTGGGTACCGAAGGCGGCATCTGGGAGTTCCCCGCGCCGGGTGAAGGCGCAATGGCCCAGGATGTGCGCTTCCCGGTGTATACCAACGCCAGCCACGCCGAAGCCACCGTCGCCCTGTTTGACTGGATTGTGCAGTTCGCGCAGCCCTGGTTTTTTGGGGTGGCCCTGTGGAAAGAGGACTACTACGTCGAAAGGGGCCAGCGGACGCTGAATAACCTGGCTGCCAACCCGCCGCTAATTAAACCTGTGCCGCCGCTCAACGTGATGCAGGACGGCAGCACCTACATCCCGCCGGGTGAACTGCCGCCGGGCGGGTTCCCACTGCGTGGGCCAGGGCCAATTCACGGCCAGGCGGATTTTCACATGGTACTGATTGACGATTCGCTGTCCCCGGACTGGTTTTTTGACACCGCCCGCGACTACTGGGAGCAGTTCCGCCCGATTGTGACCACCGAAACCGACTTTTTCGAGATGATGCCCTGGGAGAAGAGCCTCGCCATCACGCTGATTATCACTGCCGTGCGCCGCTTCGAGGCCGAGGGCCTTATCCGGGAGCGCTACCCTAATGCCTATCTTGACGTTATCATTGTGCGCGAGGACGAAACCAGCTTCGAGCAGGTCAGCCGGGTGTTTGCCGTCCGCACGGAGACGGGGCGGCGGTTCGGTTAACCCTTAACGGACGACCCCGGCGTCAAATATCCGCGCTGCCGCCTCCGCCGGACTGATGCCATGCACGCGCCAGTCCCAGGCCAGGGGCGGCCCCGCCGCAAACCCGCCCTGCGGCAGCGGATACTGCCGCCACAGGGCAACCGCGTTCGGCGCGAACGGCCCGTAGCGCAGCGGGTCCGTCGGCCCCAGTAGCATTGCTGTCGCAGCGCCCGCCGCTGCTGCGTAGTGCGTCAGGCCCGTGTCATTGCCGATGTACAGCACCGCGCCCGCCGCCAACGCCCCAATCTGCGCGAACGTCAGTGTGCCCACGTAGGCCGTGTGTGCAATCTCTTCACCCAATGCCGCCCTGACCGCCTCGGCCAGCACGGCGTCCCCTGGCCCGGCCACCACCACCACCTGCGCGACCTCGATGCGCTCTCGCAGCAATTGCACCAGTTCGGCCAGCATCTTTGGCGGGTAGCGTTTTGCATCCATCTGTGCGCCGGGGTTCTTCCCGCCGGATGGGTTCACGACGAGATACGGTGTCGTTGCATCGGGCACAGGGGGCGCGCCACCCACGCCCACACTCGGATAAATCCCGTCAATCGAAGCGCCCAACCTCGCAACCGCATCCAGGTAGATCGCAGCTTCGTGGCGGCGCGCCGCCGGGTCTACCGGAACCCGCAGGTTATAGCCAAAGCCGCGTCCGCCACTGTCCAGCCCCACGCGGCAGGCAATCCCGCTCAGCAAAACCGCCGCACTCATCAACGGGGAACGCACCAGCGACACGGCCATGTCATAGCGGCCAGCCCGCAGCCGCCCCGCAAACCAGACCAGTCCGCGCAGCGTCCCTGCCGGGTTTGCCGCCGCGCCGCTGTCTAAAATCGCGTCCAAATTCGGGTGATTTTCCACCGCCTGCCGCGACCAACCACCCACCGCCCAGGTAATGTGCGCGTTTGGGTAGCGGCGGCGCAGCGCGGTCAGCGCCGCTGTGGCCATCACCACATCGCCAATGCAGCATGGGCGAATCAACACAATGCGGCGCGGGGCAGCAGCGGGTGGGCGCAGCGGCAGCCGCCGCGATAGCAAACGGTAGACAGGTTCCAACTAATCCCCGGCCTTGAGTTCCTCACGGGCAAACGCCAATGCCCGCTCCGTGTCATCAAAGATGATAATGCCGTGATCTGCCGGATAACCTATCATCAACGCCCGGATGTACTCGTCAATAAAGGTGTGCGTACCCACAAACAAAATCAGGCGGTTATCCGCGTGGTGCTGGTCAAACTCGACCTGGCTTTGCTTGAGCACGTCCATCAAATCCGTGAAGGTGCTGGTACAGTCGCGGCAGTCGAACACAATGGCCGCGTCCTCTGTCGTATGATGAAACAGCACCTCGACCTGCTCTCGGCTGGCCTGCACTTGTTGTGGTGTAATGCAGCCCGCCGCGCTGACGATAGCGATGCGCTCACCGTTCAACACGTCCACATGGCCTGCGATGTGATTGTCATTCATTGCCATTTGCCTTCCGCTTTGTGTGCGGCCCTATGGCCCTACCCTACCCGAAAGCCCGCCGTTCGTGATGTAAAGCATATTACAGTAGCGGCTCCAAAACGGCCTCCACGCCTGCCAGCGTATCCACCCGCACCAACTGATTGCGAATCACCTTACTGCCTGGCTCATCCAGGTTGTACTTACCCAACTGGCCGCGCAGTTCCCGCACGGCCACATCTGGCGGCAGATTTGTGGTTTCCACCGTGAGTTGGGCGTGCCGCAGCGCCAGCGCTGCCCGTTCAGGGCGCGTCGGCTCCGGGAGCGGTTCGCCCGTCCGCAGTTCGTGTGCTATCCCCCGGAACACCCAGGGTGCCCCTAACGCCGCCCGCCCGATCATCACGCCATCGCAGCCCGTTTCGTCCAACATGCGGGCGGCGTCCGCTGCGGTGAACACATCGCCGTTGCCAATTACGGGAATATCGCACACGGTCTCTTTCACCTCACGGATGACCGACCAATCCGCGCTGCCGCCAAACCCCTGTGACGCATACCGCGCATGGACGGCAATCGCCGCCGCGCCCACCTGCTCAGCGGCGCGGGCAAAGCGAATCGCCGTCGTTTCGCCTGCTTCAAACCCGCTGCGAACCTTAACCGTTACGGGCACGTTCACCGCCTTGACCACCATCTCGACCACCGTCTGCGCGGTACACACGTCGCGCAGCAGGGCCGCGCCGCCGCCCTTCTTAGCAACCTTCGGCACCCAGCAGCCCATGTTGATGTCCACAATATCCGCGCCGTGATCGACCACCACCCGTGCCGCGTGTGCCATCTGCGCCGGGTCGCTGCCAAACAACTGCACCGCCAACGGCGACTCGTGCGGCGTCCAGTCAAACATCTGGAAGGTACGCTCACGGCTGCCTTTGTCGTGCATCGCCCTGCTGCTGATGAGTTCGGTACACACCAACCCGCACCCCCCTAGCTCCCGCACCAGCCGCCGGAACGGGTGGTTGGTTTGCCCGGCCATCGGCGCTAACGTGAGCGGGGTGTCTATCGTGATATTGCCGATGGTTAGCGGTTTGAGGGTGGTTTCTGGCGTGTTGAACACAGTCTTTATCGCAACAAATTATTCAAACAAACATTCACAGGGGCTTGAACCATCAAACCCCTGCCGGTATTACGACTACTGGCGTCGTGCTTCTACTGTATCCAGCGTGGTCAGCAGTGCATCCAGCGCATCGTGAATGTCGCCGCTGGTAGCATGGATGCGTAGGCCCCGCCGCCGGTGATTGTACAGCGCGTTCATGTCGCCCGCTGCCTGCGCCGCTTTCAATACACCAAAGCTGTACCCCGCTCCCGGTATGTCGATGTCATTGGGGTCGGCGTGCGTCAATTGAATGAACACGCCGCAGTCCGGGCCGCCCTTATGAAGCTGCCCCGTGCTGTGTAGGTAACGCGGGCCATACCCCGTTGAGGCAGCCCGGCGCGTGAGATGGCGCACCCGCTGCCGGATGCGTTCAATCTTCTCGTCCACTTCGGGGGTATTGGGCGCATAAGCCAGGAAGGCAAAGTAGTCGCCTGCGTTGGTGCCCAAGATTTGCGCGGCAATCAGGTCGGTGAGTACGCGGTTATCGAAGCCGTGTGCGGCGCATAGTTCGGTGAGGGGGGCCAGCGCCGCCTCGTTGATGTACAGTTCCACGCCGTCAGTTTGCATCAGCGGCTCCCCAATGGGCAAGTGCCCCTCAGCCTGATACACCGTGAGCAACTCATCGGTGCTTTGCTTGGCCTCGGCCACGTTCGGCTCGTCAAACGGGTTAATCTTGAGCATGTGCCCCGCAATGACCGTCGCGTACTCCCACCGCAGGAACTCCCCGGCCAGCGCGTACTTGTCGGGCAGCAGCAGCGTCACACGCGGATGGCCCGCCTCGCGCAGCATTCGCACGCCTTCATCCATTTCGGCGTTGCTGGGGTCGCCTTCCAGCTTCAAATAGATGAAGGTACGGTCACTGCCGTAATCGTGCGGCTTGCCAATGGTAGCCCCGGCAATCGGCACGATGCCCCGGTTTTCCTTACCCGTGCTTTCTGCAATCAACTGCTCTGTCCAATCGCCAAAGCTGCGAATGCCCTCACTGGCGAAGATCATCAGCTTGTCGCGCTTTTCGTGGGTCATCTTGCCCATAATGACGCCTAACCACATGCCGGGGTGCAGGTTAACCGGGATCAGGTCGCCAATGGCCTCGAACATGTCGTCTACACTGGCCCACAGGCGGTCTAAATCCAGGCCCATCAGCGCCGCCGGGACCATCCCAAAGTAGCTGAGCGCACTGTAGCGCCCGCCGATGTCGCCGGGGTTGATGAACACCTCGCGGAAGCCATTTTCGTGGGCAAGCTGCTGTAATGCTGTGCCCTCATCCGTGATAGCGATGAACTGTTCGCCGTTTTCGCCCGTGATTTCCCAAAAATAACGGTACAGCGACAGCGTTTCGATGGTATTGCCGCTTTTGCTGCTAACGATGAACAGCGTCTTCTGGGGGTCAATCTGATCGCTGAAAAGGCTAATCTGGGCAGGGTTGGTGCTGTCTAGCACAAGCAGTTTCGGGTAACCGGGCTGCGGCCCAAACGACTTAGCGAAGACCTCTGGCGCGAGGCTGCTGCCGCCCATGCCCAACAGCACAGCGTGCTGGTATGGCCCGTCCTTCACGCCTGCTTGCAGCTTTTGCAGCCGCTCCCGGTCAATGGTGCGCTGCACGTCCAGCCAGCCCAGGCGTTGGCTGATAGCGTTCATCAGCGCCGGGTGATCCTTCCACACCGTTGCATCTCGCGTCCAGATGCGGCTGTTTACAAAGTCTTTGCTGCACTGGTTCAGCGCCCGCTCCACCTTTTCGCGGTAGATGCCCAATGCCACCTTCTGCCTGCTGATGATGCCGGTTTTGATGACCGCCCGCTTTGCGGCCACCTGGTCAATCATCGTCTCAAAGCTGTCAATGAACTGCTCTACGCCGTCTTCTTGCAGTTGGAAGGTGATCTGCTCAAAGTCGATGCCGCACTCGGCCAGCATGTCCATCACATCACGCGCATCACTCACCTTTTCGTCCAGCGTGGCGTCTGCCGTGCCATGATCGGTAAAGGCGACCAGGGTTGGGGGCGGCAGCGTATTCACCGTCTGCTTGCCGATGAGGCTGTCCACATAGTAGGTATCGGGATAGGCGAGGTTTTTGGTGCGGGTAGAAGCCCACAACGGACGCTGCACCATTGCGCCAGCGTTTCGCAGTTTGGCGAAGCGCTTGCCCTCAAAGATGCGCTTAAAGCTCTGGTAGGCGAGCCTGGCATTGGCGATGCCCGCCTTGCCCAGCAGCTTGCGGTTGTTGGCCACGCGGTCCAGGTCACGGCCCTGCGCTGCCCGGATGTTGTTTTCCAGCATTTTGTCCAGGCGGTCGTCAATACGGCTGATGAAGAAGCTGGCCACAGACGCGATGTTGGTCACGTCTTCGCCTGCATCCAGGCGGCGTTCTAACCCTCGGATGTAGGCTTCAGCAACTGCTTCGTAGTTTTTCACATTAAACAGCAGCGTGACGTTGACGTTGACGCCCTGGGCGGTGGCTTCCTCAATGGCCGGAATGCCCGCCTCGGTGCCGGGTATCTTAATCATAACGTTCGGGCGGTCAGCTTTAGCAAACAGGCGAACGGCTTCCTGGGCAGTGGCTTCGGTGCTGTTGGCCAGCAATGGCGACACCTCCAGGCTGACGTAGCCGTCCATAGCGCCGGTGCGGTCATACACGGGCTTGAGAATGTCGGCAGCGTCCCGGATGTCTTGCAAAGATAAGCGTTCGTACAGGCTGTGGGCGTCTTCGTCCAGGTGTTGGCTAATCATCTCGTCGTAATCGTCAGATTCGCCAATGGCCTTTTGAAAGATGGAGGGGTTGGAGGTCAGGCCCAGCACCCCGTTATCGTCAACCAGCCGTTGCAGTTCGCCACTGGTTATCAACTGACGTGAGATATTGTCCGTCCAGATGCTTTGCCCTAACCGCTGGACGGCTATCGGTGGGATTGGCATGGTATGGCTCCTCGCAGGATAGCGGTTAGAAAGAAATTTATTTCGTGTGTATCTCTATGATAGTACGCAACGGGCACCAGCACACATAAGAATTCTTCAGATTTGGGGAAAGGCGTAAATATTGCAGCGGAGATGTGTGCCTAATGTTGGCTGTGGTTTATCTTTGACGTTTGTGCCGTTTTGCCTTTTAGAGTTTACCATGCCAGGAAGCTCATCTGTAGATTGCCCTGGCGGCTGCAAGCAGTCATTGAGTCGCGCACAACTTTGTGGAATATTGGATACAGACTTGACGGCAAGCAGAGGCAGGCACCTACGCATGAAAACCATCGGCATCATCGGCGGCATGAGCTGGGAATCATCCGCAGCGTACTATCGCATTGTCAATGAAGCGGTTAAAGCGCGGCTGGGCGGCTATCACTCCGCAGCCTGCCTGATGTACTCGGTTGACTTTCACGATGTGGAAACGCGGCAGATGGCCGGGCAGTGGGACGAACTGGGCCAGATGATGGCCGGGGCGGCTAAGCGGCTGGCAGGCGGCGGCGCGGACTGCATCGTGCTGGCGACGAACACCATGCACAAACTGGCGGGCGACATCGAAGCGGCGGTGGACGTGCCGTTTATCCACATTGCGGATGCCACTGCGGAGCGAATCAAGGCGGCGGGCATCCGTCATATTGGGCTGTTGGGCACGCGCTTCACGATGGAGGATGCCTTCTACGCCGGGCGTCTGCGCGATAGGCACGGCCTCAACGTGATTGTGCCGGACGACGCGGGCCGCACGGTTGTGCATGATGTCATTTACAACGAGTTGGTGCTGGGGCAGGTCAGTGCGGCATCACGCAGCGAGTACGTGAAGACGATCAAAGCGATGGCGGCACAGGGCGCACAAGGCGTCATTTTGGGCTGCACGGAAATTACACTGCTGATTCAGCAAGAACACAGCCCGCTGCCCGTGTTCGATACCACCCGCATCCACGCGGAAGCCGCCGTTGCATTCGCGCTGGCGGGTGTTGAGGCATCACCTAGCCGTCGGTAGCAGCTAACGATGCTGGCGTGGCCGTCCCATCGTCACACAGGGGCGGCACATTGAATGCCTCGCGCTCTGCACACCCCAACTCAGACGCGAAACGGTTCGCCTGTGCCCACGCAATCAAATCGGGTAGGGGCAGCGTGCGTATTTCGAGTAGTGCATTGCGCCGGGTGCCCATCACTGCGCGGTCACCGTCCGGCGCAAAAGCCAGCGCACTCACCTGATCCAGGCTGGTGCTGCGGTTCAGGTGGTCGTAAAACGCAATCTCCGCACCAGCGGCCACATTCCACAAGGAAACCGTGCCGTTCACCCGCCCTACAAGCGCCATTGTCCCGTCCGGGCTAAAGGTGATGGTGCTGGCCGTGCGTTCGCCGCCTTCCACGCCCACATCAATGATGCGCTGCGCGTCGGTGCTGTCCGGCGACCAGACGTAAATCTGGTCGCTGTTGGTGCCGGAATACAGCAGCCTGTCGTCCGGGCCAAAGCCGACGCTTATCACGCGCCCGCCCTGACGGTCATAGCTTTGCAGCATAGCACCTGTTTCAACGTCCCACAAAATCATGGAGCGGTCTTCCGAGCCGGAGAGGGCCAGCGTGCCCGCCGCGTTAAAGGCGGTACTCACCACACTGCGGATATGCCCGCCCTCGGCGGTGCCATCGCTCAGTGTGTGGATGACCTCACCCGCTGCCACATCCCACAGGTAGACAACACCGCCCGCATCCCCGCTGAGGGCCAGCGTACCGTCCTGGCTGACACTGAGGCTCGTTACCGCTTCCGCGTGGCCCTCGAAGGCCGGGGCTGTTGTTTCTGCTGTCACATCCCACAGGCGCACCCCCCCATCATCAGAGCCGGCGAGGAATTGTGTGCCGTCCGGGGTGAAGGCCAGCGCATTGATAGGGGCCACAAAATCACGAGAATAAGCGGTTAGGGCGGTTTCGGTGGCCACATCCCACAGTACAAGCATGTTGTCACGGCTGCTAACGAGCAGTTGTGCGCCGTCAGGGGTATAGGCTGCGCTCAGGATTTCGCTGTTGTGAACGGCTGTAAAGCGCCGGGTGATGGCTTCCGTGTTGATGCTCCACCAGTAGACATTGCCGTCCGTATCGCCAGAGATAGCGGTTGACCCATTCGGCGCGAAGGCCAGCGCGTTCACCCCCGCACCGTGATTATCAAAGACGTTGACAGGTGCCCCGGTAACCGCATTCCACACAATCACGAGTTGGTCGTCGCCGCCCGTGATGATCTGCTGCCCGTCTGGGCTGTAGGCAATACTGTTGACTGTCTGGGTGTGGCTGGCCGAATTGTCGTCCGTGCCCAGCGTCCGCAGCCGCTCACCACTTTCGATGTCCCATACGGAAACGTCGCCAAGCTGCGTCCCCGCCGCCACAAACCGGTCATTGGGGCTAAAAGCCACACTCGCCACGTTAGACGCCTCCGTCATGATTTTAATCGCACCGCCCGTCGCCATATCCCAGATGACAATCCGGTTGTCGCTCCCGGCAGATGCGGCCAATGAACCGTCGGCGCTGTAGGTCACGCTGTTGACGGCCCCACTGTGCCCGCGCAATGTGCGAACCATCTCGCCCGTTTCCAGGTTCCACACCATCACTTCTGCGTCCAGTGCGCCAGAAAGTGCCCGCGTGCTGTTTGGGCTGATGGCCACCGAGTTCACGAACGTGCCAACGCCGTGCTGCATCTCCTGCCGGATGTTACCGGATTCGACATCAAGCAGCGTCAGGGTATTGACCGCCGCCGTCAGGATGGTGTCGCCGTCCGCGCTGTAATCCAATGCCGATACCAACCCGTCCGGTTCCTCAAATGTGGTGATGGCCTCGCCCGTTTCCAGTTCATACAGGGTTACAGTGCGATTGGCCAACCCCACCGCTGCCATTAGCCCGTCCGGGCTGTAAGCAAGCCCGTTGACGGCGGCCCCCCCCGTTTCGATCAGGCGCTTGGCACCGGGGGCATAGGCGGCTTCGGCCAGGCGGCGCTGGGCCAGGGCGGGTGGGTTATCAATAGTGGTGGCTTCCAGCATCAGCGCCAGGGCCAGGGCGCTGTCCCCATTGAGCAGGGCACCCCCGGCATAACTGGACCACAACAGGCTGTTGGCGCGTTCGGCCTCGCGGTTGGCGTTAAACTCGTTGGTGGCGGCGATGTCCGCCTGTAAGATGGCTTCGCCCTGGGCGACGGTGGCGGTAGCCGCGTTCTGAATCGCGTTGCTTTCGTTCGTCGCTGCTCGGTTGGCCTGTAAGACAGCCTCACCCTGGGCGACGGTCGCCGTCGCCGCACTGCTAACGGCGGCATTGCGCTGGATAAACGCAAAGTATGCTGAAAAAAGCGCCACAATCGCCAGCGCAACCGACACCACGAACCCTGTCGTGAGGGCGGTCACGCGGCGGCGCTGACGGATGTTGTGGGCGGCACGGCTGGCCGTGATGAATGCCACATGCAGTTCAGACGGCGACGGCTCTTTGCCGTGCGCGTGCGTCAGCCAGTTTTCGGCCTGGGCAATCTCTGACCCCAACAGCAGCAGGTTGCGGGTACGGTCGCGCTGGTTCCAGTCCGACGCACGCACAAGCAGCCGGGTGTGTTCACGCACATATTCCGGGTCGGTGTCGATGGCATCCAGCAGCAGGTTGACGTTTTCGGTAAAGGTGTAGGGAGAATCGGGCGCGAATGAAATCCAGTTGTGGCGGGCAACGGCATTCCAGTTTTCGCGCACCAGTTCGGTGATGGGTTTATCCCCCAGCACCGCTTGCATATCATCCGGGATTTTGCGCTGGCTGATGCTTTCAAGGGCGGCTTCCAGGTCGGCCTCGCTGTACAAAATCGGAATCAAACGCTTGCCGAGTTTGCGGGCGTGGCCGATTTCGATGTTGCAGATAGGCGAACTGATGGAATACGGGCTGATGACGAACACAAACGCCTTTGTGCCCTCAATCGCGTCGGTGATGGCTTCCCACCAGGCCACCGACAGGGGGATGTCTTCCCAGTCTACCCACACATCGCGCCCGCGCTCGGTGAGGTCGCCGTGCAGCTTACGCACAAACTCACCGTCACGCCGCGAGTAGGAAATCATCAAGTCTGTCATGCACGCTCCAGCAACTGCCCGAAAACGACTTCCATTCTAAAACATTTGTGGCGGTCAGGGTATTGGGTAGGGCTATTGCAAAGTCAAGTCTTCACATCGCGGGGACGCTGTCCCCGCACCCCTGCAGAGGGTTGGCACCCTTTGAACCCGTGTTTTCGGGTAACTGCTCAGGTACTCGGCTGAATTCCCCCATCCCCCATCCCCTAGCCCCTTACCCCCAAAATGAGGGAAGGGGAACACAGCCGAAGGCGGCACAAACCCCTCCCTCCCGCCGCGTAGCGGCGATAGTGGGGGAGGGGTGGCGCTTTAGCGCTGGGGTGGGGGGCAAGCTGAGTAGTTACGTTTTCTGGTAGAATAATCACATTTGTAAGCGATCAACTGACAGGTGAATGAAATTTTTCTACTGTGACGACTTTGTGCTGCCGCTGCCGGACGGCCACCGCTTCCCTATGCGTAAGTATTCCCGGCTGCGTGAGCGCATCCTGACGGAAATCGACCCGCTCGCTGGTGTGATGACGATGCCTGATGGCGTCACCGAAGCGCAGATTTTGCGCTGCCACACTGCTGAGTACGTGCATAAGGTCAGGCACGGCTTTTTAACTGAACGCGAGGTGCGGCGTATTGGCTTCCCCTGGTCACCGGAACTGTTTGAGCGGGCCAAGCACTCTTCCGGTGGGACGTTGGGCGCGTGCCTGGAAGCGCTGAAAAGCGGCACAAGTATGAACCTGGCGGGGGGCACGCATCACGCCTGCCCCGATCATGGGGAGGGGTTTTGTGTGTTCAATGATACGGCTATCGCTGCTCGTGCTTTGCAGGATATGGGGCTGGTGCAGAATGTGGTTGTCCTGGACTGTGATGTGCATCAGGGTAACGGGACGGCGGCCATCTGCGCGGATGACCCGACGATTTTCACGTTATCCATTCATGGTGAGAAGAACTTTCCGTTTCGCAAAGTGCCCGGCGACCTTGACATTGGCCTGCCGGACGGCACCGGCGACGACGACTACATGGAACATCTGCGGCGCGGTGTGGCCTATGCGCTGGATCGTGCGAACGCGGACATTGCCATCTTTATCGCCGGAGCCGACGTGTACGCGGGCGACCGGCTGGGCAAGCTATCGCTGACAAAAGCGGGTATCGCAGAGCGCGACCGCACGGTATTCCAGATGTGTTATGAGCGCGGGCTTCCGGTGGCGGTGGTGATGGGCGGCGGTTATGCCCCAGATGTGGAGGACATCGCCGGGATTCACTTCCAAACGGCGCAAATCGTCACAGAAATGGCTGATGTGTGGCAGCGCCAACACGCCCGCTAGAGTAGGGGGAGCTGTACAGGTGGGTCGTCGCGGTCATCGGGGTACCGTTGTGGCCGGGGGACGCGCTTCCATGTGGTGAAGTCCTCGCAGAAGTCGCACATATCGGGTGGGTCGTCGCCAAAATAGGTTTGGCCGCAGTTAGGGCAGTACCACCAACTAATGTAAACAGTTGTATTCGAGTGGCGGTCAGGCTTCATGGATGCCTTACGAACGTATATTCATCCTTATAGCGCCAGTATAACACACGTTCGGTTTGACGAAACCGCAGGCTAACCTGCATCAGTCACACAGGGCCAACTGCTCCGCGATGTAAGCGCCCGCCACATCATGACCGGTCTGGTTCCAGTGCGTGTCGTAGGCGTAAAACAGCCGTGCGCCATCACGCGCAGCCGCTTCAAACACGGGTGTCAGGTCAATAAAGTGGAAGCCTTCCGCCTCGGCTATCCCCCGCAACAGCGACTGTAAATTGCCCCGCCGCGCCAACAGGGTATCTACTGTGCCGCCGGGTTCATCGACCATCCGCAGCGTTTCGCCCGGTTCGGCAAGCGGACGCCTGGTGCCGTCTAGCATCGTCAAGCGGTCTTCATAATCCAGGAATGGCAGATACACCTCGCCTTTGCTGGGCACATACATCACGATTTTGCACACCTCCCCCGCCGATGCGGCCACATCGCGCCACGTTTCCTGAATCACACGCATATTTTCGGAGTCGCGCACCTCGTCCGGTTCGATGTTCATCCACCACAGATATTGATACAGAAAGGCGAGGTCATGCGCCTGACCCTTCAGGATGACCTGCACTGGAAAAGGGTATTTGACGTTTTCAAGTTCGGGCAGGTCGGGCACATCCTGGCGCTCAACGGTGTCGGCGCGGTCGGTGTCGATGTTGAAGTCGCCCTCACGGTCAGCAAATTCAACATCGTTGGCACCAAAAAAGGCCAGCAGTACCACCTCCGGGCCAACGTCGTCGCCGTATTCTTCCATGACGAGGGCATATTCCTGGGTGCCGTAACCGCTAAAGCCCAGGTTCCGCACGGGCACCCCGGCCTCACGACTCAGCACGTCTGGCCAGGGGTAGGGTACCGTTTGCCCTTCGGTGTAGCTATCGCCCAACGCCAGAATTGGGTAGAAATCGGCAGTGCTGCGTGGTTTGCGATAGCCCCACTGCCCCCAGTCAATGCGGAAGCGGGCCAGCACCCGTTCGGGGTTTTGCGGCGGGCGGATGCTGTTAGGCTGCACATGGAAAATATCACCGTCTTCTACCTGGAATTCCATTGTAATGTAGTCGTCGTTGATCCAGCGGGCAGCCCCAGGGAGGAATAGCAAAATCAACCCGACGCCGAACAGCGCCCCGATTAGCACCAACAGGCCGTCAGTCAGTCGCTTCTTCACCAATTATCCTCAGTGTATATAGGCCATCATCGCGCACGCTGTTGGCAAAAGCCCGCTGCCCCGTCGCACTGTCGTACACCGCCATGACCAGCACAGCCCCATCTGCGGGGATTTGCAGGCGGCGCTCATCAACGTAGTCGGTGCCGGGCGTCCACCGGCTGGTTTGCTCTGGCGGCGCAAGCTGTGGGATGACGGCAGCGGGTTGGGGGCGGCTATCCGAACTGGTAAGCAACTCGCCGGATGCACTCAACACGTAGATTCCGACGCTGTAGTTAATCTGCGGGGGGGCTTGGACTGACCACCACAAGCGCACTGTCGCTGGCTCACCGGGTATGAGTGCCCCGGTCATCAGCGTGCCGTGCTGCTCCACATCAGCGCCATTGAACTGCATTCTGTTGTCGTACTGGAGTAAGACAGGCTGAGGGGGGCGCTCATACAACTCAGCAAGTAGGGTCGGCTGGCCGTGATAGCCGCGCACGGTGTACTCAGACCGTAAATCGTCAAGTTGGGCGTAGTCTTTGGTCAACCCCTGGATGTACCAGACGCGGCGGGCGTTAACCGGGTCGGTTGCCAGTTGGCCGGGTAAATGCTGGCGCGTGAAGTAGTCCCACTCAGCCAGTACAGCAGCATCAGCGGTCACAGATGGGGCCAACAGCACAGCATCGCCGGGGCGGTAGCTGGCGGCCAGCCACTGTACAAGGCCGCCTACATTTTCGCCGAAGTCGGCGCGAGCGTGAGGGTTGATGGGCACTATCATGAGGATGAGCAGCACCGCAGCCCCCCCGACCTGGGTGTAGCGGGGCAGTCGCGCCAGGATCACGCCGATAGCCAGCGCCAGCAGCAGCCCAACCATTGTGAACAGCGCTCCCACCCAGGCAACGTGAATGCTGTGGAAGCGCATCCAGGGTAAAGCGGCAAAGGTCAACAGGGAAAACTGTGCCGATATTAGGCCGGTCCAGTGCCGCGCTGCCCGATACAATCCGGCAGCGGCCAATACAGACAGCAGGGCCATACCGTAGCGCACAGTGAACAGCGGCCAGTCCAGCGCGGCGACCCAGGCGAGTTCACGCGGGGCGATGTCCGCAAGGGCGGCAGCGGCGTTTGTCCGCACCCAGGCCGCAGCCAGTAAGATAGGTACAGCCCCCGACCATCTTAAAGGCGGCAAAGGCATATTTTCAGTGACCAACCTGATGAGAACAGGCTACTTAATATCGACCAACTCGACCTCAAACAGCAGGGTAGCGTAGCCGGGGATGCCTGCCGGATGGCCCTGCTCACCATAGGCGAGGTTGTACGGCACAGCGAATTTGTAGGTGCTGCCTACAGGCATCAACTGCAACCCTTCCGTCCAGCCCGCAATGACGCCGTTGAGTGGGAATTCAATAGTGCTGCCGCGTGTGTAGGTACTGTCAAACACTTTGTTGTTGATGAAAGTGCCGTGGTAGTTCACCTCAACCGTGTCAGTTGCGGCGGGCTTGGCACCGTCGCCCTCTTTAATAATCTCATATTGGAGGCCGCTGGGTGTGATCGTGACTTCGGGGCGCTTGGCATTCTCTGCGAGGTAGGCTTCACCCTCGGCTTTGTGGTCAACCATGTGTTTTCCTCTAGTGCAGATGTAGCAAAGAGCGACCAGTATAGCACAGTTGCCGATTTGGGAAATGCTGCGCGGTTGCGGGGGGGCATTTCAACGTGTTGGCAAATGGTTCATAATCACGGGCGGACATATGACCGTTCCGGTCTAGTGCCGCCCCTACGTGTGTATTTTGTAGGGTAGCACTAGGCGAAGCCGTATATGCTCCCGCCCATGCTTTGCAAAAGCCCTGGGCAACAGGGCCACTGCTGGCCCTGTTTGGTCTTTTTTGCTAAACTTCCGCTGGTTTGGGGGCGTTTTCGAGGTGCTTGGCCATCGCTGCGTCGATGATTTTGTCTAGCTTTTTGGCAGCCAGTTGGATAGCGCTGCTGGTTCGCAGTTCTTGCAGCAGCTTTTTGCGGGCGTCGTCCATCAGGCGGCGGTCGGTGTTGGTCAGGCTGGCCGTGCGGTCACGCCAGATGAGGTCACGCAGGGCCTGGGCTACCTGATGCGGGTCATTGCTCCGCAGTTTAGCACGCACCGTAGACTGACGGCTGCGATGCTGGTCAGACATTTCTTGAGGGGCTGTCTCGAAAACATCCCGGATGAGGTTCATGTCATCCATCGTCATGCGGACTTCTTCGGGATTAACTTCGTCGGGCTGAACCATCAGGGTGCCGCGTTCACCCGAAAGTGTGATGCAAATGTAGTTGCGCTCTTGGCCACTTAACGTAACGGTTTTGTGCCCAACAACAGTCCCGGCACCATAACGTGAATGCACAATCGTATCACCAATGTCAAACATAACGGTATTTCAACCTCCTCAGCGGGTTAACAATGGGTGTAGACAGGCTTGGCGCTTGCCCACTTTAAGAGTATACCACACCCACATTAAAGAAATTTTAATTTCGCTAGGCAGTATCGCTATTGACAAATACGCTTTGGCTTTTGCCAGTATGAGGTGACGAGCAACACAAAAACTGCTGACAAACCGCCCATCTACTTGGACAGGCTGTATAAATTTGCGGACGGCTAGAAGGCCGTCCCGACATATTACAAACCACAGGAACGCGCTTCGGTGCGTCCGCCTTGTTTACACACCAGGCCAATCCCAATTGGTAGGTTCCAACCCCCGGCAACTTGCGGCATAATGAGAACCTGATAGCACAACACGTAAGTCATCTGCAATCCATTCCGTCTACATTCGTATCACTTTTGCGTAGGCGTTTGAGGAACTACCCCCAAAACGCTGCCTTAACGACTGACCCACCGGGCACTCGCTTGCGGCCCGGTGTGACCATCGCAGAACAGGAGCTTTGCTTTGAGTAACAACAACGTTTTTGCAAACTGGTGGCGGCTGCTGCGTTACCTGGGCAAATATCGCGTTTGGCTGGGGGCCGCTTTCACCGGCGCACTGGTCGGTAACCTGCTGGCCGTCGTGATTCCGCGTATCATCGGTGAGGTGATTGACGTGGGCGTTAACAGCGGTGACGCGCAGTTCATGCTGCTTGCCGGGCTGGGTATGGTGGGGCTGGGTGTGCTGCGCGGCGTGATGGGCTTCCTATCGCGCTACTTTGGCGAAAAGCTGTCACACTATGCCGTGTTTGACATCCGCAATCAGATGTACAACAAAGTGCAGCACCTCTCGTTCACCTATCACGACAACGCCAACGTGGGCACCATTATCACCCGCTCCATTGGCGATGTGAACGAAATCCAGCGTTATTACGCCTTTGGCCTGCTCGATACAATCAACGTGACGGTGCTGGTGGTGGGGTCGCTGGTGGGCATGTTCACGATTAGCCCGCTGCTCACGCTGGTTGCAATCTTGCCGTTTATTCCGCTGTTGGTGCTGTCGCGCAACTTTGCCATGACCGTTGACACCATGTGGAAGCAAATCATGGAGCGCACGCAAACGCTTAGCAACCACATCCAGGAAAACGCGCTGGGTGCCCAGGTGGTGCGGGTGTTTGCCCGTGAGCGCCATGAAACGAATAAGTTCTTCAACACGAATGAAGCGCTGTTCCACGACTTTATGAAGCTCATTGGTACATGGACGGCGTTTCTGCCTGTGAGTGCGTTCCTGGCGGCAATTTCCACCGCGACGGTGCTGCTGGTGGGCGGCTGGATGGAAATCAACGGCAGGGGTGGCATCACAGTGGGTATGATCGTCGCATTTAACGCCTACATCTTGCAGATGACCAACCCGCTGCGCTTCCTCGGCTTCGTGATTTTGCTGACGACACAGGCGCTTTCCAGCAGCAAGCGCGTGTTTGAAGTCCTTGACGCTAACGTGGATATTCAAAGTAAGCCGAGTGCGCTCACGCTGGAAAACCCACGCGGCGAAGTACAGTTTGACAATGTGACATTCAAGTACACAGGCGAACGCCAAACCGCCCTCAAGAACGTTAGCCTGACGGCGAAACCAGGCGAGATCATCGGTATTGTCGGCTCTACGGGGTCGGGCAAGTCCAGTTTGATTAACCTGATTCCGCGCTTTTACGATGTGACTGAGGGCCGCGTGTGCGTGGATGGTCACGACGTGCGCGACCTGGATGTGAACAACCTGCGGGCCAATGTGGGTATGGTGATGCAAAC
Source organism: Anaerolineae bacterium (assembly GCA_034437575.1). Taxonomy (GTDB): domain Bacteria; phylum Chloroflexota; class Anaerolineae; order Aggregatilineales; family Phototrophicaceae; genus DAOTTY01. Next base: position 2,564 of record DAOTTY010000157.1, on the reverse strand, counting down.
CTCGCTGCTGTTTTCTGCGACGATTGGCGAAAACATTGCATTTGGCAGCACGGACGCCTCCCAGGAAAAAATCGAGGCGGCGGCCAAAGCCGCCAACGCGCACGGCTTCATCATGGAGTTTGACAAAGGCTACGATACGCTCGTCGGTGAACGCGGTGTGACGCTATCTGGCGGGCAGCGGCAGCGCTTAGCGATTGCCCGTGCCCTGCTGATTAACCCGCGCATCCTGATATTGGACGACAGTACCAGCAGCGTAGACACCCGAACCGAGCGGCTCATCCAGCAGGCGTTGGATTACCTGATGGCCGGACGCACAACGTTTATTATCGCGCAGCGGCTCACCAGCGTGATGAACGCGGATCAGATTTTGGTACTAGAAGACGGCGAAATCGTGGAGCGCGGCACCCACATCGCATTGATTGAACGCGGCGGCGTTTACAGCGACATTTACCAGATGCAAATGGAAGATCAGGATCGCGTCCGTACAGAGGAAGCGTTTGAAGGCACGTTCAGCCTCTCCCCGGAAGAAGAAGAACGCGCCGCCGCCGAATTCCAGCAGCTTGCCCAGGCCATCGGCGGCGACTAAACACCCAAACGGAAGGCAGCAAACAACACTATGGCAACAACCGTCCAAAAGCGGGAAGAAGACATCGTTAAGGGCTTTGACTGGGATGTGACCAAGCGCATCGCCCGCTACCTGACGCCCTACAAGCGCAATATGGCTATCGCCATTGTGGCGATGCTGTTTAGTGTGGTCGCCAATGTCGCTGGGCCGCCTATCATCGCGTATGCGGTAGACAGCGGCATTGAAGGTGACCGCTACGACCTCGTGATCGGGGCTGTCGTCGGCTACCTGACGATTCAGTCAATGGGGTTTGTCGGCTTTCGCATCCAGATTATGCAGATGGCTACCGCTGGCCAGCGCATCATTCAAAAGCTGCGCGACGAGCTGTTCGAGCATATGCAGTTCCTGTCCGTATCATTCTTCACGCAGTACGAAGCCGGGCGCTTTATCGCCCGCATCGTCAGTGATGTGAATACCATCCGTGAGACGATTAACTTCGCGGTGGTGGGCACGCTGCGCGAAATGCTGACGTTGATCGGCATTATCCTTGTGATGGCCCGTATCAACCTGCCGCTGACGGGTGTGGCTGTCGTGGTTCTCATCGTGCTGATGGGCATTGCCAACGTGTGGCGCATCTATGCGCGGCAGGCATACCTGCGCGTGAGCGACGCCAACGCCCGCGTGAATAGTGAACTGTCTGAGTCGTTCAACGGCGTGCGCGTGACGCAGGCATTCGACCGGCAGGCGTACAACTATGAACGCTTCAAGACAGGCGTGAATCAAGAATTGCGCGATGCGAACTCGCTGGCTGCGCTGGTGAGTGGCTTGTTTTTCCCCAGTATTGAGCTGGTGGGCGGTGTCGCTATCGGTGCGCTGATTTACGTAGGCGGGTCGCTGGTACTCAACGACGCGCTGGACGTGTTCACGCTGGTGACGTTTATGCTGTACGTGGATCAGTTCTTCTTCCCGGTGCGGATGCTGGCCCAGCGCTACAACCTGTTCCAGGCGACGATGGCCGCTGGCTACAAAATCTTTCGCTTGATGGACACACCGATCACCATTGAAGACAGCCCCAACGCGGTTGACCTGCCGCGCATCGAAGGCCATGTGCGCTTTGAAAACGTCAACTTCTGGTATGACCGTGATGGGGAGCAAATCCTCAAAAACATCAACCTGGACGTTCCGGCGGGGTCTACGTTGGCGTTTGTCGGGCACACGGGCGCGGGCAAATCCACGATGATTAAGCTGATTATGCGCTTCTACGATGCGACTGAGGGCAAAGTGTGCATCGACGGCCACGACGTGACTACCGTCACGCAGAACAGCCTGCGCCGCCAGATGGGCGTGGTGCTGCAAGAAACGCACCTGTTCACGGGCAGCGTCATGGATAATATCCGGTATGGGCGTCTGGATGCTTCCGATGAGGATGTGATGGAGGCGGCGAGGGCGATTGGCGCTCACGACTTCATCATGAAGCTGGAAAACGGCTACGACACCGAAGTGCGTGAGGGCGGCTCACTGCTTTCAACAGGGCAGCGCCAGTTGATTGCCTACGCCCGCGCACTGCTGGCCGACCCGCGCATCCTCATTTTGGACGAGGCCACAGCCAACATTGATACAGCGACAGAGCGCGTGATTCAGAAGGCGCTGGAGCGCCTGCTAGAAGGCCGCACCAGCTTTGTGATCGCCCACCGCCTGAGTACCATCACCAGCGCGGACAAAATCGTGGTGATGGATCATGGTCAGGTTATGGAAGAGGGCAATCACGGCGAGTTGATTGCCAGGCGCGGCATGTATCACAAGCTGTATACACTGGCGTAACATCAGCGGCCCTTAACCAACCGTCATGAACTGTAGGGGCGACTCATGAGTCGCCCCGGTGTGCTATCGCCGCTACGCGGCGGGAGGGAGGGGTTTGTGCCGCCTTCGGCGGTGTTCCCCTTCCCTCATTTTGGGGGTAAGGGGCTAGGGGATGGGGGAATTCAGCCGAGTGCCTGAG
>DAOTTY010000156.1:0-23150 GCA_034437575.1 Anaerolineae bacterium | reverse complement strand
AAATCCCCACGCAGGACATTCTGCCATATCAGTTCAATGACAACCGGGCGGTTATCTACCGCGCAGACGCGCAGTTCGTCACAGTGATGCAGTTGCAAGACGGCACCTACGTCTATGGTGTGGCGGATGTGCTAACGGGCGACCCCTTCACGGATGAGCAGTTCAGCACGGTGCTGTCCATCTTCAACAGCGTTGAAATCGGTGAAGCCTTCATCCCGGAGCGTGACCCGTCATTGGTGGCGCTGGGTGAACCCTGCTGGATTACTGCGCCGGAGGGTGTGGACGTGCGCCTGCGTGTGGGGCCGGGCTTCAACCGCGCTGCGATCACGTTTTTGCCGCCCGTGGGTGAGTTCAAGGTGTTGGGCCGCAGTGAGGCCACCGACGGCAGCGTGTGGTATCAACTGGATAAGCAAGCTGTTGCACCATTCAAGGACACTGCCGAAACCTGGGTGGATGCCGAAGACGTGGAGAAGCGCGGCGACTGTGACCTGGTGGCAGAAAGCGAAGCCCCCCCGCTAAACCTGCTGGGGTCATTCGACCAGGCTGCCAATGACCGCCGCGACACGCTCAACAGTCTGGTGGGCGGGGTCGTCCCTGCTGAGGGTGAGATTGTCCCCGTGGACAGAGCCACCTACACCCTTTTTCATGGGGATGCCGGGGCATCGTCGTGCTTAACCGGCGGCAGTGAGAGCTTCGACTATGCCCAGCGTTGGGGCAACCTCCAGCCCATTACAAGCTCACTGTTCGTCAGGGATGACGGCTCGGCGTTTTTGTTTGCGGGCATCGGCTTTTTGCGTCAGGCCGACGGCTACTACGTGGGAACGCTGTACTTCCCGGATAGCCCAACCGAGTTCATCCGGGTGCGGCCCCAACAGCCAGGGCGTCTGATGGGCTTCCGCACGCAGCTCGTCGGCTCTGGCGATCAACAGTGCAGCATGAGCGTGCCCGTGACGTTAGCGCTGTCCTGAATGCGAATCCTTTACGCAACACCGCGCCGCCGTATTGTGCTGGCGGCGTTTGCCCTGGTGCTGCTGCTCGTCAGTGGCTGGGTGGCCCTGCAACTCTACAGTTGGAGCCGCAGCAACAGCACGCCGTATATCTATCGCTGGTTTGCCGATGCCAGCAACCGCCCCGCCCTGATGACCGTCCGCACGGAGCCGTGCCCCGGTGCGCCATTTTTGCTGCCGTCGAGCGGGTTTATCGGCCTGCTATATGCCGACCCCGCTGCACCCTACAACCTATTGGGCCGTCATACAGGGGTAGACATCTTCGGGGATGGGGCACCGGGGCAAGTGCCGATTGTAGCGGCCTACGACGGCTACCTGTCACGATTACCGACCTGGCGCTCCACCGTGATTATTCGCCATGAAGACCCGTTGCAGCCGGGCCGCACCATCTGGACGTACTACACGCACATGGCCAGCCGTGACGGGTCGGTGTCCTTCATTGAGGCGGCATTTCCGCGTGGTACCAGCGATGTGTTCGTAGCGCAGGGGCAGGTTATCGGCTATCAGGGCGACTACGGCGGCAATCGCTCGGTGGGGCTGCACCTGCACTTCAGCATCGTGACGGGTGACAGCGAAGGCAACTTCTTAAACGAGGCGGTCCTGGGCAACACGCTGGACCCATCGCCCTACCTGGGGATGGAACTGGGCGCAAACACACTGCCCGCCCGCCCCATCGACTGTGATGAAACATAAACAACCCACCACATGAGAAAGCCGCTAACAATACACGCCGCAGCGACACACACCTGCTACGATGTGAGTATGCTTCGTGTTTTGTATAAGGTAGACCCCGTGCAAAAAACATACGACAACTTCCCACAGAACGGTTTCACCAAGCAAGACCCCACCAGCGATACAAACTTCTACTCGTTCCCGCGCATGGTGGCCCACATTGATAACACCGCCATCGCCTTCCTGCGCGACGAGGTTTACACCGAATTCCTGCCGTCTGGTGGGGTGCTGCTGGACATGATGAGCAGCCTGTATTCGCACTATCCTGACGGCCTGACGCCAGAGCGCGTGTACGGTCATGGGATGAACGCGCAGGAAATGGAAGCTAACCCGGCGTTAGATGAATACGTGGTGCAAAACCTCAACGAAAACCAGTTACTCCCCTTTGAAACCAACCAGTTCGACGCCGTGACCAACTGCGTGTCTGTGCAGTACCTTGAAAAGCCCGTCGAGGTGTTCAGCGAGGTGCTGCGCGTCCTCAAGCCAGGGGCACCATTTATCGTGTCGTTTTCCAACCGCTGCTTCCCCTCAAAGGCGATGCGTATCTGGCTCAACGCATCGGATGAGGGTCATATTGACATGGTGAGCAAATACATGGAATTGGCCGGGTTCACCGATATTGACACGCGCATCAAGCGCGGCGGGATGCTGCAAGGCATCATCGGGGTGGGCGGCGACCCGCTTTATGCCGTCATCGGGCACAAACCGGGCTAACCCTGGTCATTAGTAGGCTTCCACCCGCAAAACCTCACGCACCTGCATCAAAATTTGCCCCAGCTTGTTGAGGCCGCCACCGTTGGGGCCGGTTCCCCAATACGCATCAGTGGGGGCCGCCTCAACAATGGGCGCGTCTCTTGTGGCCAACAGCAGCGCCCGGATGTCGTCATGGGTGCGGAACTTCTGCAACACGGCGTCGTACATCACCCCATCTTTGACCGCTTCCCAATCTGGGCGCAGCGGATAGTCCCGGCTGCGGCCCATCGTAGCGGCCTGCTTGGGGGTCGCCGCCTTGCGGATTTGCTCCGCGTAGTCTGGGGCAGTGGTTACAAACTTCATTGCCTGGAAGTAGTGTTCGGTTGTGCGGTAGTACAGGCCGTTCATTTCGATACCGAAACGCGCAAAGTTAGAAAACACACCGTAGGGCAAGTCTCGTGTGCTGTAAAAGTAAATCGAGTTGGTCATGTATTCACCAAAGATAGCCTTACCTGATATACCCATATTATCATACCAGGGCGCTCTTGTGAAACGTTAAAGTCCATCATGACCCATCATGTTACTAACGCCGTATGGTAACGACTCAGCTTGCCCCCCACCCCGGCGCTAAAGCGCCACCCTTCCCTCATTTTGGGGGTAAGGGGATGGGGGAATTCAGCCGAGTACCTGAGTCGTTACGCCGTGTCGTTACGCCAGATGGGGCCTGGGTAATTTACCGGCCATCAATGCCATGCTCAAAAGACGCCAACTGTCATTGTAGTAGTTATCCCGGCGGCTGCGGGCAACCGCGTCATAGGCTTGCTGCGGCGTCGTCTGGAGGGTGCCCGCCGCCTGTCCACAGCTTGACGGGGTGGGGTCAGGTGCCGCCCAAATGGCCACCGCCGCCGTTGCAATAAAGTACGGTGCCGTCCAGCGGTTCACGGGTTTGCCCGCCATGGTATATTCTGCTTTCACATGGCGGATGCCCACACTACTGAAAAACCCGCCAATCATGTTAAGTTGGCTCGCCGCCGCCGCTGATTGATGCCAGTCATAGTCCATTGCAATGCGCCACGCATACCGGGCTGCGTCCCAGCCCCAAAATGCCGAGTTCTTCCCCTGCCACGCCACCGTTTCTGGCCTGCCGTCGTATTTGTTCCAATTGGGAACGAGGCCGCTGCAATTACGACGGCGGCGCTGCGCCTTCACTGCAATTTCATAGCCCCGGTTCACCGCCTTCAGCCAGTCCGCGTTGGCGGTAACGTCCGCAAACAGGCGATAATACGCAGGCGAAAAATACGACAGGTTCGTGATGCCATCTGGCCAGTTGATGCGCGGTTCCCAGCTATCACCGGGGAGCGTTTCATAACCGGGCTGGTCGATTTCCGTCCGCCAGATGGCAGTCATCATGTCAACGGCAAGCTGGCCGTAGTCCAGGCCGTGTAAACTGGCTGGCCACCCCCCACCTCGGACTTTCGCTGCCGCCATCAGCAGGGCGGCAGCCATATCCAGGTCGGCATCGGTGGCCGCGCCCGCCCCCTCAATCTGCTGATGGCCACCAATATGCCAGTGCATCAACCCGGTTGTGTTCAGATGATCTGTATTGAACAGCCACAGCCTATCAAATGTTGGCGGGTCATCAAACGCGATGGCCAACAGCATCCCGTAAGCCTGCCCTTCAGAGACGGTCGTGTCATCCTGTGTGCCGCCCACCACCCGCAAACGTGGGGCCGGGCCAGCGTTCGTATCCGTGATGTACGTCTGCTTCCAGTGGGCATACTCGCGCTGCAAGATGGTGTTGTCATACGCAATAGTGCGGTTGTTTGTAGGTGGTACTGTCATAGAGGTAAGCGCCCCTTTGCAATGTTCAGCGCATGATTGTTACGATACGTGTGCCAATGTACAAGGGGCACACGGCCCGGTTTTGCCCGTTGTTCAATTAGCAGCGCGTAGCACGTTAGGGCGGTGTCGTGGTACAACATGGTTCAGATGGCAGTCAATCACACACAAAGGACACAACATGGACAATCCCTCACCCATCGGCACCATTAAGCCCGTGATGCTCGTCGTTATGGACGGCTGGGGCCTGCGGACGATGGAACACGGCAACGCAACCGCCCTGGCCAACACACCCCACTACGATACCTGGAACACCACCCTGGAACGCAGTGTGCTTCACGCTTCAGAAGAGGCTGTCGGCCTCGTCCCTGGGCAGATGGGCAACAGCGAGGTCGGGCATTTGAACCTGGGCGCGGGCCGTGTCGTCCACCAGGACATCAGCCGCATCAACAACGCCATCAACGATGGCACCCTTGCCCAATACGACGCCCTGCAAGGCGCGTTCAAGCACGTTAAGGGCAAGGGGAGCAAACTACACCTCATTGGCCTGGTGAGTGATGGCGGCGTCCACAGCCACATTGACCAGTTGTTCGCGCTGCTGGACATCTGCCATGAGGCGGGCGTTGACCCGGTGCTGCATGTCATCACCGACGGGCGCGACACCCCCACCGACAGCGGCATCGGCTTCGTGGAGGCCCTCCAAAACAAAACGGACGCGCTTGATACCGGTCACATCGCCACCGTGAGCGGGCGCTACTACGCAATGGACCGCGACAAGCGCTGGGAGCGCACTGCCCGCGCCTACGACACCATGACAAAGCGTCAGGGGCCATCAGCACCCGGCGCGGTTGAGGCCATACAGGCAGCCTATGACGCAGGCGTGACGGACGAGTTTATTGAACCGGTGGTCATTGGCACTGGCGACTTTGCGCTGGCAAGCGGCGACGCAGTGGTGTGCTACAACTTCCGGGCTGACCGGATGCGCCAGATTGCCTACCTGTTCAGTGGGGAGAAGCCCGACGGCTACGAGGGCGACATTGTGGACGACCTGCACCTGGTGACGTTCACCTCATATGCAGACGACCTCAACACAGACGGGGTTCTGTTCAGCAAAGACAGCCTGCAAAACACGCTGGCCGAGGTGCTGAGCAAGGCAGGCAAGAAGCAGTATCACACCGCAGAGACGGAAAAGTACCCGCATGTAACGTTCTTCTTCAACGGGCGGCGCGAAGAACCCTGGCGGGGCGAAGACCGCCATATTGTCCCCTCACCAAAAGTTGCCACGTATGATCTACAGCCGGAAATGAGTGCCGACGAACTCACCGAGGCCACCCTCAAGCGCCTGGACGAAGCCGACGACGATTTTATCCTGATTAACTTCGCCAACCCGGATATGGTCGGGCACACGGGCAGCTTAGAAGCGGCCATCACCGCCTGTGAAACCGTTGATAAATGCGTGGGCCAATTGGTAGAAAAAGTTACAAAGATGGGCGGCGCGGTCATCGTCACAGCCGATCATGGCAACTGTGACCGCATGATTGACGAAATCACCGGGGACGCGCACACCTATCACACCACGCAGCCGGTGCCGCTGTTTGTGATTAGCAAGGGCCTGTTCTTCGACATGCAGCCGTTCGGTAAGCTGGCTGATGTCGCCCCAACCGTGCTGCACCTGATGGGCCTGAACAAACCAGCCGACATGACGGGCGTATCCCTTATTGACCGCTGGCGCGACAAATAGTGCTGTTCAGTGTGGGGGACGCTGCGTAGGCGTCCCCTAATGTTGAACTGCCAGGACGTTACGAATAACTTGTGCTTGGCGGCTCACCTTGCCGCTGTTCGTCGGCGCGTTCGGTCACCTCAAAGGCACGGGCCGTCTGCTCCAGGAATGTTTCTGCACTGCGAACGCCGTGAAACAGATCAGCCGTCGCCGCAGGTTCCGCGATGCCCATCAGATAGGCCAGCTTGCGGGCCAGCCCAATCGACATACGCTGCCGCTGCTCATCGTTGAGGTGTTCGCGCCGCTTGAGGTAACTCACCAGCACTCGCCGGTCTTGCGGCGTCAGCCGGTCAATCACAAGGCGGTCATCAAGCTGGCTGGTGTGCGTGATGTGCAGGTACGCCACCGTGAAGTCCTCCCGCAGCGATTGCAAAGACAGCCCCGCCCGCTCCTTCACCACAACTGTCCCCGCAGCGAAATCACCCAGGCGCTGCACCTGCCGCGTAAAAAACATAGAAATCAACCCGACGCCGTAAAACAGCGGCAAAAAGTCGAACAAGCGCACCAGATTGCGCGTGACAGCGGCACTGGTCGTCACTGGCAAACCGTTATTCATCACCACGCGCAGGCCCACCCGGCGCTTCCCCGGTGTTTGGCCATTCCAGAAAAACTCGAAGATGAGGTGGTAAAACAACACCAGCAAAAACACGATGAAGCCGTAAGCAGCAGCGGCCCATGTGCCAACCACATCAACATCACTGCCCAGGTACGCATACCACACAGCCACCGTCAGGATGCCGAGAAATGTAAGGATAATGGCGTAGTCAATAAAGGCGGCGATAAAGCGGCTGCCATACCCGGCGATTTCGGCTTCCAGGGCGAGGTTTTCAGGGGTGTCAATGAGCAGGCTACTGTCCTGCTTGGGCTGGTCGTACACTGTCAATACCTCATCTGCTAAAGCGGAACACCTGACGTTGACATTTGTAACATTTTAGCGCGACAGGTCATAACAGTCCATTACGCGCCTAAATCATTAACAGGCTCACCGCCATCTCAAAGTCTTTGCCTGCCGCAGCCTGCCGCGCTTCTGGCACACTGATGGCCCAATCGCGCAGGCGTTCGCGCACATCGCGCCGCAGTGCGTGGTCACACGCCTCATGCGAAAGAATCAACCCGGAAAGCAACCGCGCTTGATCCTGATTGTGGTTTCTGTGGGCCAGCATCGCAAACCCGGCGACCACGTTTAGCACCTGCGGGTCCAATCCAGACGCCATCGCCCGGCCCAGGGCTTCGCGCAAATCGGCCTGAGCGCGTAGGGCATCCCCATTGAGCAGGCGCACTATCGCCAGATGCGCCATATACGGCGGGATTTGCTGATGTAAGCGCAGCTTGTGGGCAAACTCAATCGCGGAGAGGAAGCGGGTTTCGGCGCGTTTCAGGTCGCCCTGTGTTTGCGAAACCAACCCCAGGCTGTCCTGAATGGCCATCGCCCGCTCACTATGATCCGCAGCAATCGCTTTGAAATAGGCGTCTTCCAGTACGTCAGCAGCATCGTTAACATCCCCGCGATACAGGGCCATTACCGCGATGCGGTTCAGCACCTGCAAATGCCGGTCCAGGTCGTTCAACTCTTGCGCGATGCTGTCCGCCTCATACAGGCAATCGCTGGCCCGGCTGATTTGCCCCATACGCCAGTAGACTTCGCCCAGGCTGGCCAACACCCGCGCCACCGCGCTCTGCGAGGCTGTGGCCCGCGCCCGTGACAGCAAATCCGTCAGCGTATTGCGGGACTCAATATATTTGCCCTGGTCAGCGGCAATATCCCCCAGCACAGACAGGACATGCGTGTGTTCATCTTCGGTGGGGCTGCGGCGCAGGGCCATCTTGAGGGAGGCTTCTGCTGCTTTGAAGTTGCCCAGGCGATAGTGAACCTCCCCCTGGTAGACGAAAACCTGCGCGGGCGTATCTACCCCGGTGATGGATGCGGCGCGGCTGAACAGGGCCAGCGCTTCGCGGTAATCGCTCACGTTAAACGATTGAATAGCGGCGACACGGGCATAGTGGGCCTCTTTGTCTGGCTCCCCCGCTGCTGACCAGTAACGCATCAAACGCAGCGCATAACTGTCATTACCGGGATAGGCGGTTTCAATGGCTAACGCCACCATCCGGTTCAGCCTGGGCCGCTCCGATTCATCCAACACATCCAAAATGCCATCGCGGATGCGGTCATGCGTGAAACGCCAACCATCGCCCGCAAATTCCAGGATCGCCGCCTGCGAGCATTGCAGCAGCCACTCGTCCTGTGACGTGTAGCCATCCAGTGCCTTCAGCAGTTCCAGGTTGACTTCACGCCCATAAATAGCCGCCAGGCGCAGCAGCGGCAGCGCATTCGCTGGCAGGCGGCTCAAGCGGCGTTCGATCACGGTTTGCATACTGCCGCTAAACACTGAATCTGGCAGGGTAATTGCGCCAATGTTGCTCAGCTTCCCGGCTTCTTCGGCCAGCACGCGCACCACTTCCACCAAAAAGAAGATGTTGCCTTCTGTTTCACGCTGAAGCAGATTCAGCACATTGGTTTGCTTGCCGATTTGCTCACCCAGGATAGACACACTCAAGTCTTTAATTTCCGAACTGGTCAGGCGCTTGAGCATAATCACCTTCGCCTCCGGCACCAGTTCCGGCAGTTCCGGCAGTTCTTCATTGCGATAGGTTCCCAGGATCAGCAGCGGCATCCCGGCAGCCTGTGCCGCAAGCCGCTGCAAAATCTCCAGGCCGTCGTCGGCCCAGTGCAGGTCTTCTAGCAGCAGCACCACCGGCTGCGTTTGGGCGCGGAACAGCGCGGTAAGGGTATCAATCAAGCGCTGCACCCTGGCCCGTTCCCCCAGTTCCGGCACATCGGGGATAGGACGCCCCACCAGGGTTTCAACGTCGGCGGCCATCTCCTTGAGGACGCCCAGGTCAAAATCGGCCATCTTCGCCGCTAAAATCAAGCGGCGCACCACATTCCGCCACAGTTGATACGGCACGCCGCCGTCAATGGCCTGTCCGCGCAGCGTCAGCGCCCCTTCCACAAGGGCACGGCTGCGAACCTCGTCCATCAACCTAGATTTACCCACGCCGCTTTCGCCTGCGATCAGCCATACACTCCCGCTGACTTTATCGCCTGGCTGCATCAGCCGCAGCATGGCCACTTGCAGTTGTTGCAGTTCATGCTCACGGCCCACAAAATCTGCCGCCTGGATGTAACTATCGCGGATTCTGGCCGTTTCAGCAATTTGTGGCGAGTCAATCACTTCAGCAAAGGCAGTGATAACCTCAGCAGCAAACGCATACCGCCCCTCAGCCTGCTTTGAAAGCAGCCGTTGCAAGATGGCCAGAACGTCGGCATCAACCACACCTTCGGGGAACTCAATTTCAGAGTAAAGCACATCCTGAATAAGCTGGGCGGCATTATCCAGGGTAAAGGGGTGCTTGCCAAAAAAGATTTCGTACCCAATCACCCCCAGCGCATACAAATCACTACGCTCGGTATGTTCCGCGCCCGTCAGCACTTCTGGGGCCATATAGCCCAACGTGCCAGAAAGCGACCCTGCGGTTTCCACTTCCCCTGATGCCTTCTGCCTGGCAGGCATGGCCAGCCCGAAGTCCAGCACACGAACGGTGCCTGCTTCCACCAGCACATTCTCCGGCTTCAGGTCACGGTGAACGATGCCGCGCCGATGCAGGTAGGCCAGCGCTTGCAGCATCTGCACCATCACACCGATCTTGGCCGGTTTGGGCAAATCTGCTGCATAGCCCACAACCGTTTCAGGCTCTTTGAGTAAGTCCATCGTGTAGTAAGGCTTCTTTTCCGCATCGAAGCCGTAATCTAACACGCTGATGATGTTCGGATGCCGCAGCGAGGCCAGCATCCGAAATTCACGGGCAAGGTCTATGCGATAAGTCGCCGAATCAGCACGGGAGGCGAACAAAAGTTGGCTTCCGTCCGTCGTAACGCGCTTGAGCGCTACATCAGTGCCAGTCATCAGGTCTGTAACCTGGTAAATGGTTCCCATCCCGCCTGACCCAATGTGGCGTACAAGTCGATAGCGACTGTCAATGAATTGTGGCAATGAGTTGTTTTCAGACATAGGACGCAAATTTATTCAAAGTCTACCTGAATTATGAACGATTTTGGTAAGCAGCACAACTTTAGATAGTTACAGGGGCGGGGCAATCGCGTTCAGGGGGAGGGCGAGGGCACTGCCGTAAGATGCGTTTAGCACCTGCGTAGTCACGATTATTGGCGATGAAGCCAGGGCCGCCCTCCAAAAAATCTATCCCTGGCAACCCTACATTGGGCCTGTTCAAAGTGAGGGGGTTTTCACTATTGTCTCATCCCGAATTCGGGCCAACCTCGTTAGGGTTGTGCCTGCTGCAACAACGAACACTTGCTAAGGAAAATCCCATGCGTTTTATATTTGTAATCATTGCTTTCATCGGCTTATCGGGCCTGGGCATCACCCAAACCGCCGCCCAGGGCACCAGCCCCGGCCAGGTCATCGAAAGCCGCTTCGTGACGACCGTTAGCCGCGAACAGATGGACGACGTTATCCTCCAATTTTACGGCGCTCAAAACTTCGTTAGTGCGTCCTACGCGGTAGACGAATACGCCCTCACCATCACAACCGAAGACCTGGACGGCGCTATCACCCAGGTTGCCGCCCGTATGTGGGTGCCCCGCCTGGATGAACCGCTTGCCGCGCCCATCTTTGTCTTTGGCCCCGGCACCACTGGACTCGTGGACAAATGTGCGGCCACCCGCGAAAATCCCGCTGAGGCGGATTGGGGCAATTTCCGCTTTTATTTGCTGTCCTATGCGGCGCAGGGCTTCATCACTATCATGGCAGACTACGTCTACTTCGATGACCCCGACCGCCTCCAACCCTACTATGTCGCCCCATTGCAAGGCCGGGTCGCGCTGGACGCGGCCCGCTCCGTTTACAACCTGTCTGGCGGCGCACCGCTCGCGGGCAGCGGCCAAACTACCCCCTTCGATGCTGTCTTCATCGGCGGCTATTCACAGGGCGGGGCGACGGTCTTTTCTGCCCGTGACATCCAACCCGAATACGCACCAGATGTGCCCCTTGCCGGTATTCTCTCTTTCGGCAACGTGACCGACCAGAAAGACCACATGCTCACCCGGCCAGAGTTTTCCGCCTATCGCTGGGTTGCCTGGGAAGCGTTCTACGGTGAAGACCTCGTAGACCTATCTGTTGTGTTCAATGACCTGTGGCTGCCCACCGTCCGCAGCGACGCCACCCGGATGTGTGTGCATGAGGTGTTCAACTTCTACCCGAAAGACCCGTCCCGCGTGTACACAGAAGCGTTTTATAACGCACTCGTCAATGACACCATCGCGGGTGACTTCCCTATTCACAGCCAACTGCTCGATTCCAACACACCCGGCCTCACCGAACGCGAAACGCCCGTATTGGTGCTGCAAGGCGACCTGGACGAGACGACACCCCCCGCAGATATGGAAGACTACCTGCGGCGCTTTTGCGCCTTCCCGGCCAACACCGTTACCTACAACAAATATATCAGCACAACGCACTTTTACACCCGGCAAAAAAGCTATGGCGACACCCTCCGCTGGATGGCTGATATTGTTGCCTACCGTGTGAATGGGGAAGCGGGCGACCGGCCTTACCGAGATGATTGCCCGCGCTTCCGAGACGAAAGTTGACGATTTTGTGCAGGGGAGTATACTCTTTGGCACAAATTTAACAGGCAGATAATAATCGGACGTGGCCCCGGCCACCCCAAAGGATAAATTTTATGCAGTTGACCGACGTACCCGGCTGGATTGACGCCCAAAAGCCAGCCATCGAAGCCGCCCTCAAAGACTTCGTTGAACTGAACACTTACACCGCCAACGAGGATGGCGTTGACGAGGGTATGGACAGGCTGGCACAACTGGCCGAAGACATGGACTTCACCGTAGAAACCGTTAATGCACGCCACCGCCTGATTAAAAGCAGCAAAGGCAGCGGCCCGCGCATCCTGCTGATTTCGCATATGGACACCGTTCACCCGCCTGATAACGGCTTCACCGCTTACAAGCCGCTGGACAACGGCTTCGTGAGCGGCCCCGGCGTCGGGGACATCAAAGGCGGATTGGTGCTGGCCCTGTGGGCGATGAAAGCCATCAGCGAAATTTGTACCGACCACGACGTGCAGATGGTCGTCAGCGCCAATGAGGAAATCGGCTCCCCCACCATCCGTGACTGGTACGGTGACCGCAGTGAACACGGTGCTGACTACGCCATCGGCTTAGAACCGGGCTTCCCGCAGGGGCCGCTCACCGCCGATGTGGATTTGGGCGTGGTTTACCAGCGGCGCGGCTACGCCATGTTTAACTTCACTGTGCAGGGTAAGGCAGCGCACAGCGGCACACCACACCTGGGCCTATCCGCTATCGAAGCGGCTGCCCACAAGATTCTCAAGTTGCAGGCCCTCAACGCCCCGGAGCGCGGTATTTCCGTCAATGTGGGCAAAATCAGCGGCGGCACAGCCGGTAACACTGTACCCGATCAAGTAGAAGGGCTGGTCAGCTTCCGCTTTGAAACGCAGGCCGACGGCGAGGCCACCCAGCAGGCCATCATTCAAATCCTAGAAGAAGCCAACATCCACAACGCGGAACAGGGCATCAGCGACAGCACCACTTACGAGTTGGCGCTGTTGCTGCCGCCCATGGAACGCACGCCAGAATCGCAAAAGCTGGTAGACATCGTTTTGGAAGAAGCCAAAGCGCTTGGCCAGCCGGTTGTGGCCATTGCACGCGGCGGCGGCAGTGACGCCAACCACGTCAGCGGGAGCGGTGTGCCGTCGATTTGTGGCATGGGTGCCCCCTCGGAGGGCATCCACACCGATGACGAGAAAATTCATCTGCCTATGATGTTCAACCGCATTCACCTGCTCACGCGCACGCTGTACCGCATCATCAACGAGCGGCCCTAGCTGCTAGCGAATGCGTGTTGTTAAATCGGCAACCTGCTGATGAAACGCCGGGCTGTTGCGGTCGCGGGGGCGCGGCAGCTCAACCGTGACCTCTGCCGCCACCCGGCCCGGCCTCGGTGTGAGCACAATCACCCGGTCTGCCAGATAGACGGCCTCTTGTACGTCGTGCGTGACCAGCACAATCGTGTAGTCGAAGTGGTCACGCACCTCCAGCAGCCAGTCTTGCAATTCAGCACGGGTAAAGGCATCCAGCGCACTCAGCGGCTCGTCCAGCAGCAGCAAGGACGAATCCGCCAGGAACGTCCGCAGGAACGCCGCCCGCTGCCGCATCCCGCCGGATAGTTCCGCCGGGTAAACCGTCTCGAACCCCTCCAGCCCAAACAGCGCCAGCAGTTCATAAGCTCGTTCAACCGACTCCCGCCGGTTTACCCCGTGAATTTCCGCACCTAGCACGACGTTATCTAACACCGTGCGCCAGGGCAGCAGCGCATCGGATTGCGGCATGTAGGCTGTGCGCCCCAACCGCCGCCGGACGGGTTCACCGCTGAGGTAGACCGCACCACCGGACGGCTGTTGCAGCCCGGCGGCGATCTTTATCAGTGTGCTTTTACCCGACCCGCTCGGCCCAATCAGCGCGACGAACGCCCCGGCGTGAACGGTGATGTCCACACTATCCACGCTGAGCAGCTTGCCATAGTGATGCGTCACCCCGGCAAACCGGAGCGGGTCAGGCATGTTACTCGGCATCCGGCAGGAACTCGTTGGTAAATACCGCGTCGATGGCTACACTGCCTTCAGGGATGATCTCGTTTTCAACCATGAACGCGGTGAAGTCTTCCCACACCGCCTCATCCTGAATGCCCCACTGCGCCGCTTCACCCTGATAACGGCTGCTCAGCCACGCAGCACTGTCACGGACGAGGGCTTCGTCCAGTTCGGGCACGGCTTCCAGCAGGATCGTCGCTGCGTCGTCGGGGGTTTCGATAGCAAACTCATAGCCGCGTGTGGTCGCCTGCACGAACGCCCGCACCACGTCTGGGTTTTCGTCAATCATCGCGGATGACGTGAGCAGAATCGGCGTGTAGTAGTTCGGCACGCAGTCAGGATAGTCCGACAGGAACAGCACATCCAGGTTGGTGCCGTCTACCTCCGCGCCAATGCCCTGCCATGCGTAAAAAATCCACGAAAAGTCAATGCGATCCAGGCTCATCAACTCAATGGAATCCGCAAAGCCCACGTCCTGATAGTTGTCGGGGTTCCACTCAGCACCATCGCAGGTCAGCAGCGTGTCCAGCATCGCGTTTTCAAGCCCCGGCACACTGAAGCCGCCGTAAGTCAGGTCGGCCAGGTCGGCGGGCTGCTCCAGCGGGTGATCTTCACTCAGCGCCGCAAACCCGGACGTGTTCTCTTGAATTATCGCGGCAATCGAAACGATGTCCGCGCCATCCACCAGCGCAAACGTGCTGAATTCCTGAAAGCCGACGCCAAACTCAACCACGCCAGCACTCACCGCCTGTTCGGGCAGCACGTCTGCGGGTTCCAGGATTTCCACATCCAAATTCACGTCATCGTAGTAGCCGTTGGCCTGCGCCACGTAAAACCCGGTATGATTCGTGTTCGGCGTGAAGTCGAGCATCAATTGAACGGACGTGCGTTCTGGCAGGGCGGCGTCTTCGCCGTCCTGTGCGCTAACAGCGGCGACAGCCAGCGTCAGCAGCGCAATTAATATCAATAGGCGTTTCATGGGGTTTGACTCCTGTAGGTTTCTTGGGGTTTATCAGTTTTATTTTGTTGGAATAAGGATTGCAGCCAGCCCAGGCTAAAGCGGCGGGTACGCCCCGCATAGCGCCAACGCAGGGCCACCACCTCGACCAGCGTCACCAGCGCAACCAGCGTCACACTCACCGCGGCGATAATGCCAACGGTGATAAACACCTGGTCGGTGGCAAACGAGCGATAAGACCGCTGCAAAAACTTGCCCAGGCCCTCGCCGCTGCCCACATACTCGCCAATCACCGCGCCGACGACGCTGTACGTGGCGGCGAGGCGCACCCCACTGAAAAACGACGGCATCGCAGCCGGAAGGCGCACCTTCCACCACACCGCCAACGGAGACGCGCCCATTGCCCGCACAAGGTCGATATATGTCTGATCGACGCCGCGCAGCCCATCCAGCGTGTTGGTGGTCACGGCAAAAAAGCAAAACAGCACCACCACCACGATTTTCGGGCTATCGCCAAAGCCGAACAGCAAAATCAGCAGCACGGCAATCGCAAATGTGGGGATCGTCTGTGAAATGACCAGCACCGGGTACAGCGTATAGCGCAGCAGCGGGAAGAAGTCCATGAGGGTGGCAAACGTGAGGCCAAGTATGATGGCCAGCGCCAACCCCATTAGCGTCACCCGCAGCGTATTGACCAGGAACTCACCGAGCAGGTCAGCACGGTGGGTTTGCCATGCGTCAGCAAGTTCTGCGCCGGTGGGGATGAGCGTTTGCACGTCCTCCGCACTGACGGCGCTGCCCTCAACAACCAGGCGATACACACCGAACAGCGCCAGCCCCAACACAGTCAGGGCGGCGGCAGTCAGCAGGGCGCGGGCCAACAGACGGCTCATTCGCGGTACTTGGCCATCTTATCGTCAATGGTAGACCCATCAACGGCATCAGAGATTTTGACGTAGGTCACGGCCCGCTGCACGCCCGCCTCAAAGCAGGCGTCGTGGGCAGCCGTGACCGCGCTCAGGCACTCTGATAGAGTGCCCTCAAGCACCGTTTCCATTGGCGTAACCTGATGCTTTAAGCCGCTGGCTTGCAACACCGCAATGGCGCGGTCTACGATGGGGTAGGGGTCATCTGCCAGCGGCACAACCTGCACGCTCACAGTGACGGTACGATTGGATGACATCATCTAGCTTCCTCTAGCACATGAATAAGGTGCAGTGAAAGCCATGGAAGGATAACATTCACAACAGCACCCGGAAGGGGTCTGTTTAGGATGAAGTTGAAGTGAGGGGTGTGTGGGTCATACGTTTCGAAGATTGGCCGCATCAACGTGAGCGATTGGCCTCACAACCTCCCTATGCCGGCATTATCCGGTCAGGTTTGAGGGTCGGTATCAGCAAGATACCCTCTCAGCCTAGTCCTTCCAGGCTCCCCTGTTTGCTATTGCCAACCTTAAACGACGCGCCCCGTCGATGTCAAGGCTAACTCGCCCGCTTTTGATCGGGCGTTGTGCTTGTTGCACACACAATCGTCAGTGTATGAATATTTTTACCGTTGAGGCGCTGGTAAGTGAAATCGTCCGATAGGCGTTGAATCAGGTAAATGCCCAGGCCGCCAATGTCACGCAGTTGGGGGGCCAACGTCAGGCTGTTGGGAACAGGCACCTGCGACATATCGAACGGCCTGCCCCCGTCTAGCACCGTGACGCGCACAACAACGCCGTCGGACTGTGCCCGTATCTCAAGCAGGTCACAGTAGGGGTTGTTACAGCAGCCATGCTCAATCACGTTGGCTGCAATTTCGTCAGTAATGGCCCGCACCCGGTAGGCGTTGCGCCGGTCAAGCCGTACAGATTGAGCAAATGCCTGTACAAAGGCCGCCACAATCCCCAAAAACTCGCGGCGGGGCGGCACAATAAGGATGTTCATGCCTCACCGCCCAACCAGAATAATCATGGAGCGCGATTCAGCCGGGTAGCACTTCTGATCCGCTAGCAGCGGTTCATAGCCCGGTTCAACCGCGTCGTCGGGCGACGGCAGCGAGGTATCGACAAAGCGATACCACGCCCGCTTGTTCGTCAACAGGGGCAACTCAAAGTCGTGCTGTTCCCAGTGCATATTCATGGCCACGTAGATCATGTCATCCGCCGCCAACCCGTCTAAAGCATGACCGCCGTCCAGCATAAAGGCCAGCGTGCGCGTATAGTCCGACCAATCGGGCCGCCACGCATGTACCCCATGCCAGCTCACATCCGGGTAGCCCGTACCGATCAGGTCACGCCCACTAAAATGATGACGGCTGCGTAAGATGGGGTGATCTTTACGGAACTGAATCAGCCGTTTCACAAACTGGAACAGGTCATGGTGGGTATCGACGAGTGACCAATCCAGCCAGGTGAGGTCGTTATCGTGGCAGTAGGTGTTGTTGTTGCCGTGTTTGGTTCGGGCGACTTCATCACCCATTAGCAGCAGCGGCGTCCCATGACTGACCATCAGCAAGGCCAGCGCGTTTCGCATCAGCCGCCGGCGCAGCGCATTCACGCCAGGGTCATTGGTTTCGCCCTCCACACCGCAGTTCCAACTGTAGTTATCGTTGGTGCCGTCCATGTTCTGTTCGCCGTTGGCGACGTTGTGCTTCTCGTTGTAGCTGAACAGGTCACGTAAGGTAAAGCCGTCGTGGGCCGTGATGAAGTTCACCGACGCGCCCGTGCCCCGTCCTTTATACAAATCCGGGGAGCCAACCACCCGCGAGGCCACTTCGCCCACGAGGCCACCATCACCGCGCAGCCAACGCCGCGCCACATCACGGTATTTGCCGTTCCACTCTGCCCAGCGCCCATATGACGGGAAGCTGCCCACCTGATACATGCCGCCCGCGTCCCACGCTTCCGCAATCAGCTTCACATCCGCCAGGATAGGGTCGGCAGCGAGATGTTCCAGCAGGGGCGGGTTTTCCAGCGGGGCACCGTTCTGGTCACGTCCCAGGATGGAGGCGAGGTCGAAGCGGAACCCGTCAATGTGATACTCACTCACCCAGTAGCGCAGGCTGTCAATCACCATCGTCCTCACAACGGGGTGATTGCAGTTGAGCGTGTTGCCCGTCCCGCTAAAGTTGTAATACTCGCCACGCGGCGTCAGCATATAGTAGACGTTGTTATCTAGCCCACGAAAGCTGATGGTGTGGCCGCGTTCGTCGCCTTCAGCCGTATGGTTATAAACCACGTCCAAAATCACTTCGATGCCATTGCGGTGCAGCTCGCGGATGGTTGCTTTCAGTTCGTCTACCTGCATCCCCAGCCTGCCCGTCGCGGCATAACCAGCCTTGGGCGCGAAAAAGCCCAGCGTGCTGTAGCCCCAGTAGTTCAGCAGGCGCTCACCCGTGAACGGGTTCACGCGGCTGTACTCGAACTCGTCAAACTCGAAAATGGGCATCAGTTCAACGGCGTTCACGCCAAGTTCCTTCAAGTAGGGGATTTTGGCGCGAATGGCGGCATACGTGCCGGGGTGCTTCACCCCAGATGACTCGTGCGCTGTAAAGCCCCGAACGTGCATCTCGTAGATGATAAGGTCTTCTATGGGGACGTGCGGGGCGCGGTCGTCGCCCCAGTCAAAGTCGTCGTTGCTCACCCGTGCCCGGTGCTGGTAGGGCGACTCCCAGTCGGGTTCTTCGCCCCACACATCCCGCCCGCCAACTTCACGGGCATAGGGGTCCATCAAAATTTTTGACGGGTCAAAGTGATGGCCCAACCGTGACTGATAAGGGCCGCTCATGCGGTAGCCGTATTCAATTTCTTCCGGGTTCAAGTCAAACACCTTCATGGCGAAGATGTGCCCAATGCGAAACTCCGGCGGAAAGGGGATTTCAATCATCGGGTCACGCTCGCCACGCCGGAAAAGCACCAGCTTACAGGCAGTCGCGTTGCTGGAATACACACTGAAGTTGATGCCGCTTGACATTACACTGGCCCCCAACGGGATTGGTTTACCAACGCGCAGTTGATAGCCCTGATATTCGTGTGTGGGGTAAAAGTCAATCCGGTCAGACGTACCGCCCATCTCAGTCATCGGTTGACCCTTGCGCTACTGAATCGCCCGAACCGCAGCATCGACCGTGTGCTGCGTCTGGAAAAACTCCAGAAAGCCCGTAATTGAAAGCACTTCTTCCAGTTCTTCAGACAGGCCGACCAGCACAACCTTACCGCCGCCATCCAACAGCGAGCGGTACAGCAGCAGCAGTGCCCGAATCCCCGCGCTAGACACGTAGCGCACCTTCGTCATGTCCAGCACGACCTGCTCACGCGGGTCAATGTGGCTGATGATGGTTTCATAGATTTTATTGGAGGTATCAGAGTTCATCTCACCTATAATCTCGACAATGTGAATGTCGCCGCGCTGTAAAAAGTTGACGTTCATCGGTGAAGCTCCCGTAAATTAGGCATATAATTTCAGCATTATGAAGCCTATTCTAGCAGAAACACAACGAAATAGCCGACAAAATGAAAGGAAACAGGTACAATAATTTATCGTATTTCGGAGGCTCTCATAATTATGCGAAAGACATATTTCATAAACGGCGAATTCTTGAACGCAGACGAGTCAGTTTTACCGGTTACTGATCTCGCAGTAGTGCGCGGCTACGGCGTTTTCGACTTCTTCCGCACCTACAACGGCAAACCGATTCAACTAGAGCGCAACATCACCCGCCTGCGGAACTCCGCCAAAGTTATCGAACTGGACGTTCCCTGGACCGATGATGAGATTGCCGCCATCGTCAACGAAACAGTTGAGCGCAACGGCTTTGACGAAGCCAACATCCGTATTATCGTCACTGGTGGTGACAGCGAAAACTTCCTCATGCCGGGTGACAACCCGCGCCTGCTGGTGTATGTGGAGCCGCTCAAGCCGCTGCCCGCCGAGTGGTACACCAACGGCGTGAAGGTCATCACCGTGCAAGAAGAACGTTACCTGCCCGGTGCCAAAAGCCTGAACTACATCCCCGCGATTATCGCGCTCAAACAGGCTCACCGCGAAAACGCCGTCGAAGCGCTGTACACCGACCGTGACGGCAACGTGCGCGAAGGCACCACCACCAACGTCTTCGCCTTCTACGGGGATACCGTCATCACCCCGCAAACAGACATGCTGCCGGGGGTCACACGCGGGCGTGTGCTAGAAATTCTCTCCGATAGCTACACCGTCATCGAGCGCCCCCTGCCCTACACCGACCTGCTGCAAGCGGATGAGGTCGTTATCACGGCGGCGAACAAGCAGGTGGTGCCCGTTGTGCAGCTAGATGACCACACCTACGGCGGCGGTACCGTCGGGCCGCACAGTCACCGCCTGATGGACACCTTTCACGCCTATGTGATGCGCCACGCCCAAGAACGCAAACAGGTAGCCGGATGACCCAACGCACACGCCAGCCCTGGCCGGGGATCATTGCGGGCGTGCTGGCCCTGGCTGCGCTGTTTGCCGTGATAGGGCCGCCCATCGCCCGCGCCCACTTCCAAACCATCACCCTCACGCCAGAAGCCCTGCCCGCTGGCACCGTAGGCGTTGCCTATTCCGTAACGATCACCGCCAGCGGCGGCGAAGCCCCCTACACCTACGTCATTGAAGGCACTGTGCCCGCCGAACTCACGCTAGATAGTTCAACCGGCGTGCTAAGCGGCACCGTCAGCGGGGCAGGCACCCTGACGTTTACCGTCGTCGCAACGGACAACAACGGCATCTCAGGCAGCCAGGAATATCAGATTTCGTTTACAGAGAGTGGCGCTGCCCCCCCACCGGAAGAACAGCCGACACCTATCCCCACCGCCGATCTCAATCAGCTACGCCGCGAACAGTTGGGGGCACCCCGCATTGAAGTAGACACGTCTGTTGGTGGGTTGGCGATACGGTCGGGGCCGTTTGTGGGTGCCACCCTGGAAAACATTGCCCAACCCGGCTTTGAGTACAACATCGTGGGCGAATACGTCCCCCCCGGCAGCCGCTTTACGTGGTATCTCATTGAGTATGAAGTCGAAGTCGGCAGGCCACCTAACAGCATCATCGACTTACGCACCGGGTGGGTTTCCAGCAGGTTCGTGGATGTGCGTGGGTTCATTCTGGACATTGTCCCGGTTGCCAACCCCTTCGACGGTATCACAACAGACAACACAGGCGTCAGCACTGTCTCCCGCTTCAAAAGCAACATTTACCTGTATCCGGCAGGCAGTGCGCCCCTCGTCGCTCGCTTTGATGAGGGGTCATCCATGCAGGTACTGGGCCGCACCCGCATCGACCAGCGCGACATCACCTACTGGATTTATGTACGCCTCGACCGGACGGGTCAGGTGGGTTGGACGCGCATCACCCCGTATTTCGACGTTGCGGGCAGCCTGAGCGCCGTCCCGACGTACTAACCTTGTGCATCTATATACACGGAGCTTCGCAGGTCAGGTTATGTCAATGAAAGTGCTTTGGCTCAGTCTTGTTTGTTCTGTTTTGCTGGTAGCATGTAGTGCTGCCGAGCCTACCCGCCAACCCAGTGTGCCAGCCTCAACGGTGAGCGTGGCCATGCTGGCCGATGTGGGCGGGCTTGAAGATGCGTCGTTTAATGAGGTTACCTATGCCGGGCTAAGCGCCACTGTCGGGCGGTTGGGGCTGGCCTTCACTGCCGACGAAGCCGAGTCAATTGAGCAGTATCAGGCTGGCATCACGACACTGGCCGAGGCCGGGCATAACATCATTGTGACCGTCGGCATCCAGATGAGTGACCCAACGCTAGCCATCGCTGCGGATTTCCCCGATATTCACTTTATCGGTGTCGATCAGTTCCAGGTAGAAGCGGTGCCCAACGTGACAGGCGTCGTGTTCCCCAACGATCAGGCGGGGTATCTGGCCGGGGTATTGGCCGCCAGCCTATCGGAAACGGGGACAATTGGCGGCGTATACGGCCCCGATGTCGTTGAGCCAGTTGTCGCGTTTGCCGCCGGGTACGAGGCAGGCGCGCTGTCCGTCAATCCCGACATCACCGTGCTAACCGAGTTCTACCCCGGCCCGCTGGATACTGGCTTTCGTGATCTGGCGTGGGGCGCAGCCACGGCTGAAGCCCACATCGACGCCGACGCCGACGTGGTATTTGCAGCAGCGGGCGACACTGGCAACGGGGCCATCGTGGCGGTGGCCAACCGCACCACCGAAGACGACCCGCGCTACTGCATCGGCGTGGATACCGACCAGTGGTTCACCGTGCGCGATGCCCGCCCGTGCCTCGTTTCCAGTGCTGTGAAGAACATCCCGCGTGCGGTGGATGAAGTAATCGTGCAAATTCTTGACGACAGCCCGCCATCTGGCAACTACACCGGCCCAATCAGCCTGGCACCCTTCCACGACTTTGAAGCTGTCGTGCCTGCCGATGTCGTCACCTTGCTGGAAGAAACCCGGACCGCGCTTAACACCGGCGACCTCAACACCGGCTACACCCCGGAATAACCCACAAATCCCTGCTGGTTGCGTACCCGGTAGGGATTTAACAACCTTTTCACAAAAAATGTGTGAGTGTTCCTTAACGCCGCCTCGCATCTGGCATAGACTGTGGACATAGATTCACATAAAATACATGAACAGTTTGAGGGGTTATGTGAATCCATAAGGCAGATTACCAATGCGATACAACGTGGCACAATTGAGCGCAGAACTCGCCCTACCCAAGCGGCTCTTCCTCACGCGGGCAAAAGGTGAAGCGGCTTACGACATCCTGCTGAGTGCGTTAAGCCAAACCCAAGACAACGAACCGCTTGTGCTGGTCTTCCCACCGCAGCAGATCATTGACGCATCCTTCGCTGATGAGGCCATCGTGCGGCTGTACGAAACCATTACAGCAGGCAAGCACGGCGAACACACGCTGCTGCTGATGGGCCTGACGGAAGACTCATTCAAGAACATCAACGCGGTGATTCACCTGCGAAACCTGAAGCTGGCCATCTTAGCTGTGGATGACGACGGCGGCTGGCAGCTTATCGGCCAACTGGAGCGCAGCCTGCGCGAAACGTTGCAAATGATTGCAGAAGGTGACCAGATGACCGCGCCGCAGCTTGCCGAGGTGCTTGGGAGTGCCGTCAACACGGCCAGCAACCGCCTCAAGCGCCTGTACGACACTCGCGTTGTTCAGCGTCAACATGAGGTGCGCGATAAGGGCTTGCAGTACGTCTATCGCTTCTGGCATTGGTAGCCAATTGTAAAAAACAGCAAAACTCTCAACGACGCGGGGACTTGCTTAAATACCCTCATCCTCTACCCCCCTTAACCGCAAAATGAGGAGGAGAACCCCGCCGCCTGCGGCAAAACCCCTCGCCTAGCCGCGAAGCGGTGGTTGGGAGAAGGGGGTGAGGGCGTCATCGCCAATCATCTGAAATGCACCCCACACTACAGCCCCCTACCACCTTGTTGAC
>DAOTTY010000155.1:0-11854 GCA_034437575.1 Anaerolineae bacterium | reverse complement strand
GATGAAGCGGTCTGGTTGTTGTTCATAAATTCCCCTCGGAGGTGAGGCAAACACTAATCCTCAATGCTATCATACCCCCCAGCCACAAACTAGCGTTTGCCCTGCCGCCCGCGACGATGACGACGACTCAATTACCTACTGACGCGAGCGCTCACTCACGGCTGCCAGCCAATGACGCCCTGCGCCGGGGTACCTGCCTGTACCTGCACAGCGCGGCGCGTGGGCAGGTGATACAACCACAGGTCATGCACCACCAGCGAGCCGTTGCTCACCGCCAGCCAGTCCCCATCGGCTGACCAGACCAGTTCCGTATTGCTGTCCAGGCCATCCAGCAGCAGGTCAGGTGCCTGGGCAACAGACGCTACGCGATAGATGGCTCCGTCACGGGTGGCATAAACCAGCCCATTGCCCACAGGTGCCCAGGCCAGTGTATCCACAGTGGCCTGGGCATCAACGGTGAGGCCAGCAGCAGCGGCCATGCCCAACACATGGATTCGTGACGGCGATTGGATAAACGCCAGCCGTTCGCCGTCAGGCGTCCAACTAAGGTCGGTGTAAAGGCCCGCCTGGGCGGTCATGATTTGCATACGGCCAGATTGAATATCAACGACGGCCACCTCGCGCAGTTCGCTGCTGCCTTCGGCCTGGATAATGAGGCCGAGGCGGCGGCTGTCGGGTGACCAGGCAATATCCCGCACATTGAGCGCCCGCCCTTCGGCCAGCGGGTAACCCTGCACAATCCAGTCAGGATGGTAGACCAACAACTGCCCGGCGCGGCTTTCCACATAGGCGCTGCCGTCGGGGGCGGGGCTGCTGTGCAGCAATCGCAATTCGCGCTCGGTGGGGGGGCGCTGCAACCCGCTCAGGGTTATCGCAAACGGGTCGCCATTAGGGGGCCGCACCACAAACCCGCTGCCATCGGGCAGCCACCGGGCCGCTGTGAACGTAGGCCGCCCCGGCACTGCCTGCCGGATGCCGCGCTGCACATCAACCAGGTTCAGGCGGTAAACCATCTCCCCGGAGGCCAGGGGAACGGTGTAGGCCAGCAGCGGTGTGGCGGGCAGCAGCAGCCCCAAGCCGCGCATAACCAGCCCCACCAGCAGCAGCCCCGTCACCAGCCCGGAAGTCAGCCGCAGCAGCGCCATTACGGGGACGGCGGTGCCCAGGGTGAGGGATGGGGGCCGCGTGGGTTCATATTCGCCGTTCCAGGGCATTACTCGCCAGCTTCCGGGCGAAAGCCCACCACATCAACCACCATGATGCCCCGCTCTATCACGCGGGTGTGCCCCGTTGCCAGGTGGATCAGGTGCAGTTCGGTGTTGCCGTTGCCATCGCCCCAAACCATCGCGGCGTAGCTGCCATCCGGGCTGTAAAACTCGCGCTCATAGCGTGAGCCTGCCGGGTAGATGTTTGTGATGGTGAGCGTTTGGGCCTGCAAATCGACCACACCGGTACGCATCGCGTCGGCGTCTTGCAAAACAGCGAACACATGGCGCTCGTCTGGTGCCCAAACCAGCATCGGGTTGCTGTAGAGCCGCTGTAGCGGCGCGATGGGGGTGTCCTCACGGGTGGCTGTGTCCATCAGGAGGACGTTCCAGTCATTTGTGCCGTTGAGCTGTGCCATCAGGTGATAGTCTTGCGGCTGGTGGGGGAGTGGGGAGGTGCCGGGGGCGTCATCAACCTCAACGATGCGCCAGCCGTCGTCTAGCGTGTACACGCCGTCTTCGCCGCGCAGTTGGGCCAGCGGCACCACCACCCCGCGCCCGTCCTGCGTCCAGTAGGCGGCACCGCGCTTTTCCACGCGCCCGCGCCCCATATGGACGCCGGTTTGCGGGTCTACCAGGTGCAGTTTTTCGTAGCGAGCGCGGGGCACATCGTGCAGATAGGCGAACAGGGGCGCTGCCGGGCGGGCCGCGCCTGTTTGCACTGCCGCCGCGATAGCTAACAGCCCGACTGCGGCCACAACAGCGCTCAAGCGCATGATGTAATGCACGGCTTATCCCAAATGCTGACCAACAATGGCCTCTATTCTAACCGCAACTGGCCACCCATGAGCAGGCCATTGTGCCCTCATGATGCCTGGTTAAGGCTGCACGCTGCTGGCCTCTTGCTTGTAGCCACGAGCCGCCGCCAACAGGTCACGCGCCGTCTGCTCACCCGATTCGCCCATTGTGCCCAGCATAGCGGCGAGTTCGTCTGTGCGGGCCTTGTCATCGTCCAGGCGGTAAATATGCGTGGAGGTGCGCTCGTTGATAAGGCGTTTTTCCACGCGGAAGTGCGCGTCAGCATAGGCACCGAGTTGGGCCAGGTGCGTCACCACCATTACCTGATGCTTGCTGCTCAGGTGCCACAGCTTTTCGCCCACCACCCTGCCCAAACGCCCGCCGATGCCCTGGTCAATCTCGTCGAAGATGAGCGTGTCGGTCGGGTCGGCCAGGGTAAGCGCCCGCTTGAGCGCCAGCATGATGCGGGCTGTTTCACCGCCGGAGGCAACTTTGGCCAGTGGCATCATGGGTTCGCCGGGGTTGGCACTCATCATGAACTCGACCTTATCGACGCCGGTTTCGGTAAACTTGAGCGTGCGGTCACCAACGGGGCAGCCGTTTTGGGCATCTGTCTGCTCAATTTGCACCGAGAACCTGGCCGCCGCCATGCGTAAGTCTTGCAGTTCCGTCTCGATGCGCTCTGCAAGTTTGACGCCTGCCGCTGCTCTGGCCTCACTGATGCGGCCACACATCGCGCCCAACCCGACCAGCAGGGATTTTTCCTGCTTACGCAGTTCTTCCATGCGTTCGTCGCTGGTTTCGATGGCGGCCAGTTCGGTGCGGGCACGGGCGGCGTGTTCGATCACGTCTTCAATCATGATGCCGTAGCGCCGCCGCAGCCCATTAATGAGTTCTAACCGCTCTTCGATTTCATCAAGCCGCCGTGGGTCATATTCCACTTCTTCGGCGTAGTCGCGCAGGGTGAGCGCCAACTCTGCCGCTTGATCGGCCAGCGTGTTGGCCAGCGTGGCGTCTTCGTTCAGGTCTTCGTCAATCGCGGCCAGCTTCTCTAAGATCAGCGCCACCTGCTGAAGCATATCCACAGCGGAGCCAAGCTCGTCGGCGGCGTCGTCGCCGTCTAACAGTACGGACGCCTGCGCGGTGAGGGTGGCAAGCTGTTCGCTGTTGGCAAGGCGGCTGCGCTCGTTACGCAGGTCGTCGTCTTCGCCCGGTTCCAGTTGGGCCGCTTCGATTTCTTCTACTTCGCGGCGCAGGCGCTCTGCCCGGCGTTCGATGTCGTCTTTGTCACGCTCATGGGTTTTGATCTCGCGGCGCAGGTTGTTGAGTTTTGTCACCGCGTCGGCAAGGGTGCTGCGCTCACTCAGCAGCCCGGCGTAGCGGTCCAGCAGGTCGATGTGGCCAGCAGGCCGCAGCAGCGAAAGGTGTTCGCTTTGGCCGTGAATATCAACCAAAAAGCTGCCAATTTCGTTCAAAACGGCCTGGCTGACGGTGGTGCCGTTCACCCGTGCAGACGAGCGCCCGTTTTTGCGGATTTCGCGGGTGAGGACGAGTACATCGGGCATATCTTCGTCCAGCAGGTCTTCCCGCGCCAGGACGGTGTGTAACTGGGGGCGCACCTCTGCCCTGGCTTGGAAGGTGCCTTCGATGGTGGCTTTGTCTGCCCCGGCCCGAATCATGGTGGGGTCGGCCTTGCCGCCCAGCAGCAGTTCAACGGCATCTATGACGATGGATTTCCCCGCGCCGGTTTCGCCCGTCAGCACATTTAAGCCGCGTGTGAGGGGCAGTTCCAGCGATTCGATGATGGCAAAGTTGGTAATGCGGATTTCTTCCAGCATGTGCTATCGTCCTGTTGGCTGGTCGGTCGTCGTGTCTCGACGTTTGTTAAAACGATTATGCGTGCCGCAGGCCACTCATTTTGCCCGTATTGCCCGTGTGTGTTACCCCGCAAAATCTGTTGCAGGGGGGTTGGCGTGCCCCTGGCACTGGGCTATCAGCGGCGGCCCCCATAGATGTTAAAGCGCCCGTAAACGGTAAAGGCGGTAATGCCTGTGTAAAGTAGTATCGTGAAGCGGGTGAGGTAGCCAAAAATGGCATTGGCAATGAGCGACAGAATGCCGCCCTGCTGTTGAATGAACAACGCGGCACCTTCCGGGCCGAATTGCTGTGCCAGCCGTGCCTCTGCCGTCAGGCCGAAGGATATGCCCAGCACAACAGCCAGGGTTAGCACGCCCAACACCACACCGCCTGCGGCCACTTCCCCGGCGTAGCGCCCGCGCTGGCCTTTGGTGTAGCGGGTGGCCACCTCACTGATGATGCTGCCCGCCCCCGCCGCAATGAAAATGATGAACAGCCAGAAGCCGATAAAGTTCGCAACATATGCGCCAATGCCCCCCAGCAGCGCTGTTATCGCGCCCAACCGGATGTAATACAACTGATCTGCATTGAAGAAACGGTCTTCCAGTTGGCGCACGCACTGTTCGCAGCGGTAGCCCACCGGCGTATGCACCGCGCATTTGGCGCACATCAGGCGCGTGCAGTTGTTGCAGCGCAGCCCGGTTTCGCGGTCAGGGTGAACCTGACAGTAGGTATTGCCTTCCGCATCCACCACGTCTTCAACGGGGAGGGGCGGGTTTCCAAAGGTTTTTTCAGCCTCGGCCTGGTTGGTCATGATGGTTGTGGCTTGTCTCACTCACTGACTCGTCGTTGTGTTTCATATTACCGGAAATCGAAGGTGAATGTACGGCGGGCTTCGTTAGAATCGCCCCTACTCAAACGCGCTCAGGTCAATTTTCAGGTGCTTGGGCGTGGCGCGGGTGGGCTGGCGCGGCTCTAACCGGTCAAGCAGGGAGCGGTAGAAGTAGTTGCGGTCGCGCATCCGCACAAACTGGCCCACGTTTTTGCCCGCCCGGATGATAACGGTATCGCCGGGCTGCATGTCGGCAATGGGCGTGCCGTCGGCCACCACAATAACGTCGCTGCCCCGCTCTGGTGACAGCACAATTTGCACGCTGGCCCCCTCGCTCAGCACCAATGGGCGATCCATACTGAGGTGGGGGGCCACAGGCAGCAGCAGGATGTTATGCAATTCCGGCGGCAAAATCGGCCCGCCCGCCGCCAGTGCATAGGCCGTTGAGCCGGTGGCGGTGGCGATAATGAGCGCGTCTGCGTGGTAGGTGGTGGCCCAATGGCCGTCGATGTAGGTTTGCAGCAGCACGGTGCCCAATGCCCGGTTGCGGTTAATCACCACGTCATTGAGGGCGGTGCCGTTGGCCAGCACCTCATCGGCCCGCAAAACCGTGGCTTCCAGCGTCATACGCCGCTCAATCCAGTAGTCGCCCTGCACCAACCGCTCCACATATTGATCCCAATCGTCGGGCGAACTGACCTCTGGCAAAAAGCCCAGGTAGCCCATATTCACCCCCAGCACCGGGATGTTATACGCAGCACAGGTGCGGGCCGCCCGCAGCATGGCCCCGTCCCCGCCGATGGCAATCACGAGGTCGGTGGGGGTTTCTAGCTCGGTATGGTTGGCTTTGTCCCAGCGGATGCTCATCCAGGTGTCGATAGCGTGGGCTTCTAAGGTGGCCACGATGCGCTCTGCGGTGGGAATGGACTGAGGGCGGCGGGCATGGGCCACAACCCCGATGCGCTTGGGTGGGTTCAAGACGGTGCCTTTGCTAACGGTTATTTGCCTGGGTGAATTATAGTGCAGGCGCGGCGGTTTGCCTACACCAGCTTAGCACAAGCGTTCCAATTTGTGCCCTGGGGGGGGTGGTGAAATAGCGCCGGGTTGAATGAGGGGGAGGCGTACCGGCACTGTGTCGCCAAGCGCATAGGTCGGTCACGCTCCCGTTCACACAGGCCCGCATTAAGCATGTAAGCTAAACATGAGCCACCGCTAACCCAGGCATGACCGGACCCTACCCCCCCCGTGAAAAACGAGAGCCTGTGGGGCGTTAGACCTCGGTTGTTTGGGGCATCAGCGGCAGGTAAACCGTGATGGTTGTGCCCTCACCCTCGGTGCTGTCTACCAGCAAACGCCCGCCGTGCAGTTCGGCCAGCCGTTTGGCAATAATCAGGCCCAGCCCGATGCCCTGCTGCTCGTAGATGCTGCGGTCAAACTGCATGTAGGCCCCCAGGATGGCAATCGCCTCTTTGGATAGGCCCCGCCCCTCGTCAATCACACGCAGGCGGAACTCGCCGTCGTCAATGTCGGTTTCGACGGTGACGGGTTTGCCTTCTGCGCTGAACTTAAAGGCATTGCTCACCAGTTCTGACACAATCTTGACCAGATTGGCCCGCGTAACCTTCACTTCGGCATCAACAGATTTGCGGATGGTCAGGTCATCGGCACGCTGGACGGACTCAGCCACGTCTGCGGCAACGTCTTTGGTCACCAATGTGGGGAAGGCTAACCCCTCGCCGCGTGTTAGGGGCGGCATTTTTTCCGGGTCGCTGGTATACAGTTCGATTTGCGAGTAGATCAGGTAATTTTCGATGAGGTGCTGCAACCGCTGGCCAGAGCGGTGAATGATCCGCAGCATTTGCTCAATGCGCCCGATGTCAGGCGTGATCTGGTCGTCAAAGTCCATCAGCAAAATATCGGCACAGCTAATGATGCCCGTCAGCGGCGTCCGCAGTTCGTGGGGCAGGGCCATCACCATATTGTTACGCAGGCGCTCAACCTCTGCCGTTCGCCGGGCCTCTTGTTCTTCGTGTTTTTCGAGCTGGGCTTTTACCGTGTCTAGCAGTTCTTTGGCGTTAAAGGGCTTGGTCAGGTAGTCGGCAGCGCCCATATTCATCCCGCGCCGCTGGAAGGGGCGGTCTACGTAGGCGGTGAGGAAGATAAACGGGATGTGGCTGGTGCGTGGGTCAGAGCGGATTTCCATCAAAACACCGTACCCGTCCATCTCCGGCATGTTGATGTCACACAAAATCAGGTCGGGGTTGAGCTTAAACGCCTTTTCAATGCCTTCCAACCCATCCATCGCACCGTGCGCGTCCATCCCACCAAGACGTAAAATTTCTAGAATGTTATCGAGGATTGAGCTTTCGTCTTCAATGGCTAATACAGTTGTCATGTGGTTTGTCCTTCTTCGTATTCGCCTACCAGTTCATGATGCAGCGGCAGGGTCACCCTAAAGCAAGTGCCCTTCCGTTCGTTACTGAACGCTTCTATTGTGCCCTGATGACTGTCTACCGCTTGTTTAACAATAGATAGGCCCAACCCGGTGCCGGGCCGGGTGCCTGCGTTAGACGCCCGATAAAACGGCTCAAACAGGTTATCCATCTCCGCAGGGGCAATCGGCTCACCCTGGTTCACCACCGTAAGGGCGACCTTGTTCTCATTGTACGCAATTTCGACATCAATGGTACTTTCTTCCGGCGAGTACTTCACGGCATTGGTAATCAGGTTGGTGGCGATGTGATTGATAGACCCTTTGCTGGCCAGCAGCGGTATGGGGGTGCCAGTGATGTGTAGGTGAATGTGGTGCCGGGACTGGGTGGCGAACTGGATGTCTGCGATGGCTGTGCGCGTAAGGGCTACCAGGTCGAGCGGGGCCATAGCTACAGTGGCGCGATGCTGGTTTTTTTGGAGGGTGGTCACATCGTTCAGCATACTTTCCATAACGCCGATTGAGTCCTGAATGCGCCCAATGTGCCGGGCAATATCCGCATTGCCGTTGGCCTCGGCGTACATTTCAATTAACTGGGTAGATGACCCGATGACCGTCAGCGGGGTGCGAAATTCGTGCGAGACGGTGGAAACGAACCGTGATCGCAGTTCACCCAGTTCGCGCTCGGCCTCCAGGCTGCGGCGCAGGTTTTCTTCAATGCGGCGATTTTCCGTCACATCACGCAGGTTGAGCACCAACCCGCCCAGGCTGCTGTATATATCTTTGATGGCGGCAATGGCAATATCCGCCGTGAAGACGCCCCCGGCCTGGTTCTTCATGGTCAGTTCAAGCCGTTGGGGGGTGTCTTCGGCCAAGACTTCATCAATCACCTGTCGCAGCCGGGGCTGTTCGAGTTTGCACGCCAGGGCAGTCACATCCTGGCCGATGACATCGCCATCCCCATAGCCAAACATCAGCGTGAGGGCCGGGTTCACCTGCCGAATAGTGCCTGTTGCATCCGTGAAGATGACGGCGTCGGAGATGCTGTCCAGGATGGCCTCGGAGCGGCTTTGGGTGAGGTATTCTTTGTTCATCACTTGCAGCATGTTACTTTCCAGCTTGGCAGCGTAAGACTTGACCTGCTGGTTGAGGTTGGCGTGCTGGAGGGCCAGGGCCAGGGTATGGGCGACTTCTTGCAAAAACTGAAGCTGTTCGTCGTTCAGGGCCTGCTCCTGGCTAACGCCCAGCAGCAGCACGCCGATGGTTTCTTGCATGTACATCAGCGGTACCACCTGCACAAAAGGCAGCCCCAGGTCGTTAAACAGGTATTCAACGGGGCTGCCTGCTTCTTTGATTGAGACGGTATGTTGGGCGGCGTCTGTGGGGGCCAGGGTGCCCAGCACCCCCGGCATAACGCGCTCCAACCGTGCCATCTGCACGCGGTGCAGCGTGTCGTGAAAGGCGGTGGGGTGCCAACCTGTGCTTGCATCGTAGGTGAACAGGGCAGCGACGATGTGGGGCAGCAAAAACGGTAGATAGTCCAGGGCAACGGTAGCAATTTCACAGGGCGTGGCAGATGCCAACACAGCCTCGTCAATCACCCGCAGCGTTTCCAGGCGGATGGCATAGCGCTGTAACATGGTGTCCATGTATTGGTGTTCGGTGATGTCTGTGACGACCAGGGCAGCATGACCAATTGTGCCGTCGCCGCAATAGATGGGGCTGAAGCGCACACCGAACACGCACGGGTCTACCTCAATAATGGTGGTGATGCTGTGCCCGTCGAGCGCTTCTAAAACGTGCTGGCGAATTTGTTGCTGGTTGGCCGGGGGGAACAGAGCATGAACAGGTTGGCCCTCCGGTTGCGCCGCGCTGACGACCCGGCTCAGGTCGCGGCCCCCGGCAAACGTGACTTTACAGTGTTTGTTGACCACCAGCATAGCCAACTGAGCGCTGCCAATAAAGGCGTCCAGGCGGGCTTCATTAAGCTGCAAACGCTGGCGGGTTTCGTGCTGTTCGGTGATTTCCAGCATCAGGGCTGTGTAGCCGCGAATGTTGCCTTGTTCGTTGTACAGGGCAATCAGGTTGGCGGCGGTTCGTAGGGCGGTGCCATCCTGGTGGTATTGGACAAACTCCCCGTGCCAATAGCCAGTCTCGTTCACAGTTTCAATCAGGTTCAGGTAGGTGTCAGTCAGCACCTCGGTTTTCAAAACGTCTTTGCCGTTGCGCCCGATGGCCTGTGCTGCTGAATAGCCGTACATCCGCTCGGCGGCGGCGTTCCACCCCCGGATGATGTGCTGCTTATCAAACTCAACCACGGCTTCGCTCAGGTTTGCCAGGATGCGCTGCCGCTGCTGGTGGCCGCGGTTGTGGGCATGGTTTGACCGGCGCACGACCACCAGCATCAGGGCCAATCCAGCCGTACTCAGGGCCAGCCCGGCCATAAGGGGGTAGTAGCCAAATCTGGAGTAGCTTTCGGTTACGGGTAGGCGCGTCAGTCCCGTTAAAAGCAGCCCCCCACAAAGGCCAACCAAGCCAGTCAAAAGCAGGTTGTATAGTTCGGGCTTACGCATACGATATTTGACCTGTAATGTGACAGATACTTTCGTAAATATTATGACTTATAGATATTGCTGCACAACGCAAACTTCAGCGCCCTTCATTATAACCCAATACTGTGTTTATGACAGATGCGAACGCGAATTTTTAGCGGCGATTTTAGGTTTGGCCGTGCGCCCCGGCGTCTGTCACGTTAATATTTATGACAAACATGGGCAGATTAAATACCGTTGGCGAAATTGAGGCGCACATTATGGGACGTAAACGTTACTCAGGTTACCGGTCAAAAAGGGGCCGCAGTCGGTGGCCGATTGTGTTGTGGTTGGGCATTGGCATCAACGTGCTGTTGATCGGTATCAGCCTGAGCCGGGACAGTTCGTTCGATGTGGCATCGCTGTTTTTGCCCACAGCCGATGCGGGCCGCGCTGCTGAACTGGCCTTTGAAGCGGGCGACCTGGATGCGGCGGTTACGCAGGGGCGGGCCGCTGTACAGGCCAACCCCCAGGACGGGGCGGCACTGCTGATGTTGGCGCGGGCGCTGGTCTATCGCAGTTATGTGGATTTTGACAACGCCGCCGACGTGACCGACGCGCTCACGATAACGGCGGACGCCGCCAACCGCCTGCCCGATTCAGCCGATGTGCAGGCGGCGTATGCGTTTGCGCTGCAAGCCAACGGGCAGGCACAGGCTGCCGTGAACGCCGCCGAAGCCGCTTTAGATGATGACCCGAATCACACGCTGGCCCGGACGGCGCTGGCGCTGGCCTATGCACGGGCGGGCAGCTTCGATGTGGCCCGGCGCGAGAGTGAAGCCGCCATCGCCAACGATGCGAATACCTCCCAGCGGTTTGATGCGCGGCGGGCGCTGGCCATTAGCTTAGCAGACCTGGGCCAGTATGCAGACGCGGGCGACCAGATGGCCGCGCTGATTGCGGACTACGACACCATGATTCCGCTGTACTATGAACGGGCGCTGTATGCGCGGCAGGTAAGCGACCCGGACATCGCCGAGAGCGCCTATTTGCGGGTGGTGAACCTGGACCCGGCCAACACCAAAGCCCGGCTGCGCCTGTGTGAAATGACGGAGGGCATCGGTGAGCGGGACAGCGCCCTGCAATACTGCCAGCAGATCACCCAACACGCGCCTACTTTGCCCGCTGGCTGGTACCGGCTGGGGCGGCTGTACTTTTTGGGGGGGGATTACGCCGCCGCCCGTGACACACTCAACCAGTGTTCCACGCTGCAAGTGCGCCAGAACGTGCCCCCCAACCAGCGCATTTTTGAGTGCTGGTATTTGCAGGGGCAGGCGGCAGAAATCCTGGGGGACTGCCCGTCACTGGTTGCCACTTATAACGAGTTTCAGCTATTGGCCGCTGGCAGTGATGCCCGCGAAACGTGGACGTACCCACCGGAAGGGCCGCCGATGTGTGTTAATGCGGAGTGAATGCCCCCATCAACCTGCTGCGAACCCCGATGAGAAAAAGGCGTTGTCGTCAAGGCTGCTTCGCCCCTTGTTGGGGCTAATTACCCGTTGCCGGGGCAGCCTTGCGCCCAGTGGCGCGTTCATCGGGGTTCGCTCCTGTATCTAATCCGGGTAACTGCTCAGCTTGCCCCCCACCCCGGCGCTAAAGCGCCACCCCTTCCCTCATTTTGGGGGTAAGGGGCTAGGGGATGGGGGAATTCAGCCGGGTGCCTGAGTCGTTACTAATCCGGTACACCAGCAGGACGCCAACACAGCCCATTATGTTCCGCTTTGACGGGGTTGCGGGCACAGTTTCATAACTCCGTTACCACTCTGGCGTGGGGCAGGGCACGAACCGTCCGTTCTCCGCACAGTCGTAGAGGGTGGTGTTAGAGAACACCCCACCCACAAACGGCCCCATCAGAATCAGTATGAACACCACCGCCAGCAGCGCCAGCACAATCACCAGCGCGGCCAGCGATAAGCGGCGTAGGCGTTTGTTCGGTGTAGGGTGCAATGGGGTTGCCTCCGGGTGTGTCGTTTTTTACAGCATAGTGGCAAACCCGTGACGTGGGATGTTTTCCGGCGTTATGTGGACGGATGTCACGTTACAAAACCGATTTTAAGCCACGTCTAATTTCGGTGTTCCTGGTTGCCAAACATACCGCCTACCCCTTACGCTAACTATTAACAATGCAGATCACAACGCC